>CAYIMR010000005.1:0-35383 GCA_964364455.1 uncultured Planctomycetales bacterium | reverse complement strand
TGCTTTTCGAACATGCCGTAAATTCTTTTGACCTTTTGCTTCTCGCGCATATGCAACCCGAAATTCGAAAGTTTCGTCTTACGCGCATTACCGTGCTGACCCGGGGCATAAGCCCGGCGTTCCATGGCGCAACGATACGTCATGCATCGTGTTCCCTTTAAAAAGAGCTTTTCTCCCTCCCTTCTGCATAATCTACAACTTGAACCTAAATATCTTCCCATAAATTATCTTCCTCCAGATTAAACCCGCCGTTTTTTCCGGGGACGGCATCCGTTATGTGGCAAAGGCGTCACGTCTTTAATAGAGGTGACCGCCAATCCATTAGCCTGTAATGCCCGGATAGCCGATTCGCGTCCGGCGCCGGGACCTTTCACGAGGACTTCAACGGTCCTCAAACCCAGATCTTTCGCCCTGCGGGCGGCATCGGCCGCGGCAACCTGCGCGGCGAACGGCGTCGATTTTTTCGAACCGTTAAAACCGACCATGCCCGGCGTCGACCAGGTAATGACGTTTCCCGTGGCATCGGTGATAGTGACGATCGTATTGTTGAACGACGCTTTGATGTGCGCTACACCGGAAGTGATCCCTTTGAGGGCTTTTTTCTTTGCCTTATCTTTGGCCTTTGTGGCCTTCTCCGGCTGCGCTTGCGCTGCTGCTACGGCTGGCTGTTGTTGCTGCTGTTTCGGTTCTTTTTCCATAAACAAATGTCCTCTTTAGTCGATACTATGATTTCGTAACGGGCGCGGGCATTTTTTTGCCGCCGGGCCCACCACGTTTTCCTTTACGGGTACGGGCATTGGTGCGTGTGCGCTGGCCGCGTACTGGTAACCCCTTGCGGTGTCTCACCCCGCGGTAAGCCCCGATATCCATGAGCCTTTTGATATTCTGGTTGATCTCCCTGCGCAGATCGCCTTCGGTGATATAGCCACTTTGAATGATGGCGGTGATACGCGAGATCTCTTCATCGGTCAAATCCTTGGCCCGACGGTTAAAATCGATCTTGGCCTGTGTCAAGATATCACGGGTCCGCGCCGGTCCAATACCATAAAGGTACGGCAACGACGCCTCGATCCTTTTTTGCTTGGGAATATCGACACCTAAAATTCTTGGCATGCTGTTTTACCCCTGTCTCTGTTTGTGTTTCGGGTTTGAGCAGATCACACGAACGACACCTTTTCGACGGATGATCTTGCAATGCCCGCAAATTCTTTTAACCGACGATTTTACTTTCATGATTTTTTATGCCCTGAATGTTATTCGCCCCCTTGTCAGATCATAAGGCGAAAGTTCAACTTTTACTTTGTCTCCCGGAAGGATCCGGATAAAATTCTTCCGGATCTTTCCGGAAATATGTGCCAGCACCAAATGCCCGTTATCAAGCACCACGCGAAACATGGCATTGGGCAATGCCTCTTTGACGACACCTTCGACTTCGATCAGTTCTTCTTTAGCCATGCGTTACACCTCGGGTCAGGATCTCCGGCCCTTTGGCCATTATAGCTACCGTATGTTCAAAATGCGCCGACGGCGCGCCGTCCTGGGTGACCACCGTCCACCCGTCCCCTGAAATCCTTGTCTGCCAGGTCCCCATGTTCACCATCGGTTCAATGGCGAAAACCATGCCTTCTTTGAGGATCGGCCCGTTGTGCGCTGGCCCGAAATTCGGGATCTCGGGATCTTCGTGTAAACTCTTGCCGATGCCGTGTCCGACAAAATCACGCACGATCGAAAAATGGTTCGCCTCGACAAAGGTCTGGATCGCGTGCGATATGTCCGACAAATGATTTCCCGCGCGGGCCTGCTCTATTCCCCTATCAAGGGACTGGCTGGTCACATCCAGAAGTTTCTTTAAAGCGTCCCGGATCATTCCTATCCCCACCGTCAGGGCCGTATCGGAATAATATCCCTTATGGATAATTCCAACGTCCAGGCTCACGATATCGCCCGCGCGCAGCAAGCGGTTGCCCGGTACTCCGTGCACGACTTCCTCGTTGACCGATATACATACACAACCCGGAAAATCGCGATATCCCTTAAAGGCGGGAACAACTGCCCTTTGACGGATCAACTTCTCGGCCACCTGATCCACTTCCCTGGTGGTGATCCCCTCTCTTAAAGAACGTTTTAAATCTTCACTGATCTCCGCCAGAATCTTCCCGGCGTCACGTAAAATTGCGATTTCCTGGGCTGTTTTAATGCTTATTGAGTTTGTGGTCTTCATGAAATATTTGCATTAAAACAGCCTGTACTTCTTCGGAATTCTTATCGCCATCAAGTTTTTTTAATTTACCCTGGGCCTGGTAATAATCGATGACCAGCCGGGTACTTTTCAAATAAACATCCATGCGCGTACGGATCGTGACTTCATTGTCATCGGCCCTCTGGTACAATTCCCCGCCGCACAGGTCACAAATTTTGTCCTTCTTCGGCGGTTTGTTCCGGATATGGTATAAGGCGCCGCAGTTCTTGCACACCCGCCGTCCGCCCAGCCGCTGGATAATGACCGGTAAAGTCGACTCCATATATAACGCGTAATCCAAAGGCTGCCGGATCTCTCCCAATATCCGGTCCAAATCTTCTGCCTGTTTGCGCGTCCTGGGGAAACCATCCAGCATGTAGCCGTGCTCAACACGTTTGCCGCCGGTCAATTTCTTTTCAATGAGCTTGATAACGAATTCATCAGGAACAAGTTCACCTTTTTCAATGAACTTCTTCGCTTCCTGGCCAATCGGCGTTTCTTTTTTCATCTCCTCCCGAAGCATATCTCCGGTAGAGATGTGGACCAACTTCAGGCTTTCCTTTAACAGGGCGGCCAACGTCCCTTTCCCGGCGCCGGGTGGGCCGAGCAACACCAATCTCATCGCCTGCCCCTTATCATCTGCCCGGAACGCATAAAGCCGTCGTAATGACGTGTCAGCAGATGCGATTCAATCTGTTTCATCGTGTCGAGCATGACCCCGACGATGATCAAAACGCCCGTCCCGCCAAAGAACGATGCCACTAAATAAGGTACTTTAAAATAAGCCATGATCGCGTCCGGCATGATGGCGATCGCGCAAATAAAAACCGCCCCCGCCAACGTGATACGCGTCATGATAAAATCCAGATATTCCGATGTCTGCGTTCCCGGGCGCACTCCGGGGATGAACCCGCCGTGCTTTTTCATGTTCTCGGCCACGTCGACCGGATTAAAGACAATGGCGGTGTAAAAATAGCAAAAAAATACGATCAGCAACCCATAGACCAAGTAATACCAAATATGCCCCCGCAAAAAAATGTTGGTCAAGGACTGAAATCCTTGATGGGGGATAAAGCTGGCCAGCGTAGCCGGAAAAAGGATAATGGACTGCGCGAAAATGATCGCGATGACCCCCGAGGTATCCACTTTAAGCGGAATGTAGGTATTTTGTCCGCCGTACACCTTGCGGCCCACGATGCGCCGGGCGTATTGGACCGGGATCTTGCGCTGCGCCTGCGTGATCAGGGTGATGGAAAAAATAACACCGATCAAAAAGCAAACCATAATTACCAGCATCAACGGCTGCAGCTGCGCGGAACCAGCACCGGCAGAAGCAGGCGCCATCAACCGGATCAACATCTGCATGGCCGAAGGAGCCGCTGAAAGAATACCCGCCGTTATAATAAGGGATATCCCATTACCAATACCGTGTTCCTGAATACGTTCCCCCAACCACATCAAAAGGAGCGTCCCGGTCGACAACGTCAAAACGGTCACGATGCGGAATCCCCATCCCGGGTTATTGACGACTTGCAATCCCTGAAATACCGTTCCCGATTTATCTTCAAGCCAAAGAGCGATAAAAAATGACTGAGTGAGCGCCAGAACCAACGTGCCGTAGCGCGTGTACTGATTGATCTTCTGATACCCGGCCTGGCCTTCCTTGGCCAGACGTTCCAGCGCCGGAATAACGGCCGTCAAAAGCTGCATGATAATGGAGCTGGAAATGTAAGGCATGATCCCCAAGGCGAACACTGTCGCCTTTTCCAACGCTCCACCGGAGAACATATTCATGATCCCGAATATACTCCCTCCGGATGTGGAACTAAGCCGCTGAAAAAATTCCGCTAAAACCGAGCCGTTGACGCCCGGAGTGGGAAGATAACACCCGACCCGGTAAGCCACAACAATGGCCAATGTAAAAAATATTTTCTTCTTGAGTTCAGGTATCTTAAAACAATTGGCGAATGACGCGATCATGCCGTTGGAACCTTACCCCCGGCCTTGAGGATCTTCTCTCGGGCCGCCTGGGAGACACTCCCCTCTTCAATAACGACGGATTTTTTCAACTCGCCGTCTCCCAGGATCTTGAAGGGTTTATGGATACTTTCGATCAACCCCTGGGACTTCAGGAATGCGACATTGATGACCGCTCCGTTCTCCAACTGATTCAATTGCTTGAGATCAACGACCTGATTAAGGATCGGGCGCTTGCTGCGAAAACCGACCTTCGGAAGACGTTTGGCCAAAGGCATCTGGCCTCCCTCCGAAGTCCCCACCAGCTTACGTCCGCTGCTGCGGGAATTCTGCCCTTTTTGTCCGCGGCCACTGGTACGCCCATGCCCGGATCCGGCACCGCGCCCCAGGAGCTTTTTCCTTTTCCGTGAGCCAACAGGTGATTTAAGTTCGTGTAAATACATTTTATTCTTTCTTCAGATTATGGCTGGTCTTTAAACGGCTAAGCCCGTCCATCGTCGCCTTAACGACATTGATCGGATTATTCGAACGATGGCATTTCGTCAAAATATTACGGATACCGACGCCGTCGCAAACCGCGCGCACGGGCCCTGCGGCGATAACCCCGGTTCCGTCCGCCGCCGGTTTCAAAAGGACGGTCGCTCCACCGCAGCGGCCGATGATTTCATGAGGTATCGTCGATCCGCTCAAAGACACATTGATCATTTGTTTTTTCGCCGATGCGATGGACTTACGGATAGCGATAGAAACTTCCGCCGCCTTCTCTAGGCTATACCCGACACGTCCTTTGGTATCTCCCACAACAACCAAAGCGCTGAAAGAAAGCTTCTTGCCTCCCTTGGTCACTTTGGTGATACGGTTAATGGAGATGACCTCTTCGACCGGTTCTGAATCCGCGGATTTTTCAAAAGCGACCTTCGCTTTTTTACCAAAGCGATTTTCTTCACCGCCGGTTTTTTTCCTGCGTACAGGTTCCGGCGGCTGTTCTTCAACCACAGGAATTTTATTAATACTGGCTTCCACCTTATCCGCGGGATCTTTGATTTGTTCTTTTTGCTCTTCCATATCTCCTTTATCCACTCTTAGAATTCCAATCCACCCTTACGCGCGGCTTCGGCAAAAGCCCTCACGCAGCCGTGGTACAAATAACCGCCACGGTCAAAGCAAATTTTCGTGATCCCTTTTTTCTTGGCCGCGGCGGCGAAGATCTCACCCAGACGAGCTGCGGCATCCACGTTCCCGCCATTTTTGATCTTTGTGCGCACGTCTTTGGTCAAAGTCGACAAACCGAAGAGGACCTTACGGCTGACGTCATCAATGACCTGCACATAAAAATTATTGAGACTGCGGTGCACGCACACCCTGGGGCGTTCGTTGTTCCCGATGATCCTGCGGCGAGTCCGTTGGTGCCGGTAAATTCTTCCTAATTCTTTTTTCAAAAGTACCATAAAAATTCGATCCTTATTTCGTTACAGATTTTCCTTGTTTCCGACGGACAAATTCGCCCACATAGCGAATGCCCTTGCCTTTATACGGCTCCACGGGCTTGATGGCGCGGATACTCGCTGCCACCTGGCCGACGGCCATGTTGTCCGGGCCTTCGATCGTGATAGAAGTCTGAGTCGGCACCGCCACTTTGACAGTGTCAGGCACCTCAAATTCAACCGGATGGCTCAACCCCAGGCTAAAAACGATCTTTTTCCCCTGTAACTGCGCGCGAAAGCCCAAGCCCTGTATTTCCAGATCTTTTTTGTGGCCTTTCGTCACGCCGGTTACCATGTTGACCAGATAAGCACGGATCGTTCCGTGCGTCGCCTTCATTTGTTTGATGTCCGACTGACGGGTAACCAGCAACTGGCCGTCTTTGGATTCCACCTTGATTCCTGACGGGATGTTCAACTCCAGCTTTCCCTTCGGCCCTTCCACATGCACTTTGGAAGCATCAAGGATGATCTTGACTTCCTTGGGTACCGCAACCGGTATTTTTCCTATGCGTGACATGACTTAACGTCCTTCGATTACCAAATGTAACACAAAATTTCGCCGCCGACTTTTAATTTCCTGGCCTCGCGATCCGAGATAACCCCTTTGGAGGTCGAGAGCACCGCCGTCCCCAAGCCGTTAAGAACATGGGGAAGCTCATCGTTCTTGCGATAGACCCTCAGCCCGGACTTCGAAATTCTTCGCAACCCCATAATGGCCGGCTTTTTATTGTCATATTTTAAATAAACCTTGAACGTCCCCTGCGTGTTATTTTTCATCAGGCGCACGTCCTCGATATACCCGTCGTTCTTGAAAATCTCAAGGATCCGTCCGTTCAATTTCGAGGCCGGGATATCAACGGTTTCCTTGTCGGCCCCAACGCCGTTACGGATCGTAGTTAACAAATCACTGATTGGATCGTTTAATGACATATCAAATAAGTCCTCGTTTTATCCGCCAGATAAATTACCAGCTGGCCTTTTTTACCCCTGGAATTTCACCGCGCCAGGCCAATTCCCGGAAACAAATGCGGCATAGCCCGAATCGACGATAATACGATCGTACGCGGCCGCATATCTGACAACGGTTATATTTTCGGCTTGAAAATTTCGGCTTTCTAGCTGCCTTCAGTACTAATGCTTTCCTGGCCATATCACTCTTTCTTCTTACTTTTTGGTAAACGGCATCCCCAAAAGCCTGAGAAGTTCTTCGGTCTGCTCTTGTGGTCCCTTGTTAAAAACTAATATAATATCCATTCCTTGCGTGTTCGAAAGCTTGCCCGTTTCGATCTCCGGGAAGATCGCCTGTTCCGATATCCCAATGGCATAATTCCCCTGCTTGTCAAAAGATTTGGTCGATACGCCGTTAAAATCGCGGATACGCGGCAACGCCACGTTCACCAGTCGATCTAAAAACTCGTACATCATGGCCCGGCGTAAGGTGACCTTACAGCCGATGGGCAATTTTTCTCTGATCTTAAAATTCGAGATGGCTTTCTTCGCACGCGTGACGACCGGCTGTTGCCCGGTAATGGTGGCCAGATCCTTAACGGCAGCATCCAAGATCTTTACATCGGCGATAGCTTTTCCAACGCCCATGTTAATGACGATCTTTTCAAGGCGCGGGACGGCCATAGGATTCTTGATGCCAAAGGTCTCTTGCATTTTCGGCACGGTTTTTTCTCGATATTCCTGCTGCAAACGCGGCATCATTGCTAAACACCCTCCCCGGTTTTGGCAGCCACGCGCTGTTTCGTCCCATCTTTAAGCAAAGCGGCCTTAAAACGCGTCGGCTGATTGCTTTTTTTATCGATGAGCATAATATTGGAAATATGGATCGGGGCTTCGATCTCCACGATCCCTCCCTGGGGATTTTGCTGGGTCCGGCGCTGGGCTTTTTTGACCAAGTTGATACGCTCGACAAGCGCCCGTTGCTTCTTGGGGAAAACTATCATGACTTTCCCGGTTTTGCCTTTATCCTTACCGGCGATCACTTTGACCTGATCATCTTTTTTGATACGCAGCATACTAAACAACCTCTGGCGCTAAAGACACGATTTTCATGTATTCCATATTCCGCAACTCACGGGCGACGGGGCCAAAAACGCGCGTCCCCTTCGGGCTACCCGTTTCGTCCACGATAACGACGGCGTTGGTATCAAAACGGACATACGTGCCGTCCGGACGGCGAATAGGCGCTTTCGTGCGAACGATGATCCCCTTGGCCTTTTCGCCCTTTTTAACGGCGGCATCGGGCGCGGATTCTTTGATATTGAGGCTCACCAGATCCCCGATACGCGCACAAAGCCTTCCCTGGGCGTGAATAACACCGATCAACGAGGCCTTGCGCGCTCCCGTATTATCCGCCACATCTAATAATGTCTTTAAATAAAGCATGTGTATCCTTATATTGAATTCGCCGGCTGCTGTGAAACGGCGGCCTTTTGGACAATGTCCATGATCACCCACCGCTTGTCCTTCGAAAGAGGCCGGGTTTCCATGATACGCACGACATCTCCAAACTTCGCCGCATTTTTCTCGTCATGGGCCTTGTACTTTGAGGCCTTTTGCATAACCTTCTGGTATTGGGAATGCTTTGTCGTCCAGCGCACCTGGACAACACGCGTCTTGTTCATCTTGTCACTGACGACGGTGCCCTCTAAAAATCTTCGCCGGTTAGGCCTTTTTGCTGTTTCGCTCATCTTCCAATTCTCTTTCCCGTAAAATGGTCAAGGCGCGGGCGATTTCTTTTCTTAACGCTTTGAAGCGGGCCGGTTTTTCCACGTTGCCCATTTTGCGCTGATAATTTAGGTCGTACAATTCTCTCTTAAAGTCTTTGTTCTTTTTCGCCAACTCTTCGGAGTTCAATTCCCTTATTTTCTTGTCTTTCTTCATACGTGGGCTCCCATGCGGGTAACAAACCGCGTCCGCACCGGCAACTTAAAGGCGATCAGACGACAAACTATTTTGGCGAACTCCTCCGGCACGCCGCTGATCTCAAAAAGCATTTTCCCGCGATATATCGGGCAGATCCAATGGGACAGATCCCCTTTTCCTTTTCCCATGCGCGTTTCCGCAGGTTTTTTAGTCACCGGTTTATAGGGAAAAATGTTGATCCAGATCTTTCCGGATCCTTTCATCTTGCGCGCCGCCGCCACCCGGCAGGCCTCGATATGATTCGACCGGATGATCCCGTTCTCTATGGCCTTTAAACCATATTCGCCGAAATGCAACTTGTTGCCCGATGTAGCGATCCCGCGAATCTTACCCTTAAGGGCCTTTCGGTACTTAACTTTTCTAGGCATTACAGCCATGGCAATTCTATCTCCTGACTAAAAAATCCTTAAGACCGCGGAGCATCCTTTTTATTAAAAGGAGCTTTCTTAAAACCTGCTTGCTGCTGCGGTTGTTGTAGTGTATTTGTTTCGCCTTGACGTTTAATTTCCTTGATCACTTCACCTTTATTGGTCCACACCTTCACTCCCAACAATCCGTACGTCGTCAACGCCTCGGCGAACCCATATTCGATCTGGGCGCGAAATGTTTGCAAAGGAAGCTTGCCGACGCGATAGGATTCGCTGCGCGCCAACTCGGCGCCATTAAGGCGTCCGGAGCATTTGATCTTGATCCCCTTGATACCGGAAGACATGGCCTGGTCAATGGCCCGCTTCATCGCGCGGCGAAACGCGATACGTTTTTCCAGCTGCAGCGCGATGTTCTGCGCGATCAATTGGGCGTCAATGGACGGATTTTTGATCTCCTGCGGATCGATGGTGATCTCCTTAGAAGTGATTTCGCCCAATTCGGCCCGTAACTTGTCTATATCCGCCCCGCGGCGTCCGATAATAACTCCGGGACGCGCCGTATGGATGATGACTCTAATTTTATCTCCCAGACGCTCGATAACAACCTTGGAAACGGCGGCCTGCACGAAACGTTTTTTGATGAACTGACGGATCTTGTAGTCCTCGAGAATATACTGCGCGAATTGTTTTTTATCCGCGAACCAAAGGCTTCTCCAGTTCTCGATGTATCCGATACGTAACGCTAAGGGATTAACTTTTTGTCCCACGCTTATTCTCCTATTTGGTTTTCAGATCCAGTTCAATCGTTAAATGGGTCGTTTTCTTCAAGATCGGCGTTGCCCGTCCGAACGACGCCGCACGGAACCGTTTCCAGGAAGGCCCCTGATCGGCCACGATCCTGGAGATGAACAGCTGGTCTTCCATAAGACCTTTTTGTTTGGCGTTGTCCACGGCCGAGTTTAAAACCTTGCTGATCATCTGCCGCGATCCCTTCTGAACGTGCGTGAGGATCGCCTGTGAAGTCAGCACATCCTTGCCGCGGATCAGGTCAATGACCTGCCGGACTTTCGTGGGTGAAACGCGCATAAACTTTGCTCTTGCCAAGGTAATCATCGCTCGTTATTCCTTAAGTTTTATCCGCCGCTTTCTTAGCCTTGACGCCGCTATGCTTTTTGAACGTGCGCGTATGGGCAAATTCGCCGAATTTGTGTCCAACCATATTTTCCGTAATAAAAATGGGAACGTGCTTGCGGCCATCGTGAACGGCCACCGTGTAGCCGACAAAATCCGGTGTGATGGTGGAGCGCCGCGACCATGTCTTGATCGGTTGCCTTTGTCCCGAGGAAACCATCCGGCGCAGCTTCTTTAATAAAGATTCCTCAACGTACGGGCCTTTCTTGACTGAACGCGTCATATTACTTGGATCCCCTTCTTCGAATGATATATTGATCCGAATATTTTTGTTTCTTGCGAGTTTTATATCCCTTGGTCGGTCTTCCCCACGGCGTGACCGGATGCGGATTTCCCTGCGGAGCCTTACCTTCGCCACCACCGTGCGGGTGGTCCACCGGGTTCATGACAACCCCGCGGACTTTCGGGCGATGCCCCAGCCAACGCATTCTTCCCGCTTTTCCTATTGAACGCGTCTCATGCTCGACATTGCCGATCTGCCCGATAGATGACCGGCAATCGATCCGGACCTTCCTCACTTCGCTCGACGGCATGCGGATAAAGGCATAATCTCCCTCTTTGGCAACGAGCTGAATAGATGTTCCCGCGGATCGGGCGATCTTTCCGCCCTGTCCAGGCTTAAGTTCAATATTGTGCAACGCTGTCCCCAACGGGATACGACGTAACGGCATGCAATTGCCAGGCTTGATCTCCGCTTCCTTATTGATAGTGCTGATCACTTTGTCGCCTGGTTTTAAATCCATCGGGGCAAGTATGTAAGACTTGATCCCGTCCGGATATTGGATCAATGCAATGCGCGCAGTACGATTCGGATCGTATTCTATAGCCAGGACTGTACATTCCTGGTCGACACGATCTCTTCTGAAATCGATCAGGCGATACATTCTTTTGTGTCCGCCGCCACGATAACGCATGGTGATGCGCCCATACATATTGCGCCCGCCAGAGCTTTTTAACGGCCTGAGGAGATTCTTTTCAGGCTTTCCTTTGGTGATTTCCGCGAAATCGGCAATGGCCGTATGGCGTAACGTACTTGTGACCGGTCTAAATCTTCGGATACCCATATCTTATGTGACCTCAATCTTATGCCCGTCCTTGAGAGTGACGATCGCTTTTTTCCAAGGGGTCGTTCTCCCCAGTTCCTGCCGGACGCGTCTGAGCTTTCCAGGAACAATAGAAGTATTAACCGCCTCAACCTTAACCTTATAAATTTCTTCCACGGCCTGACGGATCTGGATTTTATTGGCGCTGTTGGCCACCTGAAAGAGGTACTTGCGCTGCGGTTCCAGAAAAGTCGCCCGCTCGGTACGCACCAGATTTTTAACGACATCGTACGCGTGCATCATTTGGTTATGCGCTCCAATAAATTATTGAACGCGGTTTTGGTGACCAAAATCTTTTTATGGCGCAGGATATCATACGCGTTAACATCCTGTGAACGCATCAAACGAAACCGCGGAATATTGCGGGATACTCTCTGCACGCTGGGGTCGCAACCATCCAAAAGCGCGAGCACTTTCCCGCTAAGGCTCAAATTCTTCAGGATCGCGGCGAACTCTTTTGTTTTCGCGAACGGTTTTTTAAGATCATCGACACAGATCAAATTCTTGCCTTGATATTTCACGTTCAAAGTTTCCCGCAAAGCCCCTTGGCGGACCTTCTGGGGAACACTGTAGCTGAAATCCCTGGGATGCGGGCCGAAAACGATGCCGCCTTTTTTCCACAACGGCGAACGAATGGAACCATGACGAGCGCGTCCGGTCCCTTTCTGGCGCCAAGGCTTGATACCGCCGCCGGAAACCTCTTTGCGGGTCTTTGTCGAGGCGTTACCCTGCCTCTCGGAGGCCTGATACATGAGGATCGCCTGATGGATCACGTCCTGCTTGATATCCTCACCGAAGATCTCCTTGGGAAGATCGATAGTCCCCGAGTCTTTCCCTTCAATGTTTAAAACTTGCAGACTTGACACGTTATTTCCCCTTACCCGCTGCTTTGGCCTTGCTTTGCTTCATAGGATTGACTTTACGGACAACAGCCTTACGTTCCTCGTCCAAAGGTTTGAAGGCCTTTTTCTTGGAACGATAAATTTCAATGTACGCGTTCTTGTGCCCTGGAACAACGCCTTTCAGAAGAATGGTATTTTTCTCTGCGTCAACGCCCATCACGCGCAATCCTTGGGCCGTGATCTTGCGCGCGCCCATGTGCCCGGGCATGTTCGTCCCGCGCAGCGTTCGGGAAGGATCGGCGCTGGCGCCGATGGATCCCACGCGACGGTGGTGCATAGAACCGTGCGCGGCAGGGCCGCCCATCCAGTGCCACCGTTTCATCCCGCCCTGGAACCCTTTACCAATGGAGGTTCCGCGGACATCGACGAACTCGCCGGGTTTGAAAACATCGGCCTTCAATTCCTGCCCGACCTTGTAATCCTTGTTGTCTGTTGATTCAAACTCTTTAATGACACGCAAAGGCGCCACACCGGTCTTTTTGTAAAAACCAAGCATGGGTTTGTTAACGCGTGATTCCTTGACCTGTCCAAAGCCCACTTTCACCTTTTTAGGAGAATCCTGCAATCCCAAGACGATACACGGGCCGGCCTCGAGAACAGTGACAGGAACGACATCGCCGTCCTTGCCGAAGATCTGCGTCATGCCCAATTTTTTCCCTAATAAACCGCGAATCATGATTTCAGCGCCGCCTTTATTGTTTGATCTCAACATCCACGCCCGCCGGCAAATTCAATTTCCTTAATGCTTCCACGGTCTTGGCCGTTGGATCGATTAAGTCAATGAGCCGTTTATGGGTGGCCAGCTGAAATTGTTCCCTGGATTTTTTATCGATGACAGGCGACCGCAATACCGTGTAGAGCTCCTTTTTCGTCGGCAAAGGCACGGGGCCGGAAACTTTGGCACCGGTGCGAATGGCCGTATCAAGGATCTCCTGGGCGGATTGGTCGATCAACCTGTGATCGAATGCTTTGAGTTTTATGCGTATTTTTTGCTGTTGTTGCATGATAATCTCAGTTTTTATGCGATGATCTGGTGAATAACGCCAGCACCGACCGTATGGCCACCTTCACGGATAGCGAAACGTAATTCCTTTTCCATGGCGATGGGCTGAATTAACTCCACTTCCAGTTCAACGTTATCACCGGGCATACACATTTCAACACCGGCCGGAAGATTGGCCGATCCCGTGACGTCCGTCGTACGAAAATAAAATTGCGGACGATACCCTTTAAAGAACGGCGTATGACGGCCACCCTCTTCTTTGGTCAAAATATATGTCTTGGCCTTGAATTTGGTGTGCGGCGTGATGGATCCGGCAGCGGCCAGAACCTGGCCTCTTTGGATGTCGTCTTTTTCAACACCGCGCAAAAGCAAGCCGACGTTGTCCCCGGCCTGACCGAAATCAAGTTCCTTGCGGAACATTTCAACGCCCGTGACAACCGTCTTTTTGATGTCTTTGGTCATTCCCACGAGATCGACTTCTTCGCCAACCTTGACTTTACCGCGCTCGATACGCCCGGTAGCGACCGTTCCACGACCCGAGATGGAAAACACGTCCTCGATGGCCATCAAGAACGGTTTATCCAGCTCGCGGACAGGTTCGGGGATGAAATCGTCAACAGCCTTCATCAGATCGACGATAGGCTGGGTCTTTGAATCATCATTAATGTTGTTCAAAGCCTCCAAGGCGCTTCCCTTAATAATCGGCGTTTTGTCACCATCATATTTATACTTGGTCAAAAGGTCGCGGATTTCCATCTCAACGAGCTCGAAAAGTTCTGCGTCCTGGACTTGATCGCACTTATTAAGGAAGACAACAATGGAAGGAACGTTTACCTGACGGGCCAAAAGGATGTGCTCTTTGGTCTGAGGCATGGCGCCATCGGCGGCGGAAACGACGAGAATCGCGCCATCCATCTGGGCCGCACCCGTGATCATATTCTTGATATAGTCGGCGTGGCCGGGACAGTCGATGTGTGCGTAGTGTCTTTTCTCGGTTTCATACTCGATATGCGAGATGTTGATCGTAACACCACGCTCTTTTTCTTCCGGAGCGTTGTCAATGGAGTCATAACTGCGCGCCTGGGCCAACCCTTTTTTTGCCAATACGGTGGTAATAGCGGAGCTTAGGGTCGTTTTTCCGTGATCGACGTGCCCGATGGTTCCGATGTTCAAGTGCGGTTTATTTCTTACGAACTTTTCTTTGGCCATCTTATGCCTCCTTCTTTCCCATAAAAACTCTCAAATAATGATGCTTTATGATTTTCTTTTCTATTTATGTATTAGCCCTTTTTTCCAAGAGCTTCCTGGTGCGCCCCAACGATCTTATCGGCGACATATTGAGGCACTTCCGCATAAAAGGCGGGCTCCATGCTAAAGGTCGCCCGTCCTTGAGTTAAGGAACGTACCGCATTGGCGTAATTGAACATCTCCGCCAAAGGCACTTCACAGCGTGCCGTCTTGATCTTTCCACGTGTTCCCATGTTAACGATCTTGGCCCTTCGCGTCTGCAAATCACCCACGACAGCCCCCATAAATTCTTCTGGTGCCACAACTTCGATATCCATGATCGGTTCCAAGAATACCGATTTGCCTTTTTGCAGCGCTTCCCGCAAAGCGAACTTCGCAGCCAACTGGAACGCCAACTCATTGGAATCGACGTCGTGGTAAGAACCATCAATCAATGTGACAATAATGTCCGTTACCGGATAACCGGCCAAAACACCGGCAGAAGCGGCATCCTTGATCCCTTTTTCTACACCAGGAATAAATTCGCGCGGGATCGCTCCACCTTTGATCTTATTAATAAATTCAACACCTTTCCCATGTTCTTGGGCAGGTTCCACATTGATGACAACGTGGCCGTATTGCCCCCGGCCGCCACTCTGACTGATATGTTTGCCTACAACATCTTCTACTTTGCGGGTGATCGTTTCTTTATACGCGACCTGCGGCCGACCGATATTCGTTTCCAGATTGAATTCGCGCCTCATGCGGTCAATAATAATTTCCAAATGCAATTCTCCCATTCCGGAAATGATCGTCTGGGCCGTTTCATGGTCATAGTGCACGCGCAACGACGGATCCTCATCCAAAAATTTCTTTAAAGTAAACCCCATCTTGTCCTGGTCGGCCTTGGTCTTAGGCTCGATGGACATCGAGACAACCGGTTCGGGGATACGCATATTCTCGAGCAAAATTTTCTTTTCCTGATCGCATAACGTATCACCGGACTTGCTTTCCTTTATACCGACCAACGCCACAATTTCCCCGGCTTCCGCCTTAGGGACGATCTCCTGCTTATTAGCGTGCATAATAACGATTTTTGAAATTCGTTCTTTGACTTGCTGTGTGGAATTATAGACTCCCTCACCTGAAATGATCTTCCCTGAATATATGCGCGTAAAGAACAATTTCCCCACGTAAGGATCTGTTGCTATTTTAAATACCAAAGCGCTTAAAGGGGCGCCGGCAGATGGTGGGCGGGTGATTTCTTCTTTCGTCGCAGGATCGATGCCTTTAACCGGTGGAACATCCAATGGCGAAGGCAGATAATCACAAACCGCATCCAGGACCAACTGAACACCCTTATTTTTAAGCGATGACCCGCATAAAATGGGCAAAAATGTACCAGCGATGGTCGTGCGTCGAATCGCCTTTTTAATATCCTCAACGCTGATCTCTTTTTCCTCCAGGAATTTTTCCGCAATTTCATCATCGGCATCCGCGAGACGTTCGATCAACGTGTGGCGATACTGCTTTAATTTATCTTTAAGTTCCGCAGGCACGTCGCTTAATGTGCGATTGACGCCTAAGTCGTCTTCATATGTAACATATTTCTCCAAAACAACATCCACAATACCTGTAAAACTATCTTCCGTTCCGTTGGGGAATGCGATCGCGGCCGCGTTGGCGCCCAAGCGATCATGGACATCGCTTAAGACACGTTCGAAACTCGCACCCAAACGATCGAGCTTGTTGATAAAAGCGAGCCGTGGAACATTGTATCGATCGGCCTGACGCCAAACCGTTTCGGTCTGGGACTGCACGCCGCTGGTACCGCACAAAACGATCACGGCCCCATCCAGGACTTTCAAAGATCGTTCGACTTCGATCGTAAAATCCACGTGGCCGGGGGTATCGATGATATTGATCTTTTTCTTGTTCCAAAAACAGGTCGTGTTCGCCGCCGTGATGGTGATCCCGCGCTCCTGCTCCTGTTCCATCCAGTCCATGGTCGCGTTACCATCATCCACGCTTCCCATTTTATGGATGACACCAGTATAAAACAGGATGCGCTCGGTCGTCGTCGTCTTACCCGCGTCGATATGCGCGATGATCCCAATATTTCTTACATCATGTAATGGTGTTGCGTCTGCTGCCATAGTCTTTAAAACTTCCCTTATTAATTAAGAACTGCATCAGCTTTAATTTCTGCATACAAGGCCGATGCAGTTTCAATATTACCAGCGTAGGTGCGCAAAGGCCTTGTTCGCCTCTGCCATTTTATGAGTGTCATCTCGCTTCTTAATAGCTTGACCTTCTCCTTTGGCTGCCGCAATAAGCTCATCAGCCAATTTAACCGACATGGGCTTGCCTTTTTTTTTGCGCGCGAAATCACGGATCCAACGCATCGCCAGGGAATTCCCCCGGGCGACCGGCACTTCAAGCGGAACCTGATACGTTGCCCCGCCAACGCGTCTGGACTTGACTTCCAGCTTGGGACGGACATTGTCGATCGCTTTAATAAATACTTTCACCGAACCCAATTCGTGATTTTTTTGATCGATCAGATCGAACGCCCCGTAAACAATATTTTCGGCCGTCGTCTTTCTTCCTTCGAACATGATGACGTTGACAAATTTGGTCACCAACCGATTGCCGTATTTCGGATCGGGGGCTGTTTCTCTTAGTTCTGCACTGCGTCTACGCATATATTATTTACCTGTATCCTTTTTAGTTCCATACTTCGACCGAGATTTCTTGCGCTTCGCGACACCGGCGGTATCCAATGTTCCACGCACGATATGATAACGCACGCCGGGCAGATCTTTCACGCGGCCGCCGCGCACCAGCACGATCGAATGTTCCTGGAGGTTATGTCCTTCTCCGGGGATATATGAAGTCACCTCGAACTTGTTGGACAAACGCACTCTGGCGATCTTGCGCAACGCCGAGTTCGGTTTTTTCGGCGTCATCGTTTTAACCTGCAGGCAAACTCCCCGTCGGAACGGACAGTTCGTGAGCGCAGGCGATTTACCCTTCTTTATTTTCTGTACTCTTTGTTTCCGGATGAGTTGCTGTATCGTCGGCATATTTCACCACTTCAACATTTTCGTATTCTTTAAGGCCCGTTCCCGCCGGGATTAGATGGCCCACAATAACATTTTCCTTCAGGCCGCAAAGGAGGTCAATTTTACCAGATGAGGCAGCCTCTGTCAACACTCTTGTCGTCTCCTGGAAACTTGCGGAAGATATGAAACTCTCTGTAGTTAGAGACACTTTCGTAATTCCCAAAAGTAGCGGTGTCGCCTTGGCCGGCTTGCCCTTTTTTTTCATGACTTCTTCATTGGCCTTCTTAAAAGTGACCCGATTGATCTGTTCGCCGATCAAAAATTCCGTATCGCCGGAATCTTCGATCTTAACTTTTTTGAGCATCTGCCCGATAATGAGCTCGATGTGCTTATCGTTGATACGTACACCTTGCAAACGATAGACTTCCTGGACCTCGTTGAGCAAATACTCCTGAAGCACTTTATCCCCGCAGACACGCAAGATATCATGCGGAACGACGGGGCCGTCCGTCAACTGCTGTCCGGCAAATACCCTGTCGCCTTTATAGACATTGGGATGTTTTCCATGAGGGATCGTATATTCCGAGTTCATTCCCGTCGGACTTCGGACAATAATAGTCCGGCGCCCCTTCTTGTCTTGACCGAACTCAACTGTCCCGTCGATCTCACTGATGACGGCCGGATCCTTTGGACGTCTGGCCTCGAATAATTCCGCCACGCGCGGAAGACCACCGGTAATGTCCCGCGTTTTACCGGCACCACGCGGAATTTTCGCGATCAGATCACCACCATTGATCTGCTGTTTATCTTTAACGAGAATATGCGCGCCGATGGGGATCGAATAAATACCGACAATCTCTTTTTTCTCATCGGTCATGATGATCTGCGGATGATATTCCTGTTTATGTTCAACGACAACACGTTCGGTAACACCGGTCACCGGATTCTGCTCTTCCTGAACCGTTACATCGGGGATAAGGTCTTCCGAATTGACGACACCTTTGACTTCCGTGATGATCGGCACCGTATAGGGATCCCACGTGACAAATACTTTATCTTTGGCAACCGTCGCGCCATCCGGGATGTTCAAAACCGCACCCTGCGGAAGCTGATAGCGTTCGAATTCGCGGCCATACTCGTTATTGATGCTGACTGAACCATTACGATTAAGGACGATGAATTCGCTGCCCTTAGCGACGACTCTCAGCTGGTGATATTTAACAGTTCCCGCGTTCTTGGCTTTATAGAAAGATTGTTCGATGGAGCGGCTTGCCGTTCCACCGATGTGGAACGTACGCATGGTCAGCTGGGTTCCGGGCTCACCGATACTTTGAGCAGCAATAGTTCCAACTGCTTCGCCGATCTCGACGTGACGCTGGGTGGCTAAGTTCCGCCCATAACATTTCACGCAAACGCCACGCGCGGCCTCGCAGGTCAAAACGCTACGGATACGCACCTTTTCGATACCCAAATGCTCGATAAATTCCGCCGTTTCTTCATCAATGACTTCTCCGGCCTCGACAACTTTCTGATCGGTGACAATATCAACAATACTGTCCAAAGCCACGCGTCCAGTAATACGCTCTTTAAGGCTAACGACCAGTTCATCACCTTCAACAATGGCGGAAACCGTGATGCCATTGAGCGTTCCGCAATCCTCAACGGTAACGACGATTTCCTGGGCCACATCGACTAAACGACGGGTCAAATATCCGGCGTCGGCTGTTTTCAAAGCCGTATCCGCCAGACCCTTACGCGCACCGTGCGTTGAAATAAAATATTCCAAAACCGTCAAACCTTCACGGAAACTCGCCGTGATAGGGTTCTCGATAATTTCACCCGAAGGTTTGGCCATCAGCCCGCGCATCCCGGAAAGCTGACGTATCTGTAAACGAGATCCGCGCGCGCCCGAATCGGCCATGATGAAAACGGGGTTAAACGGATCCATCTGCTTGAACACGAGGTCCGACATGGTTTCCGTCGTATGCGTCCAGATATCAATAATCTTGTTATAACGCTCGCGTCCGGTGATGATACCTTTACGGTACTGATCTTCGACTTTCGCGACTTCCTGCTTCGAATTCTTAAGGATCTCCGGCTTTTCCTGCGGTATGGTCATGTCGCCAATACCGATCGATATCCCCGCCAAGGTCGCGTTGATGAATCCTAATTCCTTTAAATTATCCAAAAGCTTAATGGTCTTTCCTTGACCAAAACGCTTGTAGCAATCTGAAATGACCGCGCCGACCTTCTTTTTATCCAGCAGTTCATTGACAAAACCGAACTCAGGAAAAATGGACTCATTAAAAATAACACGCCCAACGGTCGTTTCGATGATGGACAGTTCACTTTTTTCTTCCTTTTTAGCTTTCTCTTCCTTCTTTGTTTTCTTTTCATCCGCTTTTTCCAGGGCTTCTTCCTGAGAAATGATCAAAGAAGGCTTTTCCTCACCCCAGGCAGGAATACGCGTGCGCAACTTAATACGTTTATGAAGCCCCAAGAGGCCGTCATAAAAAGCAACAATAACCTCTTGCGGCGTGGAATAGATGCGAGTATCCCCTCCGCTCTTCTCGTCTTCCTTCGTAAGGTAATAAAGACCCAAGACCATATCCTGCGAAGGGGTGACGATCGGCCTGCCGTCGGCGGGTGAGAACAAATTATTAATCGATAAAAGTTCCAATCGGCATTCCATCTGAGCTTCCAGGGAAAGTGGCACGTGGACGGCCATCTGGTCACCATCGAAGTCCGCGTTGAAAGCCGCGCACACCAACGGATGCAATTTGATGGCTTTCCCCTCAACAAGCGTAGGGTAAAACGCCTGGATACTTAAACGGTGAAGCGTGGGAGCGCGGTTAAGCATGACCGGATGGTCCTGGATGACCTCATCGAGGATATCCCAGACTTCTGCTTTTTCTTTCTCCACCATTCGCTTGGCGCCTTTGATGGTATGAACATATCCTTTTTCGCGCAATTTACGAATGATAAATGGCTCGAATAATTCCAGCGCCATCTTTTTGGGCAACCCACACTGGTGCAATTTCAAATTCGGCCCAACGACGATGACGGAACGTCCCGAATAATCGACGCGTTTTCCCAAAAGATTCATCCGGAATCGCCCTTGTTTTCCCTTTAACATATCGGAAAGGGATTTCAAGGGACGGTTACCGGCACCCAGCACAGGCCGGCCATGACGCCCGTTGTCCAAAAGGGCATCAACAGCTTCCTGGAGCATCCGCTTTTCGTTACGGCAGATGATCTCCGGCGCCTTAAGATCGATCAACTTTTTAAGACGATTATTACGGTTGATAACGCGACGATAAAGATCGTTAAGATCTGATGTGGCGAACCGGCCTCCTTCGAGCGGAACCAATGGACGCAGATCCGGCGGAATGACCGGCAGAACGCCCAAGACCATCCAGTCCGGTGAATTGCCCGATTTCTTGAAATCTTCGGCGACTTTGAGCGTCTTGGCGATCTTTTTATGGTTTGTCCCGGCCGGATTGGCTTTTTCCAGGTCTTTGCGCAACTTCTTGCATAACGCGGTCAGATCGAGCTCTTTTAAAAGGTCACGCACGGCTTCGGCACCGATCTTGGATTTGAATCCGCCGCCATATTTGATCAACGCTTCTTGATATTCATCCTCGCTTAAAAGCTGATTCTTCTTTAAAGGTGTATTTCCGGGATCGACAACGATGTATTCCTCATAATAGATGAGTTTTTCCATGTCGCGCAAGGTGACTTGCAACAAAGCGGACAAACGGCTGGGGACAGTCTTATAGAACCAGACATGCGTAACCGGGCAGGCCAACTCAATATGCCCCATGCGCTCACGGCGCACGGAAGAACGCGTCACCAAGACACCACACCGATCGCAAGTAATCCCTTTGAACTTGATCCCTTTATATTTACCGCAATTACATTCCCAGTCGCGTACCGGCCCGAAGATCTTTTCGCAAAAAAGCCCGTCTTTCTCCGGTTTCAACGTTCTGTAATTAAGCGTCTCCGCTTTCTTGACGACACCAAAAGACCACGAGCGGATCTTTTCCGGTGAGGCTATACGGATTGCGACATAATCACGATTCTGGAGTTCTTCTTTTTGGCTAGCCATTTTCTTAAGCTTTTTCTCTAAGTTTGGTTAGAAGTTTATTGTCTGCCTTATCGGCCTTCTCGGCCTTGTCTACCTCTTGTTGCTGCTCGGATGCCATTTTAATAACCTGAATGTCCAAACATAAACCCTGGAGTTCTTTAACGAGAACATTGAAAGATTCCGGCGTTCCCGTTTCAAGCTTGTGTTGTCCCTTAACGATGGACTCATACATGCGGCTGCGCCCGATAACATCGTCACTTTTGACCGTCAACATTTCCTGCAACGTGTAGGCGGCCCCATAGGCCTCGAGCGCCCAAACTTCCATTTCTCCGAAACGCTGTCCGCCAAAATGCGCTTTTCCACCCAGCGGTTGTTGCGTGACCAGCGAATAAGGGCCAATGGAGCGGGCGTGGATCTTTTCGTCAACAAGGTGATTCAGCTTGAGCATATAAATGTATCCCACTGTGACTTTCTGCTCGAATGGGATTCCAGTATGCCCGTCAATGACAGTTGTCTTGCCGTCTTCCGGCAATCCCGCCTCTTTGAGGCAGGCGCGTATCTCCGTTTCGGTCGCCCCGTTAAAGACCGGTGTGACGGCGTAGAATCCCAACGCCTTCGCGGCCCAGCCCAGATGGGTCTCCAAAAGTTGGCCGACGTTCATACGAGAGGGAACGCCCAACGGATTCAAAACGATATCGACCGCCGTACCGTCTTCCAGAAATGGCATGTCCTCTTCGGGCAAAATCCGCGAAACAATACCTTTATTCCCATGACGACCGGCCATTTTATCGCCTTCGGCGACCTTGCGCTTGGTGGCGATATAAGCAACAACTCGTTTCAAGACGCCTGCAGGTAATTCATCGCCGCGGCGGATACGTTCGGTTTCCTGGATCTCTTCCTCGACTAATTCGGCGATCTTATCGTCATAAAAACGGACGACTTCATACTCTTCGGAATCCTCTTCGAATTCATCAAAACGGATATTGCCGATCCTCCTCTTGTCGATATTCAAAAGCTTGCAGATCTTCTTTTGCTTCTCTCCCTCGGCAAATTCGATCTCCTGCTTGTAATAGGCCTTGATCTTCTCAACGGCATCTATTTCTTTTTTCTTGTCATCTTTGGTCTTGCGCCCGCGCTCGGCCCGCTGGAAGATCTCCGCGTGGACAACGACACCTTCAATGCCGGGAGGAAGCGTCAGGGAAGTATCGCGGATATCCGCCGCCTTCTCGCCAAAGATCGCGCGTAAAAGCCGTTCCTCCGGGGAAAGTTCCTTTTCGCTTTTGGGCGTTACTTTGCCGACCAAAATATCCCCGGATTTGACCTCAGCCCCGATGCGGATAATACCGTCTTCATTGAGATTCACGAGAGCGTCTTCTCCGACGTTGGGAATATCACGCGTGATTTCCTCGTTACCCAAACGCGTTTCACGGCATTCGACCTCAAAACGTTCAATATGGATCGATGTAAATTTATCTTCACGGACTAACCGTTCGTTGATCAAAATGGCGTCTTCGAAATTAAACCCGCGCCAGGGCATAAACGCGACCAAAACGTTACAACCAAGCGCCAATTGGCCATCCTTGGTCCCGATGCCGTCTGCGATTGGGTCGCCCACCTGAACTTTATCGCCGACGTTGACCAAAGGTCTTTGCTGAATGCACGTGTTCGCGTTGGTCCGCTGAAAATTTTTCAATGGATAAACGGTATCGCCGATTGTGATCTCGCGCGCATCGACTTTGGTAACAGTGCCCGATTGCTTGGCCAGAACAACTACACCGGAATCCTGGGCCACTTTTCCCTCCATTCCCGTCGAGACATAAGGAACTTCCGGGATCATGCCCGGGACAGCCTGGCGCTGCATGTTGGAACCCATCAACGCGCGGTTAGCGTCGTCATGCTCAAGGAATGGGATCAGTGCCGCGGCGACCGAAACAACCTGAAGCGAGGAAACATCCATGTAAGTGACATTCTTCGGAGCTACCTTCGGGAAATCTGTCTTATAACGGCAGGAAACTTCCTTTTCGGAGAAATTCCCGCTCTTATCGATCAAGGAATTGGCCTGCGCGATATGCTCGTTCTGATCTTTATCGGCGGTCAAATATTCGATCTTATTGGCAACATGTCCTTCGTTGACTTTGCGATATGGGGTTTCAATAAAACCCAATTCGTTAACACGGGCACAATTGGTCAATGACGCGATAAGCCCGATATTCGGCCCTTCAGGGGTTTCAATAGGACACACCCGGCCGTAATGCGTATGATGAACGTCGCGAACTTCAAAACCTGCACGCTCGCGGGACAATCCCCCGGGACCCAGAGCGCTCAAGCGTCTCTTATGGGTCATCTCGGAAAGCGGATTGACCTGGTCCATGAACTGGGACAATTGACTGCGGGCAAAGAAATCCTGGATCTGATTCGAAAAAAGTCTGGAGTTGATCAAGTGATGAGCAGTAAGATTTTCAAAATTGCTCATGACGACCAAACGCTCTTTGATCGAACGCTCCAGACGCGCAAGGCCGATACGCACCTGGTTCTGGACCAATTCGCCGACCGTTTTAATGCGCCGGTTGCCCAAATGGTCGATATCATCGGTCTCGCCGACGCCATTACGCAAATTCATCAAATAGCGGATGACCTCGATGACCATCTTGATGTCCAAGACACGATTTTCAAGAGGTGAATCCATATTCAATTTACGATTGATAATATGGCGTCCGACTTTGCTTAAATCGTAGCGTTTGGGGTCAAAAAATAACCGAAAAAACAGCGTATCCGCCACCTCAACCGTTGCCGGCTCGGTGGGACGCATCTTGCGGTAAAAATCAAGGAGGGCTTCTTCTTTGGTAGTGGTATGGTCTTTCTCGAGGGTTGGCTTGATCTTTTCAAAATTCTCACCAAGCATGGCCTTCATGTCCTCGATGGTAGACAAGCCCATGATGCGCAAAATCTGTGTGGCCGGAAAATTTCTACGGCGGTCAACGTAGGCCAGAAAAACGTTGTTGAGGTCATATTTGATCTCAAACCAGGCTCCGCGCGTCGGGATGATCCTTCCGTGAAAAATGCTTTTGCCTGTGGGGTGAAGTTCTTCCTCAAAAGAAACCCCTGGCGGACGCTGGATCTGGGAGACAACGACTCTTTCGTCACCATTGATAATAAAAGTCCCCGTATCGGTCATTAACGGGAACTCGCCGAAATATACTTCCTGCTCTTTAATATCAACGGGGGTGATCAAGCGCAGTTTGACCTTCAACGGCGCCGCGAAGGTCATGCCGCGTCTTTTGCATTCCACGGCGGAATATTTTTCTTTGCCCAAAGAATAATTCATGTATTCCAGCTTGATCTGCCCGTCATAACTTTCCAACGGGAAGACATCGCGGAACACCTCTTCCAAGCCCTGATACTTGCGCTTATCGGGGGCAAGGCCTGCCTGCAGGAATTGTTCGTAAGCATCCGTCTGGATGCCCAACAGATGCGGGATCTCAAAATCCTCCCTGAACTTGCTGAAACTTTTAACTTTCAGTTTTTCCATATTCCCCACGCTCTAAAGAATCGATTGTCAATGAACGGAATTATTTCAATTCCACTTTTGCGCCGGCAGCTTCCAGCTTCTTCTTGAGGTCTTCTGCTTCCTCTTTGGTCGCGCCTTCTTTGACCGTCTTGGGTGCGGCCTCAACGAGGTCTTTGGCTTCCTTCAACCCGAGGTTGGTCGCGCCTCTGACTTCCTTGATGACAGCGATCTTGTTGGGGCCGATTTCTTTAAGGACGACATCAAAGGCGGTTTTCTCCTCGACTACGGCTGCGGCACCGGTACCGGCTGCGGCACCCATAGGCATCATCATGCCAGCCATGGGGGCAGCGGCTTTAATACCAAATTTGTCTTCAAGAGCTTTGACCAATTCGGAAATTTCGAGCGCTGTCAAGCCTTCGATCGTCTTAACGACTTCCTTCAATTTGGCTGAAAGCTCTTTTCCCTGAGCTTCCTGCTTTTGTTCTGTTGTTGTATTTTCGGACATTTTAATTCCCTCCCTTTTTCTCGCTTAACTGCTTCAATATGGATAAGAGTTCCTGCGTTTTGCCGCTCAACGCTCCCGCCAGCCGGGTCAACGGCGACTGGATCGTCGATAAAAGCATCGTTAATAAAACCTGCCGCGACGGTAACTCGGACAATTGGATAATTTGATCCTTCTCCAAAATCTTGCCATCCAGCAATCCGCCGCGGATCTTGATATTCTCGCATTCTTTGGCGAATTTGACCAAGGCCTTGGCCACTTCCACGGCATCAGCCTGGCTCCAGACAAACGCCATCTGTCCGGTTATTTTCTCCGCCAACCCGCTTTGATTCAAATCTTTAAGAGCGATCTGGGCGATGGAATTTTTGGAAACATAAATATCCGCTCCAGCCGTTTTCAGGCGTTTACGAAAATCGTTGATCTGGGATGCAGGAACCTGCGAATAGCTGATGACAAAAATGCATCCGTTCTGGCCTATGCCGTCTTTAACCCGGCTGACAAGAGTTTCACGGAATATCTGACCGATTCTTTTCATATCGCCACCTTTAATCCCGGCCCCATTGTCGTGGACAAGGACACATTTTTCAGAAGATTTCCCTTAACCGAAGCCGGTTTGACATGATTAATGGCCTCGATCACATGGTTGGCGTTATCCAGCAGCTTTTCCTTGGCGAAGGATCTTTTTCCGACGATCACGTGGATACCCGCTTGTTTATCCGATTTAAATTCGATTTTACCGGCTCTGACTTCTCTGATCGCCTTAGCCACATCCGCACTGACCGTTCCCGCCTTTGGAGTCGGCATCAGGCCTCGCGGCCCCAGAATTTTACCCAATTTACTCAAATCCCGCATCATATCCGGAGTGGCGATCACCACATCAAAATCCATAAATCCTTTGGATACTTTTTCAATAAGATCTTCGGCGCCGATGAGGTCGGCCCCGGTTTCCCTGGCCTTTTGCTCCTGCTCACCTTTACAAAAAACGGCGATACGTACGTTCTTTCCCGTTCCATGCGGCAGGACAACCGTCCCGCGGATAACCTGATCGGAATTCTTGGTGTCTATATTAAGGGAAAAGTGCAATTCGACCGTTTCATCAAATTTCACTTTAGGAAATTTTTCAATGCTATCAATGGCCTCTTTAAGGGAATACGCCCGGTCGGCGCCAAACTGTTGAGCTGCGTTTTTCATGCGCTTGCTTAATTTAACCATGTTAAGCCACCACCTCGATGCCCATACTGCGGGCCGTTCCTTCAATAGTTTTTACCGCTTGGGCGAAATCAGCCGTGTTCAAATCTTCCATTTTGGCCTTGGCGATCTCTTCAACCTGCTTGCGCGTGATCTTGCCGATCTTCTCCCGCCCGGCCGTCCCGGAGGCCTTGGCCAGATTGGCCGCCTTTTTGATCAAAACGGCGCTCGGCGGCGTCTTGATGATAAAATCAAAGGATTTGTCCTTATAGACGGTAATGACCGCCGGCAGAATAAGCCCTTCACGGCCTTTCGTCTTTTCGTTAAAAGCCTTGCAAAACATCATGATGTTGACGCCGTGCTGGCCCAGCGCGGGACCGACCGGCGGTGCGGGATTTGCCTGCCCCGCGGGAACATATAATTTGATTTGTGCGACAGCTTCTTTTGCCATTTTACAATTTTTCCACTTGCCAATATTCAAGTTCTACTAACGTTGACCTGCCAAAAATTGAAACGCTTACTTTCAACTTGCCTCTTTCCGGATAAAGTTCCATGACCGAACCGTTAAAATTTGCGAACGGCCCCTGAGCGATACGGATCGACTCGCCGATCTCAAAAATAATTTTGGGGGTAGGCTTGGTTTCCGTGTCTTCGGTACGCTGCAAGATAGCCTTGACTTCTTCGTCAGAGATAGGCGTCGGTCTGCGCCCAGGACCGATAAAGCCGGTGATCCCCGGTGTCGTCTTGACCAGATACCAGCTCTCCTTGTTCATGTCCATCTTGACAATGAGATATCCAGGGAAGAACTTTCGGGCGGTGATGCGCTTTTTTCCACCGCGGATCTCAGCCACCTGTTCGGTCGGGACAATGATCTCTCCGACATATTTCTTAAGTTCCGTCGTGGCCATACGCCCCTGCAAACCAGCCCGAGCCTTCTCTTCCGAGCCTGTTTGAGTGTGCACCACATACCATTTCATTTCAACCATGAACTTACCCTACCTGATGATCAAACTTAACAATTTGGAAAGAACAAAATCTGTACATCCAATAAATATCCCCAAACAAATTGAACTTAAAAGGACGATCCAGGTCGCGTCGATCAACTCTTGACGGGTCAACCAGGAAACTTTTTTAAGCTCAACACCGACCTCAGATATAAAATTTTGTATTTTTCCAAACATCTTCTTCAACCGGAATCACACAGGCCTGGTAGGACTCGAACCTACAACCCACGGTTTTGGAGACCGTCGCTCTACCAATTAGAGCTACAGGCCTACAAGAAATTTCCCGTCATTTTTTTAGCTCTTTATGCAGAACATGCTTACGGCAGAAAGGACAAAACTTCTTGACCTCGATCCGATCCGGATGTTTTTTCTTATCCTTCGTAGCGTTGTAATTAATACGGCTGCATTCTGTGCACTGAAACTGGATGGGTTCACGCATTATATTAAAATTATAGTGATAAAAAACTAGATATTAAGATACAAATTAAAAGAAAAATTTTTGTTACTCCGTCGGGGTGTGAAGCCCCCGACCGGAATTGAACCGGTGACCTCGTCCTTACCAAGAACGTGCTCTACCGACTGAGCTACAGGGGCAGAACCAATCGAGTCAGTCAAGTATACCCATTTTCATTACCTTGTCAAGTTTTTTTTGTCTATTGCTGGAACTTAATTTACTAGAATCACTGAAGTTACAAATCTTTGCTAGTTTCTAGATGAGCCTTAAAAAGCGGCGTTTTCCCACCTTAACGACCCCGGCCTGGGGCTGCCACTGGGCATCGGAAATGACGTGTTTATCGTGACTGATGGCGCCCTGGCTAAGCAATCGCTGGAACTCGCGTCTGGAATCAACCAGTTTCGCGGAGAGAAGAATATCGGTCAAGGAAATAGTGTTCAGCCCAAGTTTGTATTCAGGCGCGTCTTCGGGGGTTTGCCCTTGCGCAAAAACCCTTTCGAAATTCTTTCTGGCCGCTTCAGCCTTTTTAGAATCATGAAACCGCACGATGATCTCGCTCGCCAATTTCACCTTGGCCTCTTTGGGATGAAGCGCTTTGATCTCTGCCATATCAAAATCCGTTAAAATTTCATAATAACGATACATCAAATCATCGCTGATCGACATCACTTTGCCGAATATCTCTTCAGCCGATTCATTGATCCCAATATAGTTGTTCAAAGACTTGCTCATCTTGTTGACGCCGTCGGTTCCTTCGAGGAGCGGCGTCATGATGATGACCTGGGGTTCCTGGCCATAAGCTTCCTGCAATTCACGGCCCATCAAAAGGTTAAATTTCTGGTCGGAACCTCCTAGCTCAATGTCCGCTTTTAAATGGATCGAGTCGTATCCTTGCAACAAGGGATAGACAAATTCGAGCAGGCTGATCTCTTTTTTTTCCTCAAAACGCTTTTTGAAATCAGAACGGGCCAGCATCTGGGCAACCGTAGAATGGGCCGCTAAAGAAAGGATTTCCTGCGAGGACAGCTTATCCAGCCAGGCACTATTGAATACAACCTCAGTCCGCTTAGGATCAAGAATCTTGAAGACCTGCTCTTTGTAAGTTTTGGCGTTTTGGTTGACTTTCTGCCTGTCCAACCGGGGCCGGATCTGGTCATTACCTGTTGGGTCCCCTATCTGAGCGGTAAAATCGCCGATCAAGAAAAAGACCTGATGACCGAGGTCCTGCAATTGACGTAACTTGCGAAGAAGAACGGTGTGACCGAGGTGAATATCCGGGGCTGTGGGATCAAAGCCAGCTTTAACGCGAAGCGGTTTTTTATTTTTTTGGCTGACGAGAAGTTTTGCCTTAAGACCTTCCGAATTGATGATTTCAGCCGTACCACGCGAAATGCATTCAAAAGATTCGTCAATGGCCACTCGCGTCATGGGGTATAAAAGGAAGGTTTAGAAGAATGCTTATACTTTTGCGCTGACCCCGATTTTCATCTGTTCAACGTCAACCTTGATGATGCGCACCTTTAACCTGTCACCGGCTTTCAGGGCAGCGGCTTTTTCCTTCTCGATCTCAGAAGAATAAACGAGCGCCTCCACATCATCATCGAGCTTGACAAAAACGCCGAAATTCGAATTTAAAACGACCTCGGCGTCCACTTCGGAATCGATCGGGTATCTCTGGGCGATTTCCGACCAGGGATTTTCCATGAGTTGCTTAAGGCCGAGATTGATCTTTCGGCTGATGGGATCAACGGCCAAAACGCTCACCTCTACGTCCTGCCCCTTTTGCAAAACATCCTGCGGATGATTGATCTTTCTGGTCCAAGACATATCCGAAATATGGATCATCCCTTCCAGGCCGGAATCAAGTTCCACGAACGCGCCATAATCGGTAAATCCGCGCACCTTGCCCTTGACTTTGGATCCTGCCGGATATTTCTTTTCCGCACCCAACCACGGATTTTCTTCGAGCTGTTTCATGCTCAAGGAAACCCGTTTGGAATCTTTGTCCACGTTGATGATCTGGAATTCGATCTCATCGCCGACTTTGAACATTTCCTGGGGATTCACGAGCTTTTTCTGCCAGGTGATCTCCGAGGAATGGAGCAGCCCTTCGATCCCACGCTCAATCTCAACGAACACCCCGTAAGGCATGACGTTAACGACCTTACCCTTGGATTTCGTTCCCGTCGGATATTTTTCGTAAACACCATCCCACGGATTGGCGACGATCTGCTTTAACCCGAGCGAAACCTTCGAATTCTCTTTATCGAAATCCAGGATCAAAACTTCAATACGATCGCCGACCTTAACGAGCTCAGAAGGATGACTGATACGTGTCCAGCTCATATCGGTAATATGCAATAATCCATCGACACCGCCCAGATCGATGAACGCGCCAAAATCCGTGATCCCCTTGACCATACCGCTTCTGCGCTGCCCTTTAACGAGTTCATTCCAAAGCCTGTCACGGACAAGTTCTTTCTCTTTTTGGACGACTTCGCGGCGGGAAAGGATAAGATTACGGCGTGCCTTATTAAGTTTGGCGATCTGAAATTTATATTTCTGGGTCATGATCTCATTGGAGGAAACACCTTTAAAAGAAGACAATGACATCGGCAGGAACGCTTCTACTCCATCGACATCCACGATAAACCCACCCTTGACCTGTTTGACGATGCGGCCGTCAACGATATCACCTTCGCGGATCACATCACCCATTTTCATCCAGCCGCGTAATTTCTCCGCCTTCATGTGGGAAAGGACAAGGCGGCCCTCATCATCTTCAATAGACTCAATCAGGACATCGATCTCTGCGCCTGCTTCGAGCTTCTCTTCATTGCGAAATTCTTCGATAGGAACAAAACCTTCAGACTTAAATCCAATATCGACAACAGCCTCTTTATTGTTAACAGAGATAACACGTCCCTTGACGATCTCACCTTCCTTAATATCGTGGAACGTTTCGTTGTACAAACCTTCCATCAGAGCTTGTTTTTCCTGACTCATATAAAATTACCTTCTTCCTTTTTGATTCGATTTTCAGTCGTAACCTGGGAAAAAATGATTAGGGCTAAACTGAAGGACACCATTATCGCAAAATTGATTATTTTGTCAACTAAAAATATTTGCGCTCCATGGCCAGGGAAGAGACCCTCTCCATGGCCTGGTGGGCGATGTCCGTGTAGGACTGGTGCTTGGCAAAACGCAAAGGTTCTCCGAAGATAACGGTGACCCGGTGACGCTTTAAGATCCTGCCGCCCGGGGGAAGAACTTTTTCGGAATCCTTAATGTAGGCAGGAATGACCGGCACACCGGCTTTGGCCACGATAAAACCGATCCCCTCATGGATCTTTCTTCCCACGCCAGTGGGTTGGCGGGTCCCTTCCGGGAAAAGAACGATCGGCGCGCCTTTTTTAAGCCGGCGTAACGTCTCGCGCATGGCCCGAAAATCCGCCCCGCCTCTTTTAATAGGGAAAGCATCTACTCTATATAATAGGTATCGCAGGAACTTGTTATAAAAAAGCGAGTCTTTGGCGACATAGCTAAGCCTGCGCCGGCTCGCGATCCCCAGAATAAACGGATCCATATTGCTGATATGATTGCTGGCGATAATGAACCCTTGACCGGCCGGAAGGTTTCCCCGCCCAGTAACGGTCAGGGGGAAAAAAAGCGCGCTTAAGAGTTTAAAGAAAAAATAGGAGACGTAATAGATCACGGCTATTTTACTTGCAATAACTCACGGCCGTACTTAATAAGGGCTTTGGCCCGCGCGGGAGTTTTCGCTTCCGAGTAGGCGCGCACCAGCGGTTCCGTGCCCGAAGGCCGCAGCATCAACCAGCTTTCATCGACACAAGTTAATTTAATACCGTCGAAATCCTTTATCCCAACGACGGGTTGTCCCAGAAGGGCCTTCATAGACCTGACCTTCTCGGCGTCAAATCTTCCCTGACCTAATTCAAGGTCACAGCGCTCGTAATAATACCGCCCGAATTCCTTTTCCATATCGAGCAGGATCTTCTTGATGTTCTTTTTCTGGTAAACCATCATCTCCAGGAGCAAAAGACCCGCCAGCGTGCCGTCGCGTTCGGGGATGAATCCCTGCACGCCCATCCCGCCGGCCTCTTCACCGCCGGCAACGATATTCTGGGAAACCATCAGATCCGAAATATATTTGAATCCGACCGGCGTTTCATAAAGCTTTACGCCGAGCTTCTTGGCGATATTATCGATCATCGTCGTCCCGCAAATAGTTTTAACGATCCCGCCGGTGCGGCCCCGGTTGCGGATCAAATGTAACGCCAGAAGACCAAGAATCTTCTGAGGGTGAATAAAATCTCCACCGTAAGCGACCGCCGCGATACGGTCGGCATCGCCATCGAGGACCAAACCCAAGTCAAATTTTTCTTTTTTTACACGCTGCAAAATACCGGAAAGATATTCGACGACCGGTTCCGGCTTCCCGCCATCGAAATAAGGATTGATATCCTCGCGCATCAGCGACAAACGGATATTCGTTCCTTTAAGGATCTGCGCCATCAAACCGTTTCCGCTGCCGTGCATGGCATCGGTCAATACTTTGAATTTGGCCTTGCGGATGCGCTTAAGGTCAATGTACCCTTTGATGAATTTCAAGTAATCGACCTTAAAGTCATGGTTTTTGATCTTCCCTTCCTCAATGGCGTGATTGAAATCCATCGTTTGGACAGGGGTCTGATAAAGATAACTTTCGACTTTGTTAGTAATCTCGGCCGGGGCGCCGCCGCCTTTATCCGTCTTAATTTTGACGCCGTTAAATTTGGCCGGGTTATGGCTGGCGGTGATCATGATCCCGGCAACACTCTTGGTGCGCAGGACGCCATAACTTAACGCCGGTGTCGGGATGGCAGAATTGGAAAGAAAGACGTTGATACCATTCTGCGCAAGGACGCAGCTGACCAGACGGGCATATTCTTCGGACAAAAACCGCGTGTCGTAGCCTACCGCCAGCATTTTCTGACCGGCCTGAATATCACGATTTACCCATTCACTGACGGCCTGGGTGATGATGCGGACGTTCTTAAAAGTAAAATTATCGGAAATAACTCCTCTCCATCCGTCTGTGCCGAACTTGATCTCGGTATTTTTACTGTCTGCCATGTCCACTCCTCTTTTTAGTTACGATTTGTTCAGCCTGTATAATTTGTGCTTGCGAATATATCTAAGAACATTTTCCGGTATCAAATGTTTGACCGTCTTGCCTGCGACCAGCCGGCGGCGGATATCGGACGACGAAGTATGCGCGCCAGGGATAATCATCGATCTGACCCGCAACTTCGAACGGATCGTCTTAAATCCAGGCCGATAAACGGCGACAAAGGAAACCATCTTAACAACTTCCCGGATATTCCTCCACGTGTGCAATTTGGCAATATGGTCGCTGCCGATGATAAAAAAAAATTTCGCGCCGGGATAGCGCCGCCGAAAATACCGGGCCGTGTCAACACTGTAAGATTTTCCCCCTTGGTCGATCTCGAAACGCGAAACCTCAAAATGACGATTGCCGCGCACCGCCAAACGCGTCATGGGCAAACGATGCCGGGCATCGATAAGATTGCGCCCGCTTTTATGCGGCGGCAAACAAGATGGGACAAAAATAACCTTGTCCAAATTGAACTTTTCTAAAACCGCCTGGGCGATCATCAGGTGCCCAATATGAATCGGATTAAATGTTCCCCCTAAAATTCCTATACGTTTCATGATGATGCCGGCAATGTTTACTTTCGTATCTGCCCTTTCCCGTAGACCTGATATTTATACGTCGTCAATTCCTCCAGGCCCATCGGCCCGCGGGCATGCAACTTGTCCGTGCTGATGCCGACCTCCGCGCCGAAACCGAACTGATAACCGTCGGTAAATCGCGTAGAGGCGTTCGCATAAAGGCAGGCGGAGTCGACCGCTTTCAAAAATTGGTCAGCCTCATTTTTATCCTTCGTCACAATGGCATCCGAATGGTGTGACCCGTAGGTGTTGACATGCTCAATGGCGCCCTTGAGGCTGTCCACGACCCTGACGGATAAAATCAAATCGAGATATTCTTCCGTCCAATCTTTTTCCGTCGCCGATTTGATCCCGGAACCGACGATGCGCCGTGTGCGCGGACATCCACGGATCTCGACACCCGCCTTGCGAAGATCTTCGATCATCACCGGCAAAAAACGTTTGGCAATGTTACGATTAACCAGCATCGTTTCCATCGCGTTACACACACCAGGATGCTGCACCTTGGCGTTAAAACAGATCGACCGCGCCATATCGACATCAGCCTTGTCACTCACATAGGTATGACACACGCCTTTGGAATGCTTAACGACCGGAATGCTGGAATGATCAGCGACAAAACGGATCAATCCCTCTCCCCCGCGGGGAACGATCAGATCGATATTCTGATCCTGACGCAAAAGAATGTTCACGGCCTGCCGATCCGTTGAAGCAACAAGCTGGATAGCCTCGGCAGGCACTTTCGTGCGCTTTAACGCGCTTTTGAGCACGGAAAAGATCGCGCGGTTGGAATAAAACGCTTCTTTCCCACCTTTTAAAATGACAGCGTTGCCCGATTTCAGGCACAATCCGATGCAATCGCTGGTCACATTAGGACGGGACTCATAAATGATCCCGATGACGCCAAAAGGGACACGCACTTTCTTAATGACCAGGCCGTTAGGCCGCTTCCACGTGTTTAAAATTTCTCCGACCGGATCTTTAAGTTTCACCGTGTCGAGCAGGCATTGCGCCATCTCATCAATTCGTTTACTGTTGAGGGTCAGCCGGTCAACCAGGGCCTTGGAATAATTCTGCTTTTGTGCCGCGGTCAGATCTTTGCGGTTTTCTTTTATTAAATAAGCTTTACGTTCAACCAGCGTCTTTGCCATCGCGTGCAAAGCGGCGTTCTTCGCGGAAGTCGATAATAAAGACAACTCCCTCGACGCGGCCTTGGCGTTGGCTGCCATTCGAACGATCGTATTAGTGGAGGATCGGGTAGGCATAGATCAATTTGTTATCGTTGTGCAAACGATAACAATGTTATCGTTTGCACAAAACAAGATTGTCACAATGAATGACTTCCAGTTTGCCTTTTTTTTCTTCGATCTTCGCCAGATCGGCGGTGGAA
>CAYIMR010000004.1:0-46063 GCA_964364455.1 uncultured Planctomycetales bacterium | reverse complement strand
CCGCTACAGGCGATTACGCGCGTCGGCGGCCATCCGCAACCTCGCGCGCGAGACGGCGCTCACCGCCGATGACCTCATCCAGCCGTTTTTTGTGGTGGAGGGGAGAAATAAAAAAGAAATCATTGCGTCCATGCCGGGGATCTACCGTTACTCACCGGACCAGCTCATCGGGAGAATCGCGGACTATCGAAAACGCGGCGGGCAGGCGTGTCTTTTGTTCGGTATCCCTGCCGCCAAAGATACGCGCGCCAGCCGGGCGTACGCCGCCAACGCGGTTATCCCGGCCGTCATCCGTAAAATTAAAAAAGAATTCCCGGGATTTCTGGTCATTACGGACGTATGCCTGTGCGCCTACATGAGCCACGGCCATTGCGGCGTGGTTACCGGCGGCGGCATCGACAATGACAAATCGCTTCCTTTGCTCGCGCGGATGGCGTTAGCGCATGCCGAAGCCGGCGCCGACTTTGTCGCGCCCTCAGACATGATGGACGGCCGCGTCCAGGCGATCCGGGAAACCTTTGATAAAAATAATTTATCCACCGTCGGCATTTTGTCCTACGCGGTCAAATACGCTTCCGCCTATTATGGGCCATTCAGGGAGGCGTCCGGTTCGCCTCCAAAGTTCGGCGACCGCGCGACCTACCAGATGGATCCGGCCAATCAACGCGAAGCCCTCAAAGAAGCGCGGCAAGATGTTTGTGAAGGCGCCGATATCGTTATGATCAAACCGGCGTTGGCATATTTAGACATTGTCGCGCTTTTGCGCCGGGAATTGGCCGTGCCAATCGCCGCCTACAACGTGAGCGGCGAATATTCGATGGTCAAGGCAGCAGCCGCGAAAAATTGGATCAACGAACGGGGCGTCGTCCTGGAAACCCTGACCGCCATTAAGCGCGCCGGCGCGGACATTATCATCAGCTACCACGCGCAGGACGCGTTGGGGTGGATGAAAGAAGTAAGAAGTAAGAAGTAAGAAGAGAGAAAATGAAACGGCTAATGACTGCCAACGAAATACGAGCGACGAGCGACGAGCGACGAAACATCCGCACGCAACACTCTCAAGAATACTTCCAGCAAGCCCAACAAGTCATGGTCGGCGGCGTCAACAGCCCCGTGCGTTCCTTTAAAGGCGTGGGCGGCCAGCCGATAGTGATGAAATACGGCCGCGGCGCCAAACTCTACGATTACGATAATAATGCCTACACGGATTACTGCTTATCCTGGGGGGCGCTCATCCTCGGGCACGCGCACTCCAACGTCATCTTAAGCGCCAAACGCGCACTTGAAAAAGGGACCAGTTTCGGTACCACGACCCGCGAAGAAATTGAAATTGCCAGGCACATTACGGCGCAAGTGCCGTCCATCGAGCTGATTCGTTTTGTCAACTCCGGCACCGAGGCGACGATGAGCGCCATCCGCCTGGCCCGGGGATTCACCGGCCGGGACACGATCGTCAAATTCGACGGCGGCTACCACGGCCACTTCGATGACCTCTTGACCGCGGCCGGATCCGGCGTTACTCAGCTAAAAAAATCTTCAAGCCTCGGGATTCCGCGAAACCACATCGACAACACCATCAGCTTGCCTTATAATGACGTTGTTGTTCTGGAACAAACTTTAGCGAAACATAAAAATACCATTGCTTGCGTGATCATCGAACCCGTTGCCGGGAACATGGGCGTTATCCCGGCCAAGCCGGAATTCCTGCGGCGGCTCCGGGAATTGACCAAACAATACGGCATTATCCTGATCTTTGATGAAGTGATGACAGGATTTCGTACCAGCACCGGTTGCGCGCAGGCGGATTACGGCGTTACGCCGGATCTGACATGTTTGGGCAAGATCATCGGCGCCGGGTTTCCCGTTGGCGCCTACGGTGGACGCAAGGACATCATGCAGTGCCTGGCTCCTTTAGGTGGTGTTTACCAGGCGGGGACATTTTCCGGCAATCCGGTTGTCATGCGCGCGGGCTTAACCGGCTTGCGGCTGTTCAACGCGGCATTTTACAAGCGGCTCAATGACCGCTGCGCGGCCTTCGTCGAGGACATCAACGGCTATTTTCAAACCCATGATATCCCGGCGCACATCGCCCATTACCGATCGATGATGAGCATTTATTTTCGTAAAGAACCCGTCCTTAATTACGCGGACGCGCGGGCCGCCAAAGGCGAACAGCCTTTGGCGAGCCTCGCCGAGGGGGAATCTCCCCTCCGGCGGGCCGCCGCCGGGGGAGAGCGTTACGCCCGGTTATTCCACCATCTTTTGAACGCCGGCATTTATTGGCCGCCGGCGGACATGGAAGCCTTTTTCATTTCCGGCACGCACGCGAAAAAAGATCTGGAACAGCTGGCAAATGCGTTAAAGAAGTTTTTCAAAAATGACAAATAAAAAATGCCATAGGAAGGGAGCGATGCCCCGATACTTTAACTCGATGCTCCTGGCGGTTCTGCTATCCGCAACATTAATAACTACGCAGGGCTGCGTTCCGCTTTTGATCGGCGCCGCGGCCGGGGCAGGCGGAGTGGTCTGGGTGAAGGGGAGCCTGGAGCAGAATTTCGATAAATCCGTGGATCAGCTCCACCGAGCGAGCCTGGGGGGGCTAAGGGACATCAAATGCGCCGTGAGCTCCGACCAGATCCGCAAGCACCTGGCCAAGATCAAATTTAAATTTGACGACGGACAAGAAGGCACCATCAACATCAAGGCCATGACGGAGCGTTCCTCCCGGCTGAAAATCCGCGCCGGTATTTTAGGGGACGAGACCAAATCCCAAATCGTCTTAAACGCCATCTTGAGGCACTTATGACCATGAAAACGACACGCGCCGATTCTCTGACCGTCCGCCCCTGGGGCAATTACGTCAAATTATTCCAGGAAAACGGTCTCTGGGTAAAAAGGGTGGAGGTAAAACCAGGAGCCCGTCTTAGTCTGCAAAAACATGCCTATCGCTCGGAAAAATGGAATATTGTCCGCGGGCACGGTTACGTGATGCTCAACGGCCGGAAAAAAAATGTCCGTGCCGGATCTGTTTTAAGTGTCCCGGTCGGCGCCATCCACCGCATCGCTAATACAGGAAAAAGGAAGTTGATCTTTATCGAAGTGGCCGTCGCCGCCAACGGAGGGAAGCTTTCCGAGACCGATATCACCAGGCTGGAAGACGACTACGCCCGAAAAACGAAAATAGCCGCGCGAGCTTGACGCTTCCCCGCTGCATACTTTCCACATTTACTTCGCTACACTTAAACTTTTCTTAAATTTGACGGGAGGATCCTTAATGCCTGGCGGTATTTACTGACGGTCCGGCGGGCGATCTGCATGTTCCGCCGCTTGAAATAACGCTGGATGTCCTGGTCGGAGAAAGGCGCGGTTTTGTCCTCACCGATAATGATATTTTGGATCTCATCCTTGACGCTGCGGGAGGCCACGCTGCCTTGCGCGTCATCGGAGGCCGCCGACAGGCCGCCCGCTTTCGCGGCGAGCCCACCTTTGGTGAGGCTCGCTGAAGGCGGCCTCGCCAGGGGCGGGCTCTTTATGGGATGGATGCCTTGGGAAAAAAAGAATTTCATCGGGAACATCCCGCGTGGGGTGTCGATATATTTGTTGCTGATCGCGCGGCTGATGGTCGATTCGTTACGGCTGATGGCCTGCGCGACGTCTTTAAGGACCAGGGGCGAGAGGTCTTCACCGCGGTCAAAGAACGCCATTTGTTTGATGAGGATATATTCGGCGATGCGCCGCAGGGTGTGCCCGCGCTGCTCGACGCTCTTGATAAAATTTGTCGCGTCACGGAATTTTTCCTGGATAAATTCCCGGTCCTTTTCGCTTAAACCCGCGCGCCCCAGCAGATTCCGGTAATAGGCGTTCACGCGCAAGGAGGGGATCCCCTCACGGCTGACTTCCACGTAATAGCCGCGCTCTTTATCTTTCAAAATAAAAACATCGGGCTGAATATAGATCGAAGAGCGGATGGGACGGAAATTGCGGGCGGGTTTCGGTTCCAGGCCGGCGATGAAATTTGCCGCCTCCCTGATCTCGGAAAGGGATATACCAATATCTTTGCTGATCTGCTGAAAGCGTTTGTGCCCCAGGTCATGAAGATGGTCGGTGATGATGGCAAGGTAAATACCGTGGCGCGCGGGGCGCATGGCCGCGATCTGGATCGACAAACATTCCTGCAGGTTTCGGGAAGCGATCCCTAACGGTTCGAATCTCTGGATAATTTTCAAAACGCGTTCTATTAAATCCTGGTCCTGGGTCCCCAGCGCGCCGGCAACTTCTTCGCACGTTATCTTGAGGTACCCGTCCTCATCCAGGTTCCCGATAAAATATTCCCCGATCTTGAGCTCCAGCGGATCGAGCGGCTCAACGCGCAACTGCTGAAGCAAAGTCTCCTCCAGCGAAAATTCTATTTTAACCGGCATATCTTCAACGGCCTCATCATCAGGCGAATACTGCGCGCGTAATGAACGCGAGAGGTCATTGCCATAAAAAGCCGCTTCCTTAGATCCGGATTCCTGGGCCGCGGGGGCCTCTTCATTGATCTCCAGAAGGGGATTGCTTTGCAATTCTTGTTCAATGGAAAGATTCAGTTCGGTGACAGCGAGCAGCAAGACCTCAATGGATTGCTGCATGACGGGGGCCAGGATCGTTTTTTGGATTTGCTGGGGAAGGATCCGAGCTTGCATAGCAAAAAGCATACCATATGATTCGATAATAGCAAGAAATTTCTACCTCCCCCCCAAAAAAATCCGGTCGACGAGAAATGTTGTGCCCCCGGGAAGTGATCCACCCCTGAGTTCTTCAAAATGACTAATATTTTCACCATATCAGTAACTCATTGCTATATGGAAAGTTCCAAGACTGTCAGGGTTTGTCCAGGACATGCATGTCCATTCTTTTAAACGCCCTCCCAAAGGGGTAATTATCCAGCCAATGGATGATCTCATCGCCATGCTCCGCAAAACTATACATTACAAGATGTTATAGCCATACAAAAAATATTTTGCACTTAAAACATCGCTGGCACGGTTATTGCTTGATGTTAGCTATCCGTTTGCCGACAGGCAAGCACAGCATATTTACAGTATTTCAGGGAAGCAAAGAGCAAAGGAGGAAAGAAGTGAACCAGCGTTTTACAATTACCGAAGTGGCAGGCATGCTGGGGGTCAGCACAAAAACCCTGGCCCGCTGGGAGAAGGTGGGCAAAATTCGCCGCTCAAAGCGTGACTGGCGCGGCTGGCGTGTTTACGAAGAAGGCGACGTCCAGCAGATCAAAGAATTTCACGAAGCCATTTTTGAGGCGGAAGTTTAAACCAAACACCCGAATGAGGACACCAGAATGAAAAACAGATATCGAAGCCTATTTTTAATTTGCTTTGTCAGCGCGGGGGCGCTGGCAGCGACCGCCGGCGCGCAAAATTTCGCCGGTACCGTCACGGCCGAGAACCTGGAACAGCGGCCGGGAAAACAGGAAGAACCCACTCCCAAGGAAAGCGTGGGCACGGACCCTCTTAGCCCGGAACCAACGGCCGCGGCCGAAGACTCCGACGCTTCCGTAGAGATCCCTGAGGCCATCGCCGCGATGAGCCATTACACGGTCGGAGAGACCGACATCCTGGAGATCACCGTGATGCGCCATCCGGAGGTCAGCGGCCAGTTCGTCATTAACAATGAAGGGAACATCCAGTATGAATTCGTCGGCGACCTCAACGTCCGCGGGCTCACCAAAGACCAGGTCAAGAAACTGCTGAACGAAAAACTTTCCGACTACATCATCGACCCCGAAATAACGGTCAAGATCGTCGGGTACAACAGCAAGATCATTTACGTGGTCGGGGAAGTCGGCCGTCCCGGCAAGATCTATATGGAAGGCGACACGATGACGGTGCATGAAGCCCTGGTGGAGGCCGGATTACCGCTTTTAAGCGCCAAAACAAACGCGGGCCGCGTGATCACGCCGTCCAATAGCGGGACTCCGCTTATCCGCAAGGTCAACGTTGAAAAACTCCTCTACCAGGGAGACTTGCGGGAAAATCTGGTGATGCAGCCCGGGGATACGCTCTACGTGCCGCCGACGTTCCTGGCCAAGACCATGCGCGTCATTCAACCCGTCGCTCAACCCATTGGAACCGCCGCCGGCGCCGGCAGAACGGTGATGACCGGGTTTTAAACCATTTCTTAAGGAAGGAATCGTTCCATGAAAGACTTTGACGCTTCAAGCATATCTCTGCTAAGTTATTTAAAGATCTTTTTCCGGCGCAAAGAGCTGTTGATCATCCCCATGTTTGCCGGACTGACATTGGGCATATGCGCGGGAGTCATCCTTCCCCGTAAATACAGGTCCGAGACGGTCATTATGGTGCAGGAGGGAAAATCCGACAACCCGCTTTTCGACAAACTCGCCGTTTCAACGACCATCAGCCAGCGCATGACGGGCTTGAGAGAATCCATCCTCGGCTGGAACAGCTTAGTCGAGCTCGTCAAGAGGCTCAACCTGGACCACGACGTCCGGAACAAACAGGAATATGAAGAACTCATCCGCGCGTTAAGAAACAATATCCAGCTCAAACTTCGCGGAAACAATATCATTAACCTCGCGTACATCAGCGGCGATCCGGAAATGACCCAGGCGGTGGTCGAGACGATCACGAAGATCTTTATCGACCAAAACGTCCGTGTCCAGAACGATGAGACTTCCAACGCCATCACCTTTATCGAAGAGCAGTTGAAGGTCTACAAAGGAAAGATCAAATCCGCGGAGATCGCGAAGCTGCAGGAACAGCTGGACACCCTCCTGACCGACTCAACGGAAAAACATCCCTTGGTAAAAAGGCTCCAGGACCAGATCGCCGCCAAAAAAGAAGCGCTGCGGGCCGAAAACCTGGAGTACATCCAGGACATCAACCTGGAAAAAGACACGACCAATCCCATCATCGAAAATATCAAAACCGCGCTGGACTCCATTGAATCCATCTCAACCCCCACGGCCGGCGCCGGCGGAAAGACGGACAATAACGCCCAGCTGACGCTCAATCTGGATCTCCAGAAAGTGCTGGCGAGGGACGCGGGGGTCAACGAAAATATTTATAACACGCTTCTCCAGCGGCTGGAGACCGCCAAGATCACCCAGCGCCTGCAGTCGTCCAAGGAGGGGACCCAGTACACCATTTTGGACCCCCCCAGAATTCCATTGAAGCCGTTCCAACCCAACGTAGTCTTAGTCGCGTTCATCGGACTGTTTTTAGGCATCCTGGCCGGTGTCGGCCTGGTCATCGGGGCGGAATTCCTGGACAAATCTTTTATCGACGTCGAAGAAGCGAAAAATTTCCTGGGCGTGCCGCTTTTAGGCGCTATTTCCAAGATCAATACCACCGACAGCATCCGCATGGAACACGAAAAAGAGCGCTGGATGTACACCACGACCGTCGCCATCGGCGTGATCGTGGTGATCGCGACGGTGGCGGTGACAAATTTCTTGAAATAATGATCGAAGATGGAAAATAGAGAATGGAGAATAGAACAACGGATGACGGAAGACAGGCAATGATGAGTAAAACAAAAATTCTATCTTCCATTTTCTATCTTCCATCTTCAATCCAGATAATGAGGTAACTATGTATCACAAATTCTACGGCTTCAAGGAAGCGCCGTTTAATATGACGCCCAGTTCGCGGTTTTTCTACGAAAGCAGCAAGCACGTGGAGGCCTTGAGCACATTGATCTATGCCATTGAATCCCGCAAGGGTTTTGTCGTCATTACCGGCGACATCGGCTCCGGCAAGACCACCGTCTGCCGCACGCTTCTCAACAAGCTCGACGCGCGCACCCAAACGGCCCTGGTCACCAACACCCATATCAGCGGCAAGGACCTGTTATGCACCATCCTTGAAGATTTCGGTGTCGAGTACACCCGCGGTTCCAAAGCGCAGCTTATTTCCCAACTGAACATATATCTCATTGAACAATTGCGCAACGGCCATAACGTCGTTATCATCATCGATGAAGCGCAGAACCTCACACCGTCCGTCCTCGAGGAAGTCCGCATGCTCTCCAACCTGGAGACCGAAAACGAAAAACTGGTCCAGATCATCTTCCTGGGGCAGCCGGAATTGAAAAAAAAGCTGGCTTTACCCCGGCTGGAACAATTGCGCCAGAGGATCGCGGTCTTTTATCATTTGACGCCGCTCACCGAGGGGGACGCCAAAAAATACATTGCGCACCGGCTGAAGATCGCCAGCAAATCCGACCGGCAATATTTCACGGACCAGGCGCTGGACACTGTTTACCAGTTCTCCAAAGGCGTCCCGCGATTGATCAACCAGATTTGCGACAGCGCGCTTTTAAACGGGTTTATTTATGAAAAAGAAATTATCGACCATGAATTGATGCGGGAAGTCGTCAGGGAGTCGCCCTCGAACCAGATCATGTCCGAGGAAAAAGACAAGACGGACATTGATGAGGAGTTTGAAAGAATTGTGGATGGTAAATAGTGAGCAAACTGTTCGATGCCCTCAACCAAGTCAAAGAAGAACGCCAAAGACAATCAGCCCCGGCCTTGCCCGGCCTGTCCCGCGAAGCGGGACGCGAAGCGGGACCTGCACGGCCTTCGCCGGCGCCTTCGCCTGCCGCGCGCCAGGACCAAAGCGGGCTATGGCGTATCGGGTACGGCCTCACCGCCGTTTTACTCGTTGTGGCCGTGGCCGGATCCGTTTTTGTAAACTTCAAGACCATGGCGGGATTAGAGAACGCCAAAACCATGTCCTTGGACATTTCCCGGCATATGGACGAACAAAAACAAGAACTTGCGGCCATCCGTCGGTACTGGATGAAAGCTGAGTCAGCGCGCAAAGACCAGCGCCAACAGATCATCGTATTGCAAAAAGACCTGAAGGGCCTCACAAGGAATCTGGAAGAGGCAAAGTCCCACCTGGCCAAGATCGAAGACTTGCGCGTCAATGACAAGTTGATGCTGGGAAAATTCATAGCGCTAAATGATAAGGTCAAAAAAATCGAAGATGGAAGATGGAGAATGGAAGATGGAAAATAGCTGGCAATAACGCTCGATTTTCTATTTTCCATTATCCATTCTCAAAACCCCTTAAAACAAAGGAATCTTAAAATGGGTAAAATCACAGAAGCATTGCGCAAAGCCGCCGAAGACAGGATCGAGCGCATCGATAAGATCGCGCGCATCCACGAACAGAAAGCGCTGGTCATCAAGAAAATCGGGGATTCCAGGGTCGATCCGCGCCTGGTCACTTATTTCGACCCCAAGGCCCTGATCACCGAACAATATAAAATCCTGAGGACGAATATCCTTTCGACGAACGCCAAACGGCCGTTGAAAACGCTGGTCATTACCAGCTCATTGCACTCCGAAGGGAAAACCGTTACCGCGCTGAATCTGGCCATGGTGATCGCCCAATCCACGCAAAAGCCGAAAGTCCTGGTCGTGGACGCGGACATGCGCCGGGGCCGCCTGGCGAAATACCTTGGCGTTGACCATCCGACGGGCCTTACGGAAATTCTAACCGATAAAGCCGGCGCGTCCGAAGCGCTTTTTCACATCGACATGGAAAATCTTGCCTTCATCGCCGCCGGCAGTGTGGCGGAAAACCCCGCGGAACTGCTTGGCTCCGATAAAATGCGGCAGTTTCTGGCGGATATGAAGGCCCAGTTCGATTTTATCCTGATCGATACGCCTCCGATCATCGCCGTCACGGACCCGGGCATTGTGGGGGCTTTAGTCGACGGCATCCTCATGACTATCCAGGCCGGGCGCACCCAGCGGGGCGTTATCCGGCGAGCCACCGAACTTCTGGAGCAATCGCAGTCAAAAATTATCGGGCATGTTTTGACGAATATCGAGTATCACTTGCCGGAGTATATTTACAGGTATTTATAAGTGACATGAGCACACGAGCACATGCCACATAACGAAAATCGAGAATAGAAAATCGAAGATGGAAAGGATGAAAACAGAAAAGGCTGAAAGGGAAGGAAATGGAGGGTTGAAAAATGGCGATACAAAGATGCAGGGACCTGGAAGTATACAATCTGTCATTCGATGTGGCAATGAAGATTTTCCACGAGACCAGGAAATTCCCAAAAGAAGAATTATATTCTCTGGCTGATCAAATCCGCAGATCAACAAGGTCTGTACCGGCGAACATACGGGAAGGATTTGCGAAACGTAAATATCCTGACGTTTTTGTCAGGCATCTTAACGATTCGTTAGGTTCATCGGAGGAAACGATTACATGGCTGGATTTTGCACATAAGTGTGGATATCTCAACCAGGACAGCCACCAGGGATTTGTCAGTAATTACGAAAAAATTGGCGCGATGATCTATAAATTAATGCAAAACTGGCAGAAATTCTAACAATATCAATTTTCTATTTTCAATTTTCCATCTTCCACATTCACAGCAAAGGAGTAACGCATGAACAAGTTTCTCATCACCGGCGGGGCCGGATTCATCGGCTCAAGCATCGCGGAAAAACTGATCAACGACGGGCATTATGTCCGCGTGCTGGATAATTTTTTCTCCGGAAAAGAAGAGAACCTGGCCTTCGCCAGGGGGCTGGGGAGGGACAAGTTCGAGCTCATCCGCGGGGATATCCGCGATAAAAATATTTGTTTGGCGGCCTGCAAAGGCGTGGATTATATCCTGCACCAGGCGGCATTGCGGTCCGTCCCGAAATCCATGGATGACCCGGCCAGCTACAACGACGTCAACATCAACGGCGTGATGACCATGCTGCAGGCGGCGGCCGCGAACAAGGTCAAACGCTTTGTTTTCGCTTCGTCAAGTTCCGTCTATGGCGACACCGACCAATTCCCGCAAAAAGAAACCCAGTATCCACTGCTCATTTCCCCATACGCTTTAAGCAAACTCGCCGGTGAATATTATTGCCGGATCTTTTCGGAACATTTCGGCGTGGAAACCGCCTGTCTGCGCTATTTCAACGTCTTCGGCCCCAAACAGGCCCTGGATGATGAATATGCCGTTGTGGTCCCCAAGTTCATCCATTGCATCATGAATGATACGCCGCCGCCGATCTTCGGCAACGGCAAGCAGTCGCGCGATTTCACGTTTATTTCCAATGTGGTTTCCGCGAACGTTCTGGCCGCCACAACCCCCGGCATCAAACACGAGATCTTCAACGTGGCCAACGGACGGGACAATACCGTTTTGAACCTGGTCGATGCTTTAAACAAGATCATGGGCAAGAATATAAAGCCGAAATTTTTAGACGCCCGGGCGGGGGATGTGTTCAAGACAGAAGCGGACATTTCCAGGATCAAGAGCCGGCTCAATTACCAGCCGCTGGTCAGTTTTGAAGATGGCCTGGAAAAGACCGTAGCTTATTTTACCGCCTTAACAACGAAACATTAAAACCAAAGCGCCGCAAATAGCACCGCAAATAGCGCGCAAGTGAGGGTCGAAAATCTGACCCTCGCTTTTGGTATAAGCCGGTACACTCCGGGAGTGTACCGGCTTAGGAAGAAAAATGCTATGCCATACCGGTCGGAAATATTAACCACGGGAGAATACTATCACGTTTTTAATCGAAGTATCGCGCAGTACCGAATTTTTGATAATCCCCGCAACTGCAAGCGGTTCGTACAATCGATGCGCTATTATCAGACAAGCGAACCGGGGGCGAGATTTTCCAAATTATGGAAGCCGCTTGAGAGTGAAAAGGGCGATAGCCTGGACATCGCGGCTCCATTAGCGGCCGCAACGAGCGAACGATTGGTTGATATTATCGGGTATTGCCTTATGCCGACGCATGTGCATTTCATTTTAAAGCAATTAAAAGACGACGGGATCTCGCGTTTCATGGCGAACATCCAAAACAGTTACAGCCGTTATTTTAATCTGAAATACACCCGAAACGGCCCTTTATGGGGAGGGCGTTTTAAGAATATCCTGATTGATTCTCACGAGTATTTTGCTCATTTGACATGCTATCTTCATCTTAATCCTGTATCCGCGGGATCAGTGAAGCGCCCCGAAGAGTGGGAATATTCGTCCTACCGGGAATATTGCGGGAAAGTATCCCCAAAGGAAAAAATTTGTTCTTATGATGAATTATTGGATATGAGTTGCGAGGAATATCGACGCTTTGTGGAAGATCGGATTGAAGACCAAAAGGAATTAGCGGAAATCAGGCATTTACTATTGGAATTGGAATAACGCCCCAGGTACACTCCGGGAGTGTACCTGGCATTTTATTATATGACCGAACCAAATAAATCGCGGATCATAGCCCAAATCAAAGCAATCCTCGCCGGCGTCGACGACTCGCTGGAAGATGAGGACAAGCTGTCCATGGTACGCGGATTTTGGAAAGCGGGTCGGCTGGCGACGGAGTATAAGGACTCGACCGGCATGCTCCTTAAGGATATCGCGCGCGAAATTGAAACCCCGGTCTGGTCCCTGCAGAGGTACACCCAGTTTTACAAGACGTTCCCCGGCGGCTATCCGGAGAAACACGGCAACCGGGTGGTCAGCTGGACGTATATTTGCTGCATACTCCCGGTGCATGACGCGAAGGCGCGGGAGTTTTATCTCAAGGAGGCCTGCCGCCACGGATGGAACAAATATGAACTGACAAAGCGTATCCAGAAGGATTATTACGGCGCGGTTGAGGACGCCGCGCACGCGAACCCGCCTCTGGCGGGCAAGACGCTCAGGCCCAGGAAACAACGGCTCTACACCTACGCCGCCGAGGTCATCAAGATCGTTGACGCCGATACGTTTGATCTGGAGATCGATGTCGGATTCAAGGCCAAACAGGAACACCGCGTGCGGCTGCGCGGCATCAACGCGCCCGAGGCCGGGACTTCACCGGGACGCAAAGCCAAACGGTTTGTCGAAAGAGAGCTGGCCAAATGCGTCGTGGAAAAACCGCTGTTTAAAGGCGCCCGGGCGAACCGCCCGCTGGTCGTGGTCAAGACATACAAAATGGGACAATACGGCCGTTATACCGTTGATATCTATTATCTTCCGGGTGAAGCGGACCCTGAAATCATTGTCGAAAAGGGCAAGCTCCTCAACCAGGTGCTGGTGGACAAGGGCCTGGCACGCAAAGTGGAGTAAGGGTAGTTTCGGTATTGACATATATTGGTACGTATTTCATGCATTACTTGCTATAACCTGGTACCAACATAACACATGCAGAAAAAATCGGGACATCCGGAAAATCTTTCGACCTGCTGTCCATGCCGTTTTATCTGGTGCCACGGATGCTGGAGGATTGGTGAGGCAGCGACCGACAGCGCTTGGCGAAAAAGGCGGAATGATGTTTATTGACAAGGGACATTTTACCAGGTTTCATCTGTTTACTAAAGTAAACATGTGTTTCCAATAATAATGCCTATGTACACTCCCGGAGTGTACAGGGCTAGTGAATTACCGAAACTGTCAGATAGTGACCGTATCTGGAAAATATCGATGAATAAACTGACACAAGAGGTTCAGCCGTTTATCAATCCGCGGGAACTGGATTCTCTTTCCCTGTGGGGGCGCGAGTTTTTCCTGGACCGGCTGGAAAATTACAGTAACGGATAAACCGGCCTGAAGTACACTCCCGGAGTGTCCAGGCTCATGCCCCCGCACACTCCCGGAGTGTACGGGGGCATAAATTAAACTATTGCATTTTTCTGTATGTGATGTATTATTATATTAGATAAATGTGATTTTAATCACACTAAAGTAATGCAATTGGTGATTATGAAGCGATCAATAATAAGTCAATTAAGCTTGTGGAAAAAGTCGGCACAGAGAAAGCCGCTTGTTTTGAACGGTGTCCGCCAGGTGGGCAAGACGTGGTTATTAAAAGAATTTGGTAAACAACATTACGAAAACATTGCCTATTTTAATTTTGATGAGCAGAACGAATTAAAACAATATTTCGAAATGACCAAGGATGTTCAAAGGATCCTTCAACATCTTTCTTTGATCAATGGCTCGCCTGTACTCCCGGGAAAGACCCTCATCATTTTTGATGAGATACAAGAATGTACCGCGGCATTCAACGCCTTGAAATATTTTTACGAAAACGCTCCGGAATATCATGTTGCCTGCGCGGGGTCGTTGCTGGGGATTAAGGTTTCCAGGCCGGCTTCATTCCCTGTGGGGAAAGTGGAGTTTTTAACGGTCCATCCGATGACGTTTACGGAATTTCTGTGGGCGTCGGATGAAGAAAAGCTTGTTCGGTATATTGATGGTATTGATACGTTAGATCCGATACCGGATATTTTCTTTGATCAGTTGCATGAAAAATTGAAGATGTATTTTATTACCGGAGGCATGCCGGAATCCGTGCGCGCCTGGGCCGAAGAAAAAGATGTCACGCGGGTCCAAAAGGTGCTGCGGGATATACTGGACGCCTATGAACTTGATTTTTCAAAACACGCGGCGATCAAGGATACCGCGAAACTGGGGTTTATCTGGTCGTCGATCCCGTCCCAACTTTCAAGAGAGAACAAGAAGTTTATCTATAAGGCGGTCAAAAAAGGGGTCAGGGCGAGAGAATATGAGGATGCCTTGACATGGCTATGTAATGCCGGGCTTACGTACAAAATATACCGGAACACAAAGCCCGCTCTTCCGGTATCGGCGTATGATAATCTGGGCGCGTTCAAACTTTATATGGTCGATGTTGGGCTTTTACGCCGGCTGGCATTCCTTGATCCGGTGTCGTTCAATGAGGGCAACAGGTTGTTCTCGGAGTTTAAAGGGGCGCTTTCAGAAAACTATATCTTGCAAAGCCTCGCGGCCCAATACGAAGTTTTACCGAGATACTGGTCTTCCGGTTCAACGGCGGAGGTTGATTTTACCATCCAGCGCGGGAACGACATCCTTCCGATAGAAGTTAAATCGGATGAAAATACGCGGGGTAAGAGTCTCGCGTTATACAATCAGCGGTATACCCCGCGGATACGGGTGAAATTTTCATTAAAAAATCTTAAAAAGGACAATAATCTTATTAATATTCCAATGTTCCTGGCAGACCATCTTGAGAAATTTATTGATCTGGCTGCGAGGGAGGACGTTCTTCCTGGACCGGCTGGAAAATTACAGTAACGGGTAAACCGGCCTGAAGCACACTCCCGGAGTGTACGGGGCCAGGAGCAATGTACTTGCAGTCTGGACTCTATGCCAAACTTGACATGATATTCGTCATATGTCCTGTCTTATGACGATGAACACGACAAATGCCATACCCCCGGGAACACCCGGATATATCAAAGCGGCCAAGGAAAACGGACAATATTGAGATCGTTCCTTATCTGGATTTTCTGGAAGAATTGTGGTCATAGATTAGGAGTGTCCGGGCTTACTTTTCAAAGCACCGGTTTGATTTTATGACAAAATAGTGCTATAATTGGCTTGATTTTATGATGATTATGACAATGATTGGCTTGATTAATTGAGGAATGCGTCAAGGCTATGGATAGAACAATCGATAAATATCTGCTGGAATGGAAAGAGGAGCCGTCCAGGAAGGTCATGCTTCTAAGGGGCGCGCGGCAAGTTGGCAAAACTTACTCCATTCGCAAATTAGGCGAATCTTTTCAACACTTTCTAGAGATCAATTTTGAAGAAGAAAAAGACCTGAAATCGATCTTTCAAGGGTCACTCAGCCCCGCGGATCTATGTGAAAGATTGTCCGCTTTCTTTTCTGTGCCCATCATTCAGGGAAAAACACTGCTGTTTTTCGATGAAATTCAGGCCTGTCCGGAAGCGTTAAGCTCCCTGCGGTTTTTTCATGAAAAGATGCCGGAACTGCATGTTATCGCCGCCGGGTCGTTACTGGAATTCGCGCTATCTGAAATCCCATCCCAGGGTGTGGGGCGCGTCAGTTCGCTTTTTATGTATCCTATGTCTTTTGCGGAATTTTTAACGGCGAATGGGGCCAAACCCATGCTGGATCTTGTTTCTAAAACTCATGGCCAAGCCCCGGTGGAGGACGTCTTTCATAAAAAATTGATCGGTTATTTACAGACATATCTGCTGACAGGGGGCATGCCTGAGGTGGTTGGGGCTTATGTCAAGCACCGGGATTTGATTTTGTGCCAGAAAAAGCTGGATGATCTATTGATAACATTGAGAGACGACTTTGCGAAATATAAAAAGAGGGCCCCCGTCGGGAGGCTGCGGGAGGTCTTTGATTCGATCGTCTTTCAGGCCGGCGCTAAATTCAAATACTCCAACATCGAATCTCCTTCCAGTTCGCACTCTTTGAAGGATGCCCTGGATCTTTTGGTCCAGGCCGGATTGGCTTATAAGGTCTATCACACGGCCGCCCGGGGGTTGCCCTTGGGGGCGCAAATAGATACCAGGAAGTTTAAAGTGATCCTTTTTGACGTTGGCATTCACCAAAGGCTGCTGGGGCTTGACCTGCAATCCTATTTATTGGCCGAAGGGTTTCAGGGGATCAACAAGGGGAATATGGCGGAAGTATTTGCCGGTTTAGAGCTGATCCATAATCGTCCTTTGAACCTTAAACATCAGCTGTTTTACTGGCATAAGGAGGCCAGAGGGAGCGGCGCGGAAATAGACTATCTGGTCCAGCAGGGAGAGAAGATCGTGCCCATCGAGGTCAAAGCAGGGACAAAAGGGCAGATGCAGAGCATGCACATTTTTCTGGAATCCCGGGGGATAAGCCGTGGAATTCGGATATCGTTAGAAAATTTTTGTGAATATGGCAAGATCCGGGTTATCCCTTTGTATGCGATACACCTGCTGGGGTCTATTGGATAGCCGCCGGCCCCGGACACTCCGGGAGTGTACTGGCTTATTCTGGGTTGACATCATCAAGCCGGGATGTTATACTCATTTCTATAAATAATCATAAATGATTATTAAGCGGAATTACTATGAAATACACCCAATTTAAACATAAATATCAACATTTACCCATCATCTGGAGTAAAAATATTGAGGGGGGTTCCCAAAATCGGCAAATTATTCTGAATCAATTATATCGCTGGCAAGAACAGGGCTTGATCGTGAAGCTCAAGAGGGGCATTTACTTACTCAATGAAAATGACCGTAAAATTGATCCGAGCCGTTCTTTTATTGCCAATCAATTGTATATGCCGTCTTATGTCAGCCTGGAGTACGCGCTCAATTTTTACGGATTGATCCCTGAAAAAGTGGCGGATCTGACTTCGGTCACGACAAAAAAGACAACGCGGTTCAGCGCTCAGGAAGGGACGTTTATCTATCAGCATATCAAGCCGGGAGCATTTCGCGGTTTCAAAACCTTCAAAGATGAAGCAAACTTGACTTTCTTTATGGCTTTACCGGAAAAAGCCGTTGTGGATTTTATTTATCTGAATTTAGAGAAGTTTAAAGTTGCTGACTCGAAGATCTTTGAGCGATCTTATCGTTTCCAGAATCTGGAAGACCTGGATAAAAAACTTATTATGGAATTGACGGCGCTGTACGGCAGCCCAAAATTAATCCGGATCCTTGAGCTATTTTGCGCCTTCGTGGACCGGGAGACAAAATCATGATTGAAGTTCTCAAAGAACAATTCACGGAGTCCATGTCCAGGGAAGAGAAAGAGAATCGCCTGCGTGAATTCTTGCAGATTTTGATCTTAAAAGTACTTCATGACAAAGGATGGTTTGAAAACCTGGTGTTTGTCGGAGGAACGGCATTAAGGATTTTGTTTAATGTGCGGCGTTTTTCGGAAGACCTGGATTTTTCATTGGCCAACCCTGCCGGATATGATTTCGAGAAACTTTGCGAGGAGCTTCACAAGGAGATCGAACTCTACGGACTCAAGATGGAAAAAATCCTGAAAAAGGTGAAGACTGTCAACAATGTCATGCTGAAATTTCCGGGTTTATTAAACGAATTGGGGATTTCGCCGCTGCCAGGGCAAAAGTTATCGATCAAACTTGAAGTGGACACGAATCCCCCCAAGGGAGGCAAAATCGAGAACAGCCTGGTCAACAAGACCTACGTGTTTTATATCAGACATTTTGATTTGTCTTCCATGTTCGCGACCAAGATTTCAGCCTGCTTTTACCGCGAATACATCAAAGGGCGCGACTTTTATGATCTGATTTGGTATTTGGCCAGGAAGGTTGAGCCGGATTACGAGCTGTTGAATAACGCGATCCGGCAAACCCAAGGCAAAACCCCTGGCGTAAATGCCCAAAATATCAAAGAATTCTTGTTAAACAATCTTAAAAAAACTGACTTGAAGAAAGCGGCTAAAGACGTGGAAAGATTTTTAGATGATAAGAACGAATTGAAACTTTTCAACTACGGGCTTATCAAAAACAGTATTGATTCCGTGTTTCGATAACTTAATTGATCGCCGGTACACTCCGGAGTGTACTTGGCCCATCAAAATCAAGGAGCGCCAATGTTCAAAGAATTGTTTCAATATCGCGATCTGTTATTTATGCTGACGTTCCGGGATATCCGGATCCGGTACAAACAGGCGGCGATGGGGTTTTTATGGGCGATCTTCATGCCGCTCGTCGCCGTCGCGGCCGGGGTCCTGATCAAAAAAGCCATGGCGGTCATTTCCGGGCAATATGTCGACGCGAAAGGGATCATATCCATTTCCGTCAAGGTCCTGCCCTGGACGTTCTTTGTCAGTTCTCTGCGGTTTTCCGTCCAAAGCCTGGTCGGCAACAGCCCCCTGATCACAAAGATCTATTTCCCGCGCGCCGTACTGCCGATGGCATCCGTCCTGGCCTGCTTTTTTGATTTTAGCATCGCCGTTATTGTGCTAAGCGTTCTATTGGCCATTTTCAAGTTTGGGGTCAGCATCTACATACTCTGGCTTCCAGTATTAATTATCCTATTAATCCTGTTTACAGCCGGGTTGGCGCTTTTTTTATCCGCGGCGAATCTTTTTTTCCGGGACATTAAATATGTCGTTGAGATCATTTTAATGTTCGGGATTTTCTTTACACCGGTTTTTTATGACGCCAGCCAGTTTGGTAATTGGCAAATTCTATTATTATTAAACCCGGTCGGAAGTATCCTGGAAGCGATCAACCACACTGTTGTTTTAAAGGAGATGCCACATCTTATGTGGGTAGGGTATTCTGCCGCAAGTTCAATTGTGATGCTGTTGATAGGCGGCGTATTTTTTCATAAGAACGAACCGTTTTTCGCGGAAAACATTTAAACAGCGGATAGCGGGTAGCTGTATAGCAGCTTGACAAAAAGCTATTGATATAGTATCATTGGTTACAGTAACGGAGGTTACTATAATGAAATTCTACGGCAGGGAGCACGAGCTGGTTGAGCTTAACAAGCTGCTGGGGCAGGCAAAAAGCGGTGCCCGGATGACCGTTTTGACCGGGCGTAGGCGTGTGGGCAAAACCGTGCTTTCGTTGGAACTTGTCGCGCGCGCGAGGGAGCAAAAGCACGTTTATTTCTTTGTGGCCAAGAAGTCGGAAGCATTGCTTTGCGCGGAATATCTGCGAGAGATCAAACAATTATTTCCCGATGCTCCGGTTGCTGGAGAAATCCGTTCATTCAGGGATATTTTTCAGTTGCTCTTACGGATAGCTCAAAAAGAACACTTTACGCTGATCGTGGATGAATTCCAGGAGTTTTACAACATTAATCCGGCGATCTATTCGGAGATACAGAAATTATGGGATTTGAATAAAAGTCGTTGCCGGTTAAACGTGATATTTATCGGATCCGTATATTCCTTGATGCATAAGATATTCCAGAATTCCAAAGAGCCGTTATTCAATCGCGCGGACCGGATTCTTTCGATCGGGCCTTTTTCGGTTAAAACGCTCAACGGGATCCTTCATGATTACAAGATCAACGATCCAAAGGTTTTGCTCGATTATTATGTTTTTACAGGCGGGATGCCCAAGTATATTGATTTATTTGTTGAGAACAAGGCCTTTTCATTCGATGGTATCCTTGATCTTGTGATCGAGAGCAACTCCCCGTTTATTAATGAGGGCAAAAATTTGCTTATTGAAGAATTTGGCAAAGAGTATGGGACATATTTCTCGATCCTTGAGCTCATTTCTTCAGGAAAGACGGCTCGGTCAGAGATGGAGTCTATTTTAGAGTCCAATGTGGGCGGGTATCTCGACCGTCTGGAAAGGGATTACGCGATTATCGAGAAATATAAACCCATTAACGCCAAACCGAATTCAAGATCTCAAAAATACCGGATTGTTGATAATTTTTTGAATTTCTGGTTTCGTTTTATATATCGTAACCGTTCCGCGATCGAGACCGGAAATTTTGATTATGTTAAAAATGTGGTTAAGCGGGACTATCCCGCTTACTGCGGGAGGGTATTAGAACGTTTTTACCATGATCTGTTTGCCGGGACCAACCAATATAATCTTATCGGTTCTTATTGGGAAAAAGGGAACCGCAATGAGATCGACTTGGTGGCCATCAATGATATGAAAAAAGAGGTGGTTGTGGCGGAAATCAAGTTGAATAAAAAAAAGATAGATCTGGATGGGTTAAAAGAAAAATCTAAGCGAATTGTTGCCGATTATCCGAAATACAAATTTCAATGGTTAAGTTTAAGTCTTCAGGATGCAAAGGATTTTTTATAGTCGATCAAGTCCGAAACAAAATTGGATTACGGTTTTAATTTTTTAACTAACCGCTGTCCGCTAAACGCTATACGCTGAGGCTAAAATGTCGAATGCTATCGAATTTACCAATGTCTCCAAAAAGTACCGAAAGGGCGAAAAGTTCAACTCCCTGCGCGATTCCATCCCGTTTCTTTTCAGCAAAGCCGCCCGGGAAAAACTAAAGAAGGCGAAAGAAGACCAGGAATTCTGGGCTGTCAAGAACGTCAGCTTCAATATCAAAAAAGGCGACGTTGTCGGCATTTTAGGGCCGAACGGGGCCGGCAAAAGCACTATTTTGAAATTGTTATCCCGTATCATTGTCCCCACCAAAGGTTCCATGAAGATCCACGGACGGCTGGCGGCCCTCATTGAAGTCACCGCCGGTTTTCATCCCGAGTTGACCGGAAGGGAAAATGTTTATCTCAACGGGACCATCCTGGGGATGAGCCGCAAGGAGATCGACTCAAGGTTCAACGAGATCGTGGAATTTTCGGGTATCAGTGAATTCATTGATACGCCGGTCAAGCGCTATTCTTCGGGGATGTATTCACGCCTGGGTTTTTCCGTGGCCGCCCATCTTAGCCCGGATATCCTCTTGGTCGATGAGGTGTTATCCGTCGGCGACATGGCCTTCCAGGCGCAGTGCAGCCGGAAAATGCGCGAACTCTTAAAATCCGGGACAACGATCATTTTAGTTTCCCATCAGCTTGCCCTCATTAAAAGCCTGTGCAAGAGGGCCATCCTTTTGCAAAATGGCGAAGTCATCCGGGAAGGAGGCGTGGAAGATGTCATCCCCTATTATCAAAATATCGTTTTGGAAAAGACCGAAATTGATTTTAAAAAAAGCCTGGCCTCCTCTACGGGAAAGGTGAAAGTGGAGCATAAATCAGTTGTTACTATTTATGAGGTGAAGCTGGAAGACGGTAATGGTCAACCCAAGGAAAGCTTTAAGGCGGGAGAACCCATCAGCCTTACACTGCGTTATGAGGCCAGAGAACGCGTCGAGAAGCCAAAATTCCTGCTGGAGATCATCCGTTCCGATGGTGTTTCCTGTTGTAATTCCAGCAATGAGGACCAGGGGAAGGCCATCGACCATATCATGGGCAAAGGCGCCATCAAGATCGATCTGGCAAAAGTAAATCTGGCCGCCGGGATCTATATGGCGCAATTGTCCGTCTGGGACGAGAACATGCTCCACCCCTTCGCGATACGCGAAGAAGATGTTATCCGGATCGTTAACAGCGGAACAGCCCAGTACCGCGATGCCGTTTTCTTACCGGAAATGCGCTGGGATATTTTAAACTAAAACATTCTACAAACAAAGAATTCAATCAAAAAGATCAGGAGAATGTAACAGGATGAAAACAAACCGATCCATGGTCGTCACTTACGAGCCGGATAATTCACTCAAAAAGGGATATTCCCAACTACTTGGAGAGATCGTTTCTGAAATTATCTCTAATCGCTGGCTGACCTATCAATTGTTCCGGCGGAACTTTTTTGCCATGTACAAGCAGTCATTTCTTGGCATTCTTTGGATCATTATCCTGCCGATCATTAACGTCGGTGTATTTGCCGTATTGAATAATTCCGGCATTTTCAATATTGGCGATATTCAAGCGCCCTATCCCGTCTACGCGATCGCCGGGATGGCGTTCTGGCAAATATTCGCCGTTGGCCTGGGCTCATCCGCGAACGCGCTGACTTCGGCGGGGGATATGGTAACGAGGATCAATTTCTCGAAAAAATCTCTGGTTTTTGCTCCCATGGGAAGGACCATGGTTTCGCTCCTGATCCAGTTTGCTTTAGTGAGCGTTTTATTGTTATTTTATCGGATTTTACCAGGACCGGGCATCCTGCTGGTCCCCCTGGTCGTATTCCCGATCGTCTTATTGACTCTGGGGCTCGGATTCCTGGTTTCGATCATGAATGCCATTGTCAACGATATAGGCAATATTCTCTCACTGAGTATTACCTTTTTGATGTATTTAACTCCTGTTTTATACGCGATCCCGAAAGCAGGCATCCTTTCCCATGTGACCCAATACAATCCGATGTATTATTTCGTCTCAGCGGGGAGGGACCTGATCTTGGACGGCCGGATCAATGAAATCCAGGGTTTTCTTTTTTCCGTCCTGTTTTCCGTGGCCCTTTTTGTTATCGGTTTAGTCATCTTTCATTTAACGGAAACCAGGATCGCGGAGCGGATCTAAGATGGATAATAACGTCGCCATAAAACTCGAACACGTATCGAAAAAGTACTGCAAGGACATTAAGGATTCGATGATATACGGCATGACGGATATCGGGCGAAATCTGGTGGGGTTGAAATCCCGCGCCGAGCAACTGCGAAAAAATGAATTCTGGGCCGTCAATGATGTTTCCTTTGAGGTTGAAAAAGGGGAGACGTTAGGGATCATCGGACCGAACGGTTCAGGTAAAACAACAATGCTCAAGATGCTTAACGGAATATTCTGGCCCGATAAAGGGAAGATCTCCATAAGAGGGAAAATAGGCGCTCTGATCGCCGTTGGCGCGGGGTTCCATCCCCAATTGTCCGGCCGAGAAAATATTTATATCAACGGGGCGATCCTGGGGATGAGCAAAAAAGTGATCGATCAAAAGTTCGATTCAATTGTTGATTTCTCGGGTATAGGGGAATTCCTCGATGCGCCCGTTAAGCATTATTCCAGCGGGATGTACGTGCGCTTGGGTTTTGCTATTGCCGTACACTGTGAACCTGACATTTTACTTATCGATGAAGTATTGTCCGTTGGGGATATCGATTTTCAGGCAAGGTGTATCAACAAAATCAAAGAAATGGACAAGCAAGGTGTGACAAAAATATTCATCTCGCATAATCTAAATACCGTGCAACTCTTGTGTAAGAATGCGCTCTATTTATCAAAAGGGAAAATCAAGTACTGCGGGAATACTCTGTCCGTCGTAAATGAATTTAAAAAAGATGCCTTTGAAGGCAGGGAAATAGAGGTGAATTCCATAAGAAGCGGAACCCGTGAGATCGAAATCACCAGAGTCCAATTCTTGGACAGGAATCTTCAATCCAAAAAGATCTTCAAAAGGGGCGAGCCGCTTACGGTGCACATTTCTTTTAATGCCAAAAAATCAATCGAAAAACCAGAATTTTCCGTTGGCTTTTGCGCAGAAGATGGAACGCTCATTTCCAAGGCCACCACGCGCGATCATGGAATCACAATTGACCGCGTTCAAGGGGAAGGGGAAATTCACTACAGTTTAAAGTCGCTGCCGTTCAACTTGGGGAAATATTTGGTTTCCATTGCCTGTTGGGATTCCACGGGACATATCGCTTTCGACCATCAGGAAAAAATGTACGACATTATTGTGGAAGAAGGCGCGATAGACAACTGTATTAGGGAACGTTACGGATACGTGCACATCCCCGCGCAATGGATTATTGAGCGGGCCGCCGCGGGAAGGGATTGATGATTAAACGGTTAGCACGGCGCATTTATTTAAAACTCGCAAAATTCTATTTTTATATAAAATTCTTGCTCTTGAACTTCGGGCAGAGCGCGACATCATTACCCAAGAATGACAATAATGTTTTTTTTAATCTGACGGATGACCGGCTATACACGGATGCTGACGGCAGCGGCCGATATGCCTACCTGACGATGAATCTTTTTGGCGAAGGCGGATTCAATATTTATTATTACCGTCAGAGGACCTTCAGTCAATTTATAGGACTGGGGCGCTACGGACGTTTTTCTTACCATGTCAGGAATTTAAAATTTGTTTCAAGCGTGCCCCAAAACACCGAAGATTTTATTTATGCCTTTGACGCTTTTAACGAGCAATTGTTAAAGAAAAAATGGAAAAAGCTGGTTTATGTCAATATTCTAAAACCTCCTTATTGCCAGGCAGGCAAATTTGTCTGGATCCCTTATTATTTCCATCCTTACATGTACAAATTAAAGCAAAACAGAAGGGTGGACGAATTCCGGAATGAACGAAAAAAGATTAAAATATTTTTTGGGGGTAATTTCGCTAAAACATACTACAACCACGAAGGATTAAAAAAGTATTACGGCAAGATGAACCGCATAGAAGGTGTCAACACCCTGCTTTCATTGACAGAAATGGTCAGGATGGTGTCCAGCCTGAAAGGTTATTACAGATTTATCGGCAAAGCCGATTACGTCAACAAGTGCTGCGTATTCAAAACCGATCATACCTTTCCTATCAAGCAAACAAAATGGCTGGAAATCGTGGCCAGCAGTGATTTTTTTGTCTGCCTTTCCGGAACGGATTTGCCCATGTGCCATAACGCTATTGAAGCCATGGCGGTTGGAACGATCCCGATTATTAGTTATTATGATTGGTTCTACCCACCTCTCGAACATAAAAAGAATGCCATTATTTATAAGGATAAAGAGGATTTGATCCGGAAAGTCAATGAAGTGTTTGATATGGAGGAAAATGAAATCCGGCGAATAAGGGAAAATGTCCTTAAGTATTACGAAAATTATTTGACGCCGGAGAGATTTGTAAAAGACTTAAAAGAATCGGGCAATGACTTGGTAACCATTATGCTTCATCCCAAACTGGTTCCCACGCCTGCTGAGGAACAGGCCGGAAAAAAGGTACTAGCGGGTATCCACCAATACTTTAAGAGTGAGGTGGTCCAGCATGGCTAACCAAAATAGTCTGCCAGTCAATCAATTGAGCAATGGAGTTACCCAAGTCAGAGATTCCAAGAATACTGGTTTGGCGGTGGGTAAGACTTATTCGGCCGAGATGCAGGATCAATTAAGGATTGACTCAATGACTCAGTCGGGCAGCGAAGACAAAAAGAAACGGTTCTCGAGCATTGACACGTTAAAATTTTTTGCTAATTTCTCCATTATATTCTCGCATACACAGCCATACTTTACTGATTTGTTCAAAATTTTGACCGGAACGTCGCTGTTTTTGGCCTATATGGTTTATGACATCTGCCGGCTGGCTTTGCCGGTTTTCTTTCTTTCATCAGGATACTTTTTTGCCAAGTCTGTTGCTAAAGGAAAGCCGATTGGTTTCTTGCATTTCCGGGCCTTTTAGAAAATCTCTTTCTTGTCAGTACTTTGTTAATTTTCGAGCCGTTCTTTGAAGCGTTGGGATTTAATTTTCTGTAATTGAGGGTGGTTGGGGTTCTTTGACAAAAGAAGAGCGGAGTCGATGATGATGAGGGCGGCGACGGATTCCTTGCATTGGGAGATGGACTCTGGGGAATCGTGAAGGATTTTGGAGAGGCAGGCGTTTTGCTTGATCCAGTAAGTCAAAGACCACGCCAGGAATGACAGGATCCAGTGACGTTGGATTTGCTCCTGGTGACGGACTTGAAACTGGTCGAAGCAAAAGTCGTCTTTGAGCTCTCTAAAAGATTCCTCGATGCCCCATCGCAGCAGGTAAGTTAGAATGATGGATTTGGTGGATATGGTCAGGTTATTGGTAATGAGGACGTGAACATCTTTATCGTCAGTATCGGACCATTTGTCAAAGACAAAGATAATCTGTAAAGGGGTGGAACAATCCTTGAGGGTGGATTTGAAGGCATAAGTCAAGACGGATTTAATTTTGCCATTTTTTTGGGGGATGTTAACGGATTTGAGTTTATGGGGATAAAATTCTTTAATAAGAGGGATGATCAGGTCAGCGCGCAAGTTGAGCCATTGTTTAGTTTTGGGGTGGGTGAAGCGGATGGAGCGGTTGATTTTGAGTTCGGCAATGAGGGATAGATTTTTTAAAGCGATGAATTCGATGAGTTCGGAGGAGGTGTACCAGGCGTCAAAGACGATGGTGGAAAAGGCGATTTGTTTATCGATGGCATCGAGAATAAGGTCTTTGGCGAGGTCAATTTTACTTTTAAAAGATTTTGGGGCGGCGCCTTCATAAGGGATATAGGGTTTGAAGTTGACGGGGAAGTGTTTGGTGTTGGAGACGAAGCAGGAAGCGACGGCGACGTTGCAGTTTTCCTGACGGCCCAAGGTGCCGCAGTATTGGAATTGGGCGCCTTGGGTATTTCTAGCGTAAGGTTTTGGGACGGCGGTGTCATCAATGGCCACGACGCCGTTGGAAGTCGAGCGGGTGGTGTGTTGATTCTGGAGGATTTTCAGGCGGACATCGTTAAGTTGATCAACGTTCCAGTCTGATTCGCTGAAGAAATATTGGATTTTTTGATAATCGATGTGGGCACGTTTGGCGATGGCAGAGAGCGACAGGCGTTTATAATCGAAGAACATGGCGTAAATCATCTGACGCAGGATGTTCATTTGGGTGTGGGAGAATAACGGTTGAAAGTGGGCGAGGAACTGGTCTATGAAACGTATGGGTTTGGAAAAATGGGACATGCGTTGCTCCTTTGTGTTTTGGGGTGGGTTATCGGATGTGATTAGAATAGCAGGAGTTACGACGGGGAATCAATGAAAAAATGAAGAATTTTCACGCAACGCATTGAAATTACGTAAGTTATGATTCCGCAAATTTTACGTAAAGACAGTTTTTAAAATAAGTGTAGAAAAAATATTTTAAAATATTTTTTAACAAAGTACTGTCTTGTTTATCATCTGGGCGCTGGTTTATTTCGCTTTTAAGACCGACTTTACGTCATTAGTCAAGACGGCTACCGAATATGGATGGCTCAAATCCGTCTATTGGCGTGCCCTTCATCTCTGGGATGAGCCGTTGAAGCTGTTACTCACCGGCACTAACTATCATTTGCGGTTCCTGCCGGCCTTGCTGATAGCGCTAACCCTGGTCGTGTTGATCGTTGTTGCTGGAAAACAGCGGTATTTGATTTATGTTGTCATGACCAGCTATTTATTAAAACTTTTTTTAAAGCCCCATGTTGATGAAATATTTTTCATGAATGTCAAATACGAGACTTTGTTCGGAATTAGCAAGGCGACCGCGTTTGTTTCTCTGGGATGGCTCATCGGTCAAAAAAATAAAATTGAAAAAATTCTGATGCTCAAACTTGTTAGTGCAGGGATATTGCTGATCATTATCCAAAACATTTTTACCTGGGTTAGCAATATCAATCTTGGGAATCAGGTCCTGGTGGGAATTCTTCCTTTGAGCGTAGGCGGGATGTTCTGGGCTTTGCAGCATCCGTCTTGGGCCAGGAATTGGCCGATGCAAATATTCGGCCAATACACGCTGGGGATCTATTGCATGCATCCGTTATTGCTTGATTTGATCAGAAAACTGGCCGGATATTGGCGTCCGGAAATGTGGAATTTCATTTTTCCAGTGATGGTCTATGCAGCATCTTTGAGTTTGACGCTGTTCTTGCGACGAAATAGTTATACAAAAGTATTGATATCGTAGAAGTTATGAAAGGATTTTAGAACAATGGTTAGTATTATCATTCCTGCGTATAACCGCGGGCATAAAATCAGCGAAGCCCTCAAAAGCATCCAGGAACAAACGTTTCCTGACTGGGAAGCGATCGTTGTGGATGATGGCTCCACGGATGATACGGTTGCGGTGGTCGAAGAATTCTGCCGGAATGATTCACGTATTGTTATGCTTCGTCACAAGCTTAACCGGGGGGCCCAAGCCGCCCGCAATACGGGGATTAAGGCGGCACGCGGTGAGTGGATCGCGTTCCTGGATTCCGATGATCAATGGCTTCCAGAAAGCCTTGAATTGCGTTTGAACGTTGCCATACGAGAAAATGTCCCGGTAGTTCATTCACGGGCCAACATCGTCCATCCTGGAAAACCCATGCAGCTATATGATCTTCCGGCGTGGAGCGGATGGATATATAAAGATGTGCTCAGCCGTGAAGGCCCCGTCTTCCAGGCGCTTTTGGTCAAAAAAGAAGCCTTGGAACGCATCGGTTATCTGGATGAAGCCGTGGTCGCCTATCAGGAATGGGACACGGCGATTCGCTTGGCCCAGTACTGCCATTTTGGTTTCGAACCGAAACCGACGTTTATATATGATTACTCATGTCAGGATTCGATCTCCCGGAACTCGATCCAGGCGGGAAGAGGATATGAATATATTGTCCACAAGCATATCAAAGATATCCTGCGTTATCTCGGTACGGGGGGACTCGCCTATCATTATGATGTCGCAGCCAAGTGGTACCATGACGGCGGAGATCAAAAAAACGCTCGCCGCTGCGCCTTGCTGGCGATTGTTTTTAAATGCCTGAGTCTCGCGCGGGTCAAAAATAGGATTAAACATCCTATGAAGCACAAAGAGGTAGGAATTTAGTCTAATTTTAGGCACTGGAAAGCGGGGTAACATGATTAAAAAAATAATTTCAAGAATTTGGCGCGGCATCAAAGATCCTGTCGAAAACGCGATTTATCGCTTTCTCATGCGGGGGTCCAAATACGTGGGGGGGCGCAAGCCTTTTGGGCCGGAAGAATTAAAACTTTTAAACCAGGCTTTGGTATCGCAAAATTTATTTGGCGTTGATGGAAAAATGGTGAATGCTTTTGAAAAGGAATTCGCTTTGCTTTACGGTGCTCCCTATGCTGTTGCCTCGACCTCCGGCACCGCGGCCATCCACACGGCTTTGGGCGTTTTGGACATTAACCCCGCAGATGAGGTCATCACCGCGCCCATTACAGACCTCGGGACAGTTATCCCGATCCTTTCACTCAATGCCATTCCGGTTTTCGCGGACATTGATCATACGTACAACATGGACCCTCAGGATGTGGAGCGCAAGATCACCAGCCGTACCAGGGCGATCGTTGTCGTCCATCTGTTCGGAAACCCTTGTGATATGGATGCCCTGGCCGCGATCGCGCGTAAGCATAAGATCCCGATTATTGAAGATTGTTCCCAGGCGCATGTGACCGAATACAAAGGAAGATTGGTCGGGACGATCGGCGATATCGGTTGTTTCAGCTTCCAGCAATCTAAACACATGACCACTGGTGACGGCGGGATGACCATCACCTCCAACAAGGCTTATTATGAACGGATGAAGCTTTACGTCGACAAGGGGTTTATGCGTAAAGGATGGGGCGCTCGCGCTTACGGATTTCACGCGCCGAATTACCGAATGAATGAATTAACCGGAGCTGTCGGCCGGGCCCAGTTGAAAAAGGTCAAAGAGGTTGTGGCCAAACGCCAGGCGATGGGGTCCCTTTTAACCCGGCTTCTTTCGGATATTCCAGATCTCGTTCCCGCGCCCGTGACTGAAGGCGCCAAGCCCTCGTATTGGCTTTATCCGGTCCGCGTGAAGAATGTTGATCTGGAGCAATTTGCCAAAGCAATGACCGCCGCCGGTTTTTGGTGCGCCGCGGGATACACGGGCAAGCCCATTTATTTATGCAGTGAATCGTTGACAGCCAAGAAAACCTACGGCACGTCGCAGTTCCCGTTTAATTCCGCTTATGCCAGCCGTCCGTATGAGTATAAGGAAGGCCTTTGCCCGCGCGCCGAGGAAACATTGACACATCTGGTGACAATGCCCTGGGATGAAAGTTGGGATGAGGCAAAGATCCATAAGGCAGCAGCAGCTTTTAAAGAGACGTTGCGCAAGCTTAACCCTGCTGCGGTCGCAGTCGCCCCAAGCGCATCTCCTAAAACGGAACCCTTAAAGAAGACTTCTCCTTCAACAGGAGATGTGGCAAACCGCGTTGTCCGAATAGGGATCATTGGCTGCGGACAGATGGGGCGCTGGCATTTAAACGCTTATAAAAAGAATCCTCAAGTCCAATGCGCGGCATTTGCTGATACAGATATTAAAAAAGCGGATCAATTTGCGCGTGAAGCGGCCGGTAGGCTCCCTTTGGGAGGAGGAAACGCTTATAGTGATTACCGTGAGATGTTAAAACGAGAAAAATTAGACGGCATAAGTGTCTGCACAATACCGTCGACACATCCGAGTATCGTAACCGATTTATTAGACGCCGGTATCCATGTGTTGTGCGAAAAACCTTTGGCCGTGTCTGCTGACCAGGCCCGGGCCATGGTTAGCAAAGCCGAAGAGAAAAATAAATTGCTTTTAACCGCCTTTAAATTCCGGTTCTTTGAAGAAGTTCAAAAAGCCAAAGAGATCTTGTCAACGGGCGGGATGGGGCGCGTCTTAAGTTTCCGGCTGATGTTCGGCGGGCATATCAATATGGAAGGCACATGGTACGCGGATAAGGATTGTTCGGGGGGAGGGGTCATCATGGATAACGGCCCTCACGCGTTCGATCTTATCCAGTATTTGTTAGGGCCTATCAGCCGCGTTTGGGCGCAGACAAGTACAACCCAGAATATCCAAGTGGAAGATACGGCGCTTATTTCCTGTGTATTGGAAAATGGGGCGGCCGGGTCTATGGATATCAGCTGGAACACGGCTGTTCCGTCCCAAAATTATCTGGAAATTTACGCGGTAAACGGATGTTTGTTTTTGGATTTTGGAGGGATTTCTTACAAATTCAAGACATGGGATGAATTCAAGCGCGTTCCCAATCAGGCTGATATTAGGGCAGCGTTCAGGCGCCAGATCGATCATTTTGTTGACGCAATTACGACAAAGAAGCCTTCCATTGTAAAAAATGATGACGGCCTTACTGCTCAAAGATGGATCGAGAGCGCTTATCGTTCGGTTGAAAATAAACATTATGATGAGGCGCTTAAATGATCGTGAATAGCACCCACAATGACGTTTCAAGAAAAATAAATGTCAGGGCGGTGACGGCTAATGCGATGATCGCGGGTCTGTTCGTTGCGGGTATTTTATTTTTACACTACTACCAGCCATGGATCTATATGGGACTGATCTTGGAAGACTTTTGGGGAGAATACGCAACGTTTGTCTGTTATATGTTGGCATTTGCGCTGCTTTCATGGACCGTAGTCAAGAATAAAAATATGCGTAAGCCCGGTTATTTATTGCTTGCCTTAACTATGTTCCTTATTGCTATGGATGAAATTAGCTGGGCCCAGAGAATATTAAACATTGAAACGCCGCATGCGATCTCAAAACTGAATTACCAGTCTGAATTGACGATCCACAATATTATCGATAATGCGGTGCCAATCGAAAAATTATTTTTTATCGCTGTCGCAATCTGGATTTTCCTGCTGCCCCTTGCGGTGCGGATATTTAAACCGTTAAGGACATATATATTAAAGTGGGGGATACCGCTTGTCGGTGCCGCGGAGTATCCATTCTTTTTAATCAGTTTATTTTTCTTTATTTTTAGCCCCGTTATCAAAAGCGATGAGGTGCAGGAGCTCCTGATGGCGATCGCATTTGTGGCGTTTGCCCAAACTATATTTTTTGATGCGTTGAACCGCACCGGAACTCCGACAAAAGATATCTTTAAACGAAAACTTGCGCTTGTTCTTGGTGCGCTTCTGTGCACATGGTTCTTTGTTTCGATGTTCGGAATTACAATACCCAGGCAAAACGCCCGCTTGAAAGGACAACTTCATTGGACGGCAGCCATTTCCTACCCGGAGGCAAAGCTTTACCGCCAGGCGAAAGAACTTTTTGAACATATACTGGCAAGAAAATATTTGATTCGAAAAGGAACACTCATTCAGTACGGAATTCTTCTATGTCAAAGCGATAACCCTAAAGCTGAAGCGCTTCTCAAGCAAGCTTTGCAAAAAGAATCCGAATCGGAGGTCAAAAACCCTGAAGATCCGGAATATAACCGTAACAAAGGCATAATTTACAAATTGTTTAAAATGGATGCGGAGGCCGCTGCCGAATTCGAGCTTTCGATCGAAAAAGACCGCAATCGACTGGCGAAAATAAACCGCGATTCAGAAAAGTATTGGCCTGCCATATCCATGGCCAAAACCGGCATCGCAATGGAAAATTACGATTCAGCCTTCGAGAGTCTGGAAGAGGCAAAAAAGTTCGCTCCCGGCGCAATTGAAAAATTAACTGCTCAATCCTGGATGGATCGAATCACCGATAAAAATGAAATGACTCACAGCCAGTATCTTCAAATACTACAGTACATTTACTTATAAGACGGGAAAACGTGGTTATGTTTAATAAGTTTTGGGGTGGAAAATCAAGTTTCGAAAAAGCCATTGGTTGGGTAAAGAGGCACCGGGTCGGCATGACCGGGATCGCCGTGCATCATAAGACCAAGACCGTCACCCCGGAGGTGACCGGCTATCTTATTGAGTCGCTTTATAACGCTGGTGAAAAAGAGTTGGCGTATGGCCTAGCACGCTGGGAGATATCTATCCAGAAACCGGATGGAGCTTTTGCCGCCCCTGGCGTTGCCACAGCGTATACGTTCGATACCGCTCAGGTTGTGCGTGGATTTTTGGCTGTTGTTGATGACATGCCTGAAGTTAAACCAAATATCTTTAAGGCATGTGATTTTATGATTTCGCAGATTGACGCGCGGGGTGAAATTTCGACCCCGTCCGATGACATGTGGAGCCTTCCGGGCGGCGGAAAGCTTTCTAAATATTGCAATCTTTACTGCATAAGCCCGCTGTGGGAAGCCGGTAAAAAATTTAATATTCCTCATTATGTTGACGTTGCTAAGCGCAGCCTTAAATTTTACACAAGCAAAGCCGATATCGCGGAGTTCAAACCGGAATTAGGGACGTTGTCGCATGTTTTTGGATATATGATGGAGGCCTTGGCAGATTTGGGTGAAAAAAAATTGGCAAAAAAAGGGCTTGATCAGGCCGCCGCGATCCAAAAGAAGGATGGCGCTATTCCCGCCTGTCCCGGTGTTGATTGGGTCTGTGCCACAGGCATGGCCCAATTGGGGTTGGCCTGGCATAAGATCGGGGATCACGAACAGGCCCGACGGATGCTTGAGTATTTGCAAAAGATCCAAAATCCCAGCGGCGGATTCTACGGCGGTTATGGTAAAGGAGTTGAGTATTTCCCGGAAAAAGAAATCAGCTGGGCCAATAAATTTTTTATTGATCTCTATCTTTTGGTGAAAGGCAAAAATGGCTGATCCCTGGAACTTAACGCCGAATGAATGGTCAAAACTTTTAAGTACGGACGCGGATGTCCTTAAAGTCGCGGGCCAGCTCCAGAACGGGAATTATCTGCCCTGGAATGAAGTTTTGCGGGATTATACCCAGGACTCCGCGACGACGCTGGATCTGGGCAGCGGCCGCGGAGAGAATTCCGCCATGCTGGCGTTGCGAGGGAAACATACCACGCTTTTTGATTGGTCGAAAGAGAATCTGCAATTTAGCAACCGTCTTTTTGACGCGTTGGGTAAACCCGCGACGTTTGTGCAGGGGGATATGACCAGGCCGCTCCCGTTTGAAGACGGCTCCGTTGATACTGTTTTCAGTTGTGGTGTATTTGAATATTTTACCGATGAGCAGATCAGGGAGATCCTTAAAGAGGCATTCCGGGTTGCCAAAAAACGCGTTATTATCCTGGTGCCCAATGCCTATTCCGTATGTTACCGCCTGGGTATGTGGTACATGAAACGGACGAAGAATTGGCCGTGGGGCGGAGAACGGCCGTTTCGCACCTTACGGCATTGTTTCAGCGTCATCCCCAACATCAAAATTAAGGAATTTTCGGTGGGGACTAAACACGCGCTGGATTTTCTAGTATCGTTACCTAAAGGTAAATTTTTACAGAAATTGATTATCAAAATGTTCAGCCTCAAAGATCACTCTAAACCGTCGTTCCTCAATCAGGGATACTTGCTGATCGCCATCGCGGAGAAAGTATAGATGATTAAGAAACTCAATGTCCTTATGGTCTTCGGCACACGGCCGGAGGTGATCAAAGTCGCGCCGGTGATCAGGGAATTCAAGAAATTCCCGAAGGAATTCGCGTGCAAGGTCTGTATTACCGGCCAGCACCGGGAAATGGTCGACCCTTTATTAAAGCTGTTCGATGTGAAGGCGGATTATGACCTGAACCTTATGAAAGCTAATCAGGAACTCGACCACATTACAACGACGGTTCTCCATGGGATCGGAAAGATCATTGACCAGGAAAAATTTGATTACTTGTTTGTCCAGGGGGATACGACAACGGCCATGGCGGCGAGCCTGGCCGCTTTTTATAAACGCGTGAAGATCGGCCATATCGAGGCGGGATTGCGGACGTGGAACAAATCTCATCCGTATCCCGAAGAGGTCAACCGCAAGATCATTGACAGTGTCAGCGATCTTTTTTTCGCGCACACGGACGCGGCCAGGCAGAATCTCTTGAACGAAGGGGTGGATCCCAAAAATATCGAGGTCACCGGCAACACGGTCATCGACGCCTTGCTGGATACGGCCCGTCGCGAATTCAGTTTTCAGGGGACTGATCTGGAACGGATCTTCCTGGGCGGCCGCAAGATCATTTTGGTCACCGCGCACCGGCGGGAAAACACCGGAGAGCCGATCTTGAATATCTGCGCGGCCATGAAGAAAATCGCGCTGCGCTTTAAAGATGAGATCGCTTTTGTTTATCCGGTCCATCTTAACCCCAACATCAAGGCCCCGGTCAATAAGGCGCTCCAGGGAGTAGACAACATTATCCTGACAGCGCCAATGGATTATCTGCCGTTCGTGCATTTGATGAAGCGGTCTTATTTCATTCTGACCGATTCCGGCGGCTTGCAGGAAGAAGCGCCCAGCCTCGGCAAACCGGTGCTCGTCATGCGCGAAACAACGGAACGCCCCGAGGGGGTCGCGGCAGGATGCGTTGAAGTGATCGGGACAGAGACGTCCATGGTCGTCCAAAAAGTTGCCGAATTGATCGAAGACAAGAAGAAATATGAACGCATGGCTAGGGCGGTTAATCCGTATGGGGATGGCAAAGCCAGCAGCAGAATCATATCCAGACTGCTTAAAGAAGGCAAATAACGATGAATGAATCGGCTCAATCCCCGGAGGTCAGCATTGTTTTGCCGACATATAATGGCGCATCCAAAGATTTAAAAAAATCCATTGATAGCTGCCTGGCCCAATCGTTTAAAGATCTTGAACTGATCATTGTGGATGACTGCTCTTCTGATCAAACACCAGAGCTGATTCGGTCATATACGGATCCAAGGATTAAATATATTCGCAATGAACGAAACTTGCGTTTACCTAAATCGCTTAATATTGGGTTTAAAGCTTCGCGTGGAAGGTATTTAACCTGGACTTCAGATGATAATTTTTATTTACCTGAAGCGATTGAAAAACTGCTGGCAATTTTGAAATCCAGACAGGCCTATTTTGTGTATGCCGACTATTTTGCGTTTCATAACGGAGATATTTCCACATCTGAGCGAATAAACTTGCTTGAGCCGGATGAGTTAATTTGGTTAAATTGCGTCATGGGTTGTTTCCTGTATTCCCGAAAAGTTTATGAAGAAGTAGGTGATTATAGCGAAGATATGGAACTCATTGAAGATTATGATTATTGGATCAGGGTCTCAAGGAAATTTCAACTCCATCATCTGCGGGAACCCCTGTATTATTATCAATATCATGAAAAATCGTTAACAAGGCAGCGACAACGGGAGATTGACAGCGTTTTCTATTTATTTCGCTGTAAACACCGTTTGGCAAGCGTTAAGCAATTGTTGTGGGAAATTAAACACTCACTGATGCCGAAGCGAGACGTTCATCCGATATGGAATGTTTATTACAAACTTTTTTTGAAAGGAAAGATTAAAAGGATTTTAGAAAAATATCAAACTGAGAAAATCTCATTCGAGGGTGCCCGTGACCAGTTGCGTGGAATTTTTGGCGGACAGCCGCAAATGAGAAGCACGCATCGGATCCCTCATTTGCTTTTTATGCGCAAGTTTCCGTCTTATGAAGATTGGGGTGGAACTGAAGTGCTGATGTTTGACTGGTTTAGTAAAATTGATTTTTCTTGCTGCCGGGTAACATTGGGCGTACCGCAAGGATCAGAATCCATTTTCCTAAAGAAAATGGAAGGCAAGAACTGGCCGATTGATGTGGTTGAGTTTCCCTCTTCCTTCGCACAAAAAAATGCTTGGGACAGATTCCGGATAATGTTGAATTTTATAAAAATCCTTAAACCTGGAAAAATAATCTTTGTCCAAGGCTGGTATGTTGATTTTACGGCAGCAGATATTTGGGCAGGATTTTTGCTGACCTGTGGCCGGGTTTTTATGCACGAGAATGTCGGCCCGGAGAAAAGTCCGGACAGGTCAAGCAAAAAGTATTTTGGTGTCATTCCCGGCTTGGCCTTGTGGTGGCATAAAAGAAGATTCATTGTGAATATTAAGGCATATTTTTGCAAATCGGTGTTAGTGGTCAGCAATGATATCAAATTAAAGCTGGAAGAATGGTGGGGGTATCCCGGATTTAAAATGAAAGTGGCTTATCATGGGACCCGGACATCATTCTACAGCCCATCAGAGGAGACTCGTGAACGGATGCGTTCAGAGCTAAACATCAACAACCGGGCATTGGTAATTATTGCTACTGCGCGGTTGGCAAAAATGAAGTGTCTTGACCGCCTGATTAACGCTTTTGATCTGATTTGGCAGCAATATCCGGAAGCGGTTCTTCTTCTGGCTGGAACAGGACCAAATGGGCAGGAACTCAAGGAACTTGCCAAGAAGAAGAAAGCCAGACAAAATATCCGTTTTTTAGGCCATATCAGTAATGTCGCCGATTATTTAAAGATGAGTGATATTTATGTGCTCTCTAGTGATAATGAAGGCTTAAGCCTGGCCTTGATGGAGGCGATGTCTTCCGGGCTCATATGTATATCCACAACATGTCCGGGTTCTCCGGAAGCAATTGTCGACGGAACAAACGGATATCTGGTTGAGAAAAGCCGGGAAGGGGTTTATTCCGGGCTGCAAAAAGCATGTACGCTTTCCTTGCGGGAGCGGCGTGAAATGGGCCAACGGGCGCGCGCTACGGCTGAAGAGAAATTTGATGTTACAAAGAATACAAAGAAAATTTTTTCCATTTTCGGTATTCCATTTAAAGGCCAAATATATGCGTGATTCCAGCAAAAAGCACATTGTTTTTCTGCGCCGTTGTCCGTCGTCTTTATCGTGGGGAGGCCTGGAAAAACTGACCTTGGAATGGTTTCAGCGTATTGATTACTCGAAATGCCGTGTGACGCTGGCCGTTACACCAGGAGGAAAGGAGTTGTTTTCTAAACAGCTTCTTGCCAAGGGGGTCAATATTGGAATTATTGAATTTCCGTTCGATTTTCGTGCGGGGGCATGGAAATCATTTGGGGAAATGTTTCATTTCATTCGAGCATTGAAGCCATCGACCATTGTTTTTATTCAGGGTGCTTTTACAGATTTTCGTCTCGCTACTGTTTTTGCCGGTTTTCTGCTTTCTGGTGGCAACGTGTTCATGCATGAGAATTTAGGGCCCCCGGTGCCGCCGGGTGAAAAGCGTAAAAATTATTTTGGCTTCATACCCGGATTAAGTTTTTGGTGGTTTAGGCATCGGCTTTGGAATAATCTGCGGGCTATTCTTTCTAGAAAAATTTTGGTTGTCAGCCAGGGACTTAAAGACCGTTTGGTCGACCTCTGGGCATACGCGCCATCTCGTGTTAAAGTCGCTTATCATGGCGTTGATATCCAACGATTTTCCCCTGGCGCCAAAAATGAAAAACTCAAGCGCGAATTGGGCATGAGCCCATCGGACACAGTGATTGTGGCAACGGCCCGTTTTGCCAAGGAAAAATGTTTGGACCGTCTCATCAACGCCTTTGATATTATTGCCGATAAATTTCCTTCCACGCATCTTCTTTTGATTGGTGCCGGCCCCTTAGAAAAAGAATTGAAAGCATTGGCTGGCAAAAAGAAATTCCGTGGCAGGATCCATTTCTTGGGGCATCGGCAGAACGTTGTTGATTGCTTGAGAACAAGCGACATTTATGTCTTATCCAGCGATAATGAGGGTTTAAGTCTTGCCCTGATGGAAGCGATGGCGACGGGCTTGATCTGTATTTCAACCAATTGCCCAGGTTCTGATGAGGTCATCCAAAGCGGCGTCAACGGCTATATCGTTGAAAAAAGCATGCAAGGCATTCTGGCCGGCCTCACAACTGTTTTGAAATTAAATGCTGAAGAACGTCAACATATCCTTAATAATGGTGTGGCGTTTGTACGTAAAAATTTTAATATTAATGAGAGGCTTCAAGATACGTTTCAAATTATGGACCTTCCATATAAGGATGTTTATGGGGGAAATGGGGAAGCAAGCGTTAGAGCTAAAGTTAGCGTTAGCGTTATTATTCCAACATATAACTATGCGCGGTTTCTTCCAAGGGCGATTGAAAGCGTATTGAATCAAACTTGTCAAGATTTTGAAATCATTGTTGTCGATGATGGATCCGAGGATAATACCAAAGAAGTGTTAATGCCTTTTATGGGCAGGATCCGTTACATTTATCAGGATAACCAGGGGATTTCGGGAGCACGTAATCGCGGTATACGGGAATCAAAAGGAACATACATTGCATTTCTTGATTCTGATGACACCTGGATTTCGGAAAAATTGGCTGTTCAGCTGAATATTTTTAAAGACAACACCCATATCGGCCTCATTTATAGCAAAACGTCATTATTCAATAAATCCGGGGAAATGGTCGACTTGTGCCCAACGCGCGCGCCCGGGAAAAATTCTCAAGAATTAGCGGAACGTCTGGGGTATTTGCCAACGTCCACCATCATGACCAAACGGGAATATTTTGATAAGGTTGGTCTGTTTGATGAAGCGTTGCCTACGTCAGAGGACCTCGATATGTGGACGCGCATAGGCCGTGTCGCACAAATTTATGAAGTCAAAGATAAGTTTTTAGCCCGTCATTATAATCATGGAGAAAATATCTCTGCGAATAAACTTAAAATGTATGAAGGGTGGGTGCGGTTTCATTATAAGGTTTTAAAAAAGTATCCGGACATTGCTTCCCAAGCGATCGCGAACAAGTTGTCGCAGAACGAATACGCCCTCGGTAGAATTTATTACCGTCAAAAGAAGTTTTCTGATTGCTTATACCACCTTAAAAAGGCCATTGGACGCAACCCTAATGTGGGTGTGTTCTTCTATGCCCCGCAAGATAGCTCTTGGGCGAGAATCAAAAAAATAATTAACCCGTATTTTTTGTTGATGGCATGTGTGTTTAAGGCATTACTCTTCAAGCTCCGGGATATAGAATAAAGTGACAAAAGAGATCAGCATCATTATCGCGACCCATAATCGCTGTCAGAATCTTAGGGCAGTTTTAAACGACCTGATGCAGATAAGAATTGACGGTCTTTCCTATGAGATTATCATTGTGGATAATAATTCCAACGATCAAACCAAAGAGGTTGTTCAGGAGTTTCAAGGCAGGTTACCGGGGAAGATTATTTATCTGTTCGAACCACAGCAAGGAAAATCCTTTGCTTTGAATCACGCGATTGCCCACGCCAACGGAGAAATTTTGGCCTTTACCGATGATGATATAAGAATTGATCCTGATTGGATTGTGAACCTGCGGGAATGTTTTATCAAATATTCTTGCGATGGCGTTGGAGGGCGGGTGCTGCCTTTAGATGATGCGGACACACCTCAATGGATCAAAGATAACGGTCATCAATTGTTCGGTCCCGTGGTTCAATATGATTTTGGGACGGGAGATATACCTTACAACCGTTCACAACTTCGGGAGTTTATCGGAGCTAATTTTGCTTTTAAAAAATCCGTATTAACAGAGTGCGGCGGGTTTCGGGTCGATATTGGGCCCGGCCAAGGGTTCATAGGAGAGGATACGGAGATCATTGACCGGCTCAATAAACTCAACAAGCGGCTTTACTATTGCGGCAATGCCCTGGTATGGCATCCCGTCATCAAAGACCGGACAAAACTAAAATATATAGCCGAATGGTTTATGCAGATCGGCCGCTTCCGGGTACGCACCGGCACATTTGACCAAAAACCTCTAGTGTGTTGGGGAGGGGTCCCGCGCTATCTTTTTCGCGCCATGTTCAAAGAGATGTTCAATATGCTATTCAACATCTTTGACCGCGGAACTCTTTTAAAACATTTTATTTTGTTCTTCATTAAAATAGGGGCGGTAAAAGAATACCGCCTTTTATACCTTACTTCCAAAAAGAAAAAAGCTGGATGAAACCTTAGCAAAAATTTCTATTTTTCAATGTAAAGAATATAACAGCTAGCCCAAGATTATCTTTATGAGTAAAGTTTCTGTCATCATCGCCACGTACAATAGCGCCGCTTATCTTAAAGAAGCCATTGATTCCGTTCTGGCCCAGGAGTACAAAAATTTTGAAATCATTATTGTCGATGACGGATCGACCGACCGCACCAAACAGTTGGTTGAAGGTCTCCAGGCCCATAATTCCCAACGCATTCAATACGTCTATCAACAGAACCAAGGCCCCGCACCCGCACGCAATAGCGGCATCAAACATGCGGATGGCCGATACATAGCGTTTCTGGATGCTGATGATATTTGGCTTCCCGATAAGCTGAGCAAACAAATGCCCTGTTTTGCCCAGAGGCCGCAAACCGGTTTTGTGTATTGCGATAATATTTTTGTTGACGAGAACAACAGGCCTATTGAAAATTATATAAGGAAAATCAAGCTCCTTGAGGGGAGTATTTTGCTTGAACTATTCAATGATTTCTTTATCATCACCTCCGGTATCGTGCTTAAAAGAGAATGCATTGATGCCATTGGGCTTTTTGATGAAAAACTTCTAGTCGGGGAAGATTATGAATTTTTCCTGCGGCTTGCAAAAAATTATCAGGCTGGGGTCGTAAGAGAAAGGCTTTTCAGGCGGCGGGTTCATGCCCAAAGCTTAAGCCGGCAGGATTATGCGTTAGACGCGTGCAATGACATCAATACGCTCATTGTTTTTCTAAAAAATAATCCGGCGTTTTACCAACAGCACCGCGCGCAGGTTTCCAGACGCATTGCCGATTATTATTTTGATTTTGCCTACCGGTTACTGGATGAAGGAAAAAATTTCTTGGCTTTCCAAAATTTAATTTCCGCTTTACGTTATAAAAGATCATTGCGCATATTCAAGAATTTGCTAATGTGTTGTTTGCCCTATCAATACAGAAAAAAAATCAAAGGAAATAATGTCTAAAATCAGCGTTCTCGTACCGACTTATAATTGCGTCCCATACCTGAAAAGAGCGCTTGAAAGCGTTTTAAACCAAACATTCAAGGATTTCGAGATCATCGTAATCAATGATGGCTCAGTAGATAACACCAAAAAAGTTGTCGAAAGCTATCAGAAGGCAAACCCGGGTAAAATAGTATATATTTACCAAGAGAATCAGGGTGTGGCGGTAGCCCGCAATGCGGGAATAAAAGCGGCCAAAAGTGACTATCTCGCGCTGTTAGATGCCGACGATATTTGGTGCCCGGAGCGGCTGGAACAGGGGATAAGAACAATCGAATCCGATCCCGGCATAGGCCTTGTCCACGCGAACATCACGCGCGTTGATGAAAACGGCATGACACTTTCCACCCCCGTACGGGACCTGAAATATTTAACCGGCCCCATGTTTGAAAATATATTTTTACGGAAAGCGGATATCGCGTGTCCCACGGTTTTATTTCGAAAGGCCTGCTGCGATGAAGTCGGTCTTTTTGATCCGCATCTGACACGATTAGGCTGTGAAGACCGCGAACTCTGGCTGCGGATAGCCCGCAAATTTAAGATCGTTTACATCGATCAAGTTCTCGCTCTATACCGGGTGCGTTTAAACAGTATGAGCAACAACCAGCAAAAGATGCTTAAAGCCAGATTATACGTTGTCAATAAATTTTTTCCATCAGAGAAAAATGACCGATTGCGGCGCCTCGCCCTGGCAAAGATCTACCGAGATCTGGGGGACGAACATCTCTTCCGGCAACAATTCAAACACGCCAAGGAACGGTACTGGGAATCGATTACATTCAATCCATTTTCTTTCTGGGCATGGATCAATCTGGGTAAATCTTTTATCAAGCTGGAGGTGAGGCATGTTTCCTGATCTGACCGTGGACATAAAACGATATATCAGGGTTCCTGATGACAAACAAAATGTTTATCTTTTCTTCGAGCAAGGCATTTGGGCCTTGATCGCCTATCGGTTTGGAAGATGGGCCGGAACCGTTACGGTCCCCCTTATTTCTCACTTACTTAGGATTGTCGCATACCTGTGGTTTAAGTTTATTGAGATCATAACCGGGATTTCGTTACCCGCCAGCGCACAAATCGGCAAAGGGCTTTATGCGGGGCATTTCGGCGGCATTATTAGTTGACCCGCGGAATATCAAAGAAATTAGCAGAGCTATGGATCAGATTTGCAGCGATACGCGTTTGGGGCGATCGTTAATTGAAAAAGGGTTCGAACGCGCGAAGTTATTCGGTTGGGATAAATTCGCCAAGCAAACGAAGGCCGTCTATTCTTTGGCGTAAAAACGTGGGAAGGGGCTAAGGGACAATGAAAAAAGTTTTACAACAATTTGAATATTTGATCCATGACCTGAAACGATGGAAATGCAGTACCGTGAAGGATGTATTTTATTACATTTTCGAGCAGGGGATCTGGGTGACTATTCTCTACCGGATAGGTCGGGCTTTTTTTTTGATCGAGATCCCCGTGATCAAGATCGCATTAAGGTTCCTGGGATTTATCCTTATGAAATTTTCCGAGGTCGTTCTAGGGGCGGCGATCAAGCCAGGAGCGGATATTGGTCCTGGCCTTTACATCGGACATACAGGTGCGATCAGAATTCATCCCCAAGCAAAAATTGGTAAAAATTTAAATATTGGAACTGGTGTGATCATTGGCGAAAAAGGTACGGGGCGTGGTGGATTCCCGAAAATCGGCAATAATGTTTATATTGGAGTAGGGGCAAAAATCTTAGGAGATGTTAATATTGGCAATAATGTTAAAATCGGCGCAAATGCAGTTGTCACCAAAGATATTCCTGCTGGTGCCACAGCGGTCGGCGTTCCCGCAAAAATTATTAAAATCGAACCGGACGAGGAAATAGTGTCCTGATTCCTGAATTAAAGGAGATGACATGGGCTTAGGCATAATAGCGGCTTTAAAAAATATCGCCCCGATCGTGTTTTATGTGGGTGGTGTTGTTCTGTTTTTCCGGGCCGTCACCGGAAGGGTCCACTGGACGCTGCTTTGCGTAACTTTCCTTTTGCCGCTACGTAACGTCGTGGACAAACTGCAAGCCTATCCGCTGGGAAATCAATTTCTGGATATTTTAATTGTTAGCATCATTGTGGGGGGGTTCGTTTCGTCTCTCGGGCAAAAGAAAAAAATATTGGAGAACACATCTATTAATGTGATCACGGTCTTTCTGATCCTGTATAGTTTTATCTCATTGATCATCGGGGCGCAATATTTAGGTTTGGATAGTTTTTTCGATATTTCGGATCCTCGCGTCCAGTCCTGGAAAAACTTTTGCCTGCTGCCCGTCCTCTACTTTATTACGGTGAATAACGTCCGGGACAAGAAAGAGGTCTGGAGGGTTTTTACGGCGATGTGTTGCGCGATGGTGCTGATGGGATATTATACGAGCGCACAGGTAAGCTGGTTCTCATCTTTAGTGTCCCGCGCAAAGATCGCAGGGACATTCCAATTTCTGGGACCCAATGAGGTCGCGGCGTTTTACAACCAGTACACAGTTATTCTTTTAAGTGTTTATTTCTTTATGAAAAAAGGGGTCAAGAAGACCCTGCTATTGCTTCTTATCATCCTCAACACATATTGCATGATGTTCATGTATTCCCGGGCAGCATATTTGGGCGCGGCGGCAGGATTGTTCCTTCTTTTCACGTTTAAAAAACAATGGCTGCTGGTCCCGCTTCTGCTTGTTGCCCTGTTTTGGCAAGTGGCTTTGCCGGAAAAGGCGATCGAAAGGTTTCAAACGACAACTAATGAGTATGGTCAACTGGAAGCGTCCGCGGAAAGACGGTTATTAATTTGGGAGAAAGGGATGGAACTATTTAGAGAAAACTCCCTTGTGGGTATTGGTTATGGCTCTTTTTCGCGGTTAGGTTACGATCTAGGTGACACGCACAACATCTACGTCAAGATCCTGGTTGAGCAGGGGATCATCGGCATAATTATATTCGCGATCTTGATATTTATTTTTATCAAGGAAGGTTTTCGACTGTACAGGAACGGCGACGATGACCTGGGCAAAGGGCTCGGTTTGGGATTCGCCATCTGCATCTTTGTTCTTCTGGTAAATAATATCTTTGGAGATCGCTGGACGTATCTGGAACTAAGCGGCTACTTGTGGATCTTCGCGGGTTTGGTGGCACGGATGAACATCATATCACGCGAAAGCAACTCGTCCCCGCAGCCTAATTTAAAAGCTAAAAGACCGTATGGAAAGAAATATTAAGAAGATCGAGGATAAGGCCCAGGACACTCCGGGAGTGTCCTGGCTCATTAAAGAAATCTTGCCAAAAGACAATTTGTCTCATATACTATGCTTAAGCTTAATCTATGATACTCAGGGATAATCTATGAGACACAAATTTAATGGCGACATAGTGAATTTCACCAATGCCCAGAGAGCCCTTTCATTCTTCGCAGCGGACTCTCGCAAGGAATTTCTGGCATTAGAAATTCAAAAGGCCACCGGCTTAAGCAAGGCCGGGGTTTATCGTGCCCTGGATGAATTAGTTTACCAGCAGCTGATCAAAAAGCATAAAAGAGGGCGGTTTGTGCTTTATTCAGCTATTGCCGATGATTGTGTCCTTCGTCAGTTTAAAGTGCTGAAGACAGTCATTTTTCTAAAAAAACTGGTTCTTCAACTTAAAGCATCTTCGCGCAAGATTGTCTTTTTTGGCAGCGCGGCAAGAGGAGAAGACCACAAAGACAGTGATCTCGATGTGCTAATTGTTTCCAAGGATCCTGAAGTAACGGAAAAGATCGTTGCCGATTTTAAGTCAAAACGAAAAATTCAGCCGGTGATTAAAACATCGGCCCAGCTGGCTCAGCTGGAGGAGAAAAATAAGGAATTCTTTAACGAAATTAACAGCGGCATTACATTGTGGGAGGAGACCGATGAGCGTTGATTATGAAGATTGTTTGAAGAGAGGGAAAATCCGTTCCTTCAGCCGCGGGAAGGGATTAGCGGCTAAAGAACTCCAGGCCGCTTCCGCTGATTTGGAGAGAGCCCAAAAGACGTTCAAGGATAACGACTATAAATGGGCCACTGTTCAGCTTTATTATTCCATGTTTCACAGCGCCAGAGCTCTTTTGTATTGTAAGAATTTGCGCGAACATAGTCATTTTTGTTTGATTGCCGCCATTCAAACATTATACGTTGAAACCAAACACCTCCCCGTGACTCTTCTGGAAGCCTTGAAAAAGGCCAAGAGTTTGCGTGAGGATGCCGATTATTACGACCGTTGGTCCGAAGAGGGATGCCGGAAGTTGTTGAGTGCCGCGGAAGATTTCCTCAATAAAGCGAATCAAATTATAGGCTTATCCGGTTGACTGCCCTTTCTACAATATCTGGTGGTCATAGTCTA
>CAYIMR010000003.1:0-65093 GCA_964364455.1 uncultured Planctomycetales bacterium | reverse complement strand
AGAACCGACGCTCCCGCTCCTGCATCAATGATCTTTTGTTCAGGATTTAATTTCGCGGAAACGATCATATCTACCGAGACAGCCGGATAGTCCTGATACCAACTAACTTCAGTCGGTTTTTTAGTATTGTAGACTGCCTCCCAATGCGGTTTTAGGTCCATGCGGGATTACCCTCATATATGTCAGGCACACGCCGTAACATTATCTCCGATTTAATTTGTCATTTGGATTTTGTCATTTGTGTAATTCGGGTTACGTCGTGTGTCCCCGGAACTCCCTTAGAGGTGGCGGACGCGGTCAGCGATATCGAGGATAAGCTTTTCGGAATCTTCCCAGCCCAGGCACGCGTCGGTGATGGATTTGCCGTAAACGCCGCCACTGGCATCCTGCGTGCCTTCGACCAGGTAGCTTTCAATCATCAGTCCTTTCACCATATCTTTTAATTTGGTGTCTTTGCGCAGGCTGCTCAAGACGTCCATCGCGATCGCCGGCTGGCGCCGGAAATCCTTGCCGGAATTGGCGTGGTTGGTATCCACGATGACGGCGGGATTTTTCAGGGGACGTTTCAGATATATTTGCGCGATTTTTGTCAAGTCGGCATAAAAATAATTAGGGATATTTTTCCCCGCCTCATCGGTCGCCCCGCGCAGGACCGCGTGAGTCAAGGGATTGCCCGGCGTGCGGACTTCCCAATCGTGGTAGACGAACGTGTGCGGATGTTGGCCGGCCTCGATGGAATTGAGCATGACCGTCATGTCGCCGCTCGTGGGATTTTTCATCCCCGCCGGAATGTCCAGGCCACTCGCGGTGAGACGGTGCTGCTGATTTTCAACGGAACGCGCGCCGATAGCCACATAACTCAAAACGTCCTCGAGATACGGATAATTGGCCGGATAAAGCATTTCATCGGCAGGGGTCAAGTGCGATTCTTTCAGCGCCCGCAGATGCATTTTGCGGATGGCCTTAAGGCCCGCGACGAGATCCGGCTCTTCGGTGGGCACGGGCTGGTGAACCATCCCCTTGTAACCTTTGCCGGTCGTGCGGGGCTTGTTGGTGTAAATGCGCGGGATCAGGATCAGTTGGCCTTTGACCTTGTCCTGGACGCGGGCCAGGCGCGTCACGTATTCGCAGACGGCATCTTCATTGTCCGCCGAACACGGGCCGATGATCAGAAGGAATTTATTGCTGCGGCGCTCAAACACGTCACGGATGTGCGCGTCCCGCCTGGCCTTGACATTTTTGAGGTCAGCCGCAAGCGGCATCTCTTTGAGGATCTCCTGGAAAGTCGGGATTTTACGGACGTATTGAAAACTCATTGGGATAAATTGTACATCAATAGTAGCGGTTATCCAAGAGTTAAAACAATCTCGCCAGCAAGGCCGGGACGGCGGTGTCGACGCGCAAAATACGATCGCCCAGATGTACCGGAGTGAATCCCAGTGCCGTCAACTTTTCGATCTCGTAGGGAATAAATCCTCCCTCGGGGCCGATCATCAGGGTGACCGGCTGGCGAATGTCGCGCGGGCACTCCTCGCTCGCCTGTGGGTGGGCGATCAGCGCCCGTGTGCCCTGGATCAGTTCGGGCAATTCATCCTCGACAAATGGTTTAAAACTTTTCCGTAACTGAATATCGGGCAGAACGGTATCCTTCCCCTGTTCCAACCCCAAGATCAGCTGTTCCTGAATTTTTTCGGGCTTCAGCACCGGGCTTAGCCAAAAACTTTTTTCCGCCCGGTTCGAGTGGATGAGAAAAATTGTTTTGACGCCCATCGCGCTGGCCGCCTGCAGGGCGCGTTTTAAAATATTGGGCCGCGGCAGGGCCAAAATGAGCGTAACCGGAAGCGGCGACGGAGGCTGCAGGTTCAACGATATATCCATTTCGATGGCTTCGCCGGTCAGAGAAGCGATCTTTCCCGTTCCGATGCGGCCGCCGATGAGGCCCACGGAAAGTTCATCGCCCTCTTTGGCGCGGTGGATATCCCGGATGTGCAGGTAACGGCGGTCATCCAGACGTACGCGGGTTTTGGGTTTGATAAAGTCGTCAGGTGAAAGGAGGATGAGGTTCATACGTTGGTAGGTTAATTTGAGCGCTGAAGTTTGTCGCCTCCCATTGATTTTTTTGGGAAAGCAAAATAAATCAAAGCATGGGAGGCTTATTTTTTATCCGCTCTGCGGATAAAAAATAAGCCGATAAAGTGGGGTTTAACCCCTCTTTGTCTTCGGCAACCCAGCCGCCATATTATCGTCAACCAATCCAATGGTCTTGAACTGCCCCGACGTTTCCGAAGGGCCTTTTAGGTATTGGATAATGTAGGCCTGTGGTTTTGTGTCCCCGGGTTTCCCCTCCCCAAAGGGAGCCTTTCGGCGGGTTTACCTTTATCGGCTCGTTGCAAATATAACACATTTTCCAACGGCTGACAAGGCGCGAAAATAAAATTTTGTGTTTTGAAGGGCGGATTTCCCAAAAAGCGGATGGTCGCTTAACGAACCGGTGGAATTGCACCGCAAAATGCCTGAATCAACTGATAGCTTTTGACCCCCGGGGATTTTTCGACACCGCTGGAGACGTCCACCGCGTACGGCCGGACGGTTTCAACGGCCTGGCGCACGTTTTCGGGGTTAAGGCCTCCGGAGAGGATAACAGGCTTGTCGAATTTGTAATTCTTTAACAGATCCCAGTTAAAGGTCTTACCTGTGCCTCCGGGGGTTTCTTCCTGAAACGTATCGAACAAATAGGCGTCGACCTTATATCGGAGGACCGACTTGAAATCAAAAACATCACTCACGCGAAAGGCCTTGATGATCTTGAAATGATTGAAGCGTTTGCAGTACCCGGGGGACTCTTCGCCGTGGAACTGGACGGTCGCAACGCGCGCCAGGCGGCAGATATCCCGCACCGCGTGCTCGCTGCAATTGACAAAGACGCCCACCGGCGTCACAAAAGGCGGCAGGGCCTCAACGATCGGCCTGACCTTGCTGGGAGAAACGTAGCGCGGACTTTTTTTGTCGAAGATAAATCCAAGGGCAGAGGCGCCGGCATTAACCGCCATTTGAGCGTCGTTGAGATTTGTGATACCGCAGATCTTGACTCGAGTCATAATCTTTTAGTCGTAAGCCTACAACTATCCTCCATTACTTCGTCGATTTTTCCGCCAATATTCTTCGCCCTCATGAACGTTTCCCCGATCAAAACCGCGTGCGCTCCCAGATCCTTCACGCGGCGGATATCGTCGTGGGTCCGCAGGCCGCTCTCAGCCACGATCACCTTATCTCCGGGAATCCGGGGGATCAGGCGCTCACTGGTTCTAAAGTTCACATCAAGGGTCTTTAGATCACGGTTATTGACACCGATAATCTCCGCGCCGGCTTTCATGGCGCGGTCGAGCTCTTTTTCATCGTGCACTTCAACCAGGCAATCCAGGCCGAACTCGCGCGCGATGTTCAGCAAACCACCTAGCTCGCTGTCGTCCAGAATAGCGACGATCAGCAAGACCGCCGCCGCGCCGTTGGCCTTCGCTTCGTAAATTTGGCCGTCGCTGATAATGAAATCCTTGGTAAGGACCGGCAGATTGACGCGCTTGGTAACGGTCAGGATATCTTCAGGTTTCCCCAGAAAATATTTGTCTTCCGTCAGGACCGAAATGGCCGCGGCTTTATGGTCGGCGTAAATTTTGGCGATTGCCTCAACGTTAAAATCCTTGCGGATGACTCCGGCGGAGGGCGACGCTTTCTTGATCTCGGCGATCAAATTGATCTGCCCTGGTCTGGAAATATTCTTTTTAAACAACCCCGCTGTGTCCTTCGGGGCCGCGTCGGCTTTTTTACGCAGGGTCACGTAAGCGTCCTTTTGGGCCGCGAGAATACGGTGTTTATGAGCGAGGATTGTCGTCAGGAAATCAGCCACGGTTGGTGAATTCCTTGAGCGCGTCTAATTTCTTTGCGGCTTTGCCGGAATCGATGGAATCCTGCGCCAGCGCGATGCCTTCGTTGATGTTCTTGACCCTTTCGGCCACGTAAAAGGCGTACGCGGCGTTGATGACGACCACGTCGCGTTTGGGTCCCTTTTTGCCGGCTAAAATGTCTTCGAAGATCCGGACGTTGGCGGCCAGGTCCCCGCCTTCGAGATCGTGCGGTTGGGCCGGCGGAAGTCCGAATTCATCGGGCATAATGTCGTAGGTAAAGACTTCCTTGCCATCGTATTCGCCGATAAAGGTCTGCGCGGTCGAGGTGATCTCATCCAATCCATCACTGCCGTGGACGACGAGCGCGCGTTTGAGCCCCAGATTCTTAAGGACATTTGCCATCGGTTCGACCAGGTCGCGGTTGTACACGCCCAGGATCTGGTGGGTCGCTTTGGCCGGGTTGGTCAGCGGACCGAGGATGTTAAAAATGGTCTCGACACCCAATTCTTTGCGGATGACGGCGACGTTTTTCATGGCCGGATGCAGTTGCTGGGCGAACAAAAAGGTGATGCCCAGTTCGTCCAGGCACGCGCTTAAATGCTGCTCTTCGACGTTGATGTTCACGCCCACGGCCTCCAGGATATCGGCGCTGCCACAGCGGCTGGAAACGGAGCGGTTGCCGTGCTTGGCCACGACCACCCCGGCCCCGGCCACAACGAGCGCGGTGATCGTGGAGATATTAAAGGTATTTTTTTTGTCCCCGCCGGTCCCGCAGGTGTCCAGAATAGTGGTGTGTTTGGTCTTGATCGGGATCACGTATTCACGCAGGATCCTGGCCGCGCCGGTAATTTCATCGACCGTCGGCCCTTTAGCGCGTAATGCCAAAAGAAATGCCGTGATATCTTCCTTGACGGCTTTTCCGGACATGATCAGGCGCATTACGTCCTCAATCTCGTCGCGGGTGAGATTTTCCCGATTGTGCAATTTATGGATGTAGGATTTCATTTTAAGGTCAGGAAATTTTTTAAAATATCTTTGCCGGCCTTTGTCAAGATCGATTCCGGGTGGAACTGCACGCCCCAGAGCGGGAATTCCTTGTGGCTCACACCCATGATTTCTTTGTCTTCATCGGCGGTCCAGGCGGTAATTTCCAGACAGTCGGGCATTGTTTCGCGTTCAATGACGAGCGAATGATAGCGCGTCGCCTCAAAGGGATGTTCAACGCCTTGAAAAACACCTTTACCAGTATGTTCGATCATGGAGGTTTTGCCGTGCATCAGATGTTTGGCGCGGATGATCTTGCCGCCATAAGTATAACCGATGGCCTGGTGTCCGAGGCAAACGCCCAGGGTCGGGATTTTTCCAGCGAAACACCGAATGAGGTCAATGCAGATCCCAGCGTCTTCCGGACGCCCCGGTCCCGGCGAAATGACGATTCCCTCCGGCTTCATGACCTTGATCTGATCGATCGTCAACGCGTCATTGCGGTAGACTTTCAGGTCCGCCCCCAGCTCGCCGAAATACTGGACGAGGTTGTAGGTGAACGAATCGTAATTATCAATCATTAGAATCATGGTTATCTCTCATTGCCCCTGCAAATTATTCTTTTTCCCGACTAATCCGCGCTCCCAACGCGAGCAATTTTTCATCAAGATTTTCGTAACCACGCTCCAGATGGTACATGCGCTGGATCTCGGTGCGGCCTTGGGCGGCCAATCCGGCAATGACGAGTCCCGCTGACGCGCGCAAGTCCGAGGCCATGACCGGCGCGCCGTGCAGCACTTTAACCCCCTGCACGATCGCGCTGGTCCCTTCTCGCTGGATATCGGCGCCCATACGGTTTAACTCGGCGACATGGATGAAACGATCCGGATAAATCCGCTCGGTAATAACACTCACTCCCGGTGTGACGGCCATTAACGCCATAAATTGGGCCTGCAAGTCCGTCGGGAATCCCGGATACGGATGAGTCGTGATCCCCACCGGCTGCAGTGTCTTTTTTGCTTTGACCCGGATCGCGTTTTTTTCCCGGGTAACATCGACCCCGGCTTGTTTGAGTTTGTCCATAAGCGCCCATAAGTGCGCGTAATCGGCGCCTTTGACGAGGATGTCACCGCGCGTGGCGGCCGCCAATAAAATGTACGTGCCGGCCTCAATGCGGTCGGGGATCACGTCAAAGGAAACGCCTTTTAATTTTTTAACGCCGGTGACGATCAAACGATAGCTCCCGGTCCCTTCGATCTTCGCGCCCATCGCTTTTAAGAAATGACAAAGGTTCTCGATCTCCGGCTCGCAGGCCGCGGATTCGATGATCGTTGTCCCTTGGGCGAGGGTCGCGGCCATCAGGACGTTGGCGGTCGCCAAAACAGACGAACCGAATATGCCCCCCAAATACACGGAAGTTCCTTTCAAGCGCTTGGCGGTGCTGACCACGTAACCGTTCTCGATCTCGAATTTCGCTCCCAGCGCGCCCAAACCTTTCAAGTGAAGATCGACCGGACGCACGCCGATGATACAGCCACCGGGCAATGACACTTCCGCTTTACCGAGCTTGGCCAGAAGCGGGCCTAGAACGCAAAACGACCCGCGCATCGTGGAGACCAGTTTATAGTCCGCGATGTGATGAAGCGGCCCTTTGGACTCAACGACGACGGTACTGCCGGTCATTTCCACCTTCTTACCCAATGACCGTAAAAGTCTGATCATCGTCATGACGTCACGCAATTTAGGCACGCGCCGGATGGTGCAGGGCGCGTCCGTCAGTAATGTCGCCGCCATGATCGGCAAAACCGCGTTCTTGGAACCTGAAATTTCGACTTCGCCGTGAAGGGGTTTTCCGCCTTCGATCACTAATTTTTCCATGTGTGTTCGTCCTTTTGTGCTCAAACGACCCGGGTCGTTTGAGCACAAACGACCCGGTCGGTTTGGGTATGGTCCGGATAAAAACAAATGTTCCGGTAAAATGGATTTTGCGTCAAAAACGCCTTGACGGCCGCGGCCTGGTCATCGCCGATCTCAAAAAATAAGTAACCCTCCGGCTTCAAATATTGGTAAGCGCGCCGGATGATGGTCGCATAGAAGCGTAATCCGTCGGATCCGCCATCTAAGGCCAGGCGCGGTTCCTGCCGGACATCCGCCGGCAGGCGTGCAAGGGCTGATGTCTTAATATACGGCGGATTCGAGACAATACAATCAAAATTTTTTATCCACGCGCGGTTGGCAACAAGGCTCGCGCGCATATCTTCGCGTAAGAATTCGATCCTTTGCGCGACGTCATTTGCTTCGGCGTTACGCCCGGCCACGGCAATGGCGTCTTCTGAAATATCCAGCGCCGTAACCAAACACGGCTCGATCGCCTTGGCCAGGGCGATCGCGATATTGCCCGAACCCGTCCCGAGATCCAGGATACGACAGGGTTTTGAAAATTTGTTTGCTCTTAACTTTTGAACGATCGTATCAACCAGAATTTCCGTTTCCGGACGGGGGATCAAGACGGAAGGATTGACGGCAAGGGTGTTGCCTAAAAAGTCGCATTCGCCCAGGACGTATTGCAGCGGTTCACCGTTCTGGTAACGCGCGCGCATCGCATCGTAAGTTTGCTGTTCCTCATGCGTCAGCGGCCGCGGGGCAGCGTAGAGATCGACGCGCCGGCATTTGCGGACCGCCGTCAGCAGTAGTTCGTCCTCGTTCATACCAGAACCCCCTCGTTCTCGGCCTTGCTCAAGGCTTCCATGAGCTCAGCCAATTCGCCGTTCATGACATTGGCCAGTTTGTAGGTCGTAAAACCGATGCGGTGGTCGGTGATGCGCCGGTCAGGAAAGTTATACGTGCGGATCTTTTCACTGCGGTCGCCGGAACCAATCTTTTGCTTACGGTCTCGGGAAGTTTTGTTGAATTCGTCCTGCTTCATTTTATCTAACAGCCGCGCGCGCAAGACACGCATGGCTTTAATGCGGTTTTTCAATTGCGATCGTTCGTCCTGACAGGTAACGACCAGGCCTGTGGGCAAATGCGTGATGCGGATCGCGGAGTCCGTCGTGTTGACGCTTTGCCCGCCGGGGCCGGAGGACCGGTACACGTCGATCTTCAGGTCCTTGGGTTCGATGTTGATCTCCACTTCCTGCGGTTCGAACAAGACCGCGACCGTTGCCGCTGAGGTGTGGATGCGTCCCGAGGCCTCGGTCGTGGGAACGCGCTGGACACGGTGCGCCCCGCTTTCCCACTTGAGGAACCTGGCCGCTTTTTTGCCGCTAATGCTGAAGATGACTTCTTTAAAACCCCCGGTCTCTGAAGGCGCTTCACTCATCAACTCCACCTTCCAGCCCCTGGTCTCGGCGTATTTGGTGTACATGCGAAAGAGATCCCCTGCAAAAAGGCTCGCTTCCTCCCCGCCTGTTCCCGCGCGTATTTCCATAATGAGGTTACGGTCATCCTCCGCGCTGGCAGGGTTCATCAGTTCATTGAGCTCATTGGCCAGCGCCTGCCCACGCGCGTCGAGTTCCTGCAACTCGGTTTTGGCCAGAGACTCGAACTCCGCGTCGTGTTTTTCCTGGAGGAGTTTCCTTAACTCTTCCGTCTGACGGAGACAGTCCTTGTAAGCCTTGAGCGTATTGATGATCAGTGTGGCGTCAGCGTATTCTTTGGCTAATTTCTGGTACTGACCTTTATCGTTGATGCCCTGCGCGTCGACCAGAAGCTTTTCCAATTCACCGTAACGCTCTTCGATCTTTGCGAGTTTTTCCAGCTTCATGTTTATTTATTTTTCCCTTTGGCTCCATACCGTTTGGCAAAACGTTCGATACGTCCGGCGGTGTCAAGAAACTTCTTGTCCCCGGTAAAGAACGGATGACATTTGGAACAAATCTCCACGCGGATGTTTTTCTTCGTGGAACGCGTGTGAATGACGTTCCCGCAGGCGCAGGTGATCGTTGTGACTTCGTAAGAAGGGTGCAGTTCGGACTTCATTGCGTTACTACTCCTTTCATTTATAACTTGCTTAAGTTTTCCAGAAAGTCTTTATTAGACTTGAATTTGCTGATCCGGCCGATTAATAATTCCATCGCCTCGGCGGCGTTCAAGTCGTGAATGGCCTTGCGCAACAGCCAAACCCGCTGCAGGTCGTCGGAAGAGATGAGTTTCTCCTCATGACGCGTGTTGGAGCGCCGGATGTCCATGGCCGGGTAGATACGCCGTTGGAAGAGGTTGCGATCCAACTGCAATTCCATGTTACCCGTTCCCTTGAACTCTTCGAATATGACTTCATCCATGCGGCTTCCGGTGTCTACGAGGGCTGTTGCAATAACAGTAAGACTTCCGCCCTCTTCGACCGCGCGGGCCGCGCCGAAGAACCGCTTTGGTTTATGGAGAGCGTTGGAATCCACACCGCCGGAGAGGATCTTCCCGCTGTGCGGAACGACCGTGTTGTACGCCCGGGCCAGGCGCGTGATGCTGTCGAGAAGAATGACGACATCGCGTTTGTGTTCCACGAGGCGCTTCGCTTTTTCCAGGACCATTTCCGCGATCTGCACGTGACGTTCGGGTGGTTCGTCAAAGGTGGAAGCGACGACCTCGCCGTGCACGCTGCGCTGCATGTCGGTGACCTCTTCGGGGCGCTCATCGATCAGAAGCACCATCAGGACGATGTCCGGATGATTGTGCATGATCGAATTGGCGATCTTTTGCAATAAAACCGTTTTGCCGCTGTAAGGCGGCGCGACAATGAGCGCGCGCTGCCCTTTGCCGATGGGCGTGATCAGGTCCATCAAGCGCATGGAGACCTCATCGGATTTCGTTTCCAGGACCAGGCGGTCCTGCGGGTAGATCGGCGTGAGGTTGTCGAAAAAGATCTTGTCCTTGCACTTTTCCGGGTTCTCGTAGTTGACGGCCTCGACTTTCAGAAGCGCGAAATATTTCTCGCCTTCTTTGGGCGGACGGATATGCCCGCTGACCGTGTCCCCGGTCTTAAGATCGAACCGGCGGATCTGCGAGGGGGAAATATAAATATCGTCCGGGCAAGGAAGATAGTTGTAATTGACGCTGCGTAAAAATCCGAACCCTTCCTGCAATATTTCCAGCGTCCCCTCCCCGAACATCAATCCGGCTTTCTCGGCCTTGCCTTGCAGGATTTTGAAAATAAGGTCCTGCTTGCGGATGCCGCTGATGCCGTTGATCCCCATGTCCCGGGCGTATTTGGACAACTCGGCCACGCTCATGTTCTTGAGCTTGGTGATGTCCAACTGGTCTTCCTGCCCCTGGGGTTGCGACTGTGATTGCGCTTGGGCGTGGGTCACGGGGCTGATGGGCTCCGAAACTTCCTTTTTGACATGTATTTTTTCTTTCGCGGAAACGGGTCTTTCCCGTTCGGCGGATTCGTTTTCACTTACTTTTTTGCTCTTTGTGTCAGTTTTTGCCATATTGCCTTTACCTGTTTGTGTGTTTGTGTTTTGGTTGTGCTGTTATCTATGATAATATCCGCGCGGCGGATTTTGTCACGTAACGGCATCTGCGCGTTGATGCGCCGCAGTGCCTCCGTGCGTGTTAATTTTAACGATTTCGCGGCCCGATCGATCTGCGCGTTACGCCGGGATGTGACCACGATCGTCGTGTCCACGTAACGGTCGAAACCGGCCTCGAACAGCAACGGGACCTCGACGACCGCGATCCCCTTACCCCGATACTTTTTAAGTTCTTCGTTGACCCCTAAGCGTACTTTCGGATGAACGATCCCCTCCAGGCGCTTTAATTTACGCCTGTCGTTAAAAACAATGGCCGCCAGTTTCTTGCGGTCAATGCCGTTGTTGCCGGCCACCTGCGCCCCAAAGGCCCGGACAACGCCCGCGTAGCATCGCCCGCCGCGGCGCATTTCTTTGTGGACGATCTTGTCGGTATCAATGACCTTCGCCCCCAGCCGGGCGAAGGCGGCGGCCACCGTTGATTTCCCTGTCGCTAATCCCCCTGTCAAGCCGACAACAAGCATTGGTATACCTTGATGTATTCCTCGGCCGCGTGCTCCCATGAAAAATCCGTTGCTAAAGCGTTCTGCCGCAGGGCATGGAATTTCTTTTCATCCGGATAGATTTCCATCGCCTGACGGAGTGCCTGAAGAAAATCTTTTTTTGTGAAATGGTTGAACAAAATTCCGTTGCCTTTCAAAAGCTTGGCGTTAAACGGCTCGACCGTGTCCACGAGCCCACCGGTCTTAAAGGCGATGGGGATCGTGCCGTAGGCCATACTGATCATCTGGCTTAACCCGCAAGGTTCGAAGCGCGAGGGCATCAGGAACCAGTCTGCGCCGGCGTAAACCTGGTGCGCCAAAGGATCGTCAAATTCAAAATTCGCCCAGATCTTCTGCGGATATTTGTCCGTGTACGCCTTGACCTGTTTTTCATAGCGTTTCTCACCGGCCCCGAGCATCACGACCTGAACGTCCATCCCTAAGAACTGTTCCATCACTTCAAGGATCAGATCAACGCCTTTCTGGTGGACCAGGCGGCTGACGAAAGCAAATAACGGCACATCGTCGCGTTGCGGCAGTTTGACCAATTGCTGCAATTTCGCCTTATTAGCCGTTTTTCCGTGGGTCACTTCGTCTTTCGTGTAGGTCTTCGCGATCTTCACGTCGGTCGCCGGATTCCAGATATCATGATGGATCCCGTTGATGATCCCCACGGCCGGGTTCCGCCGCGACTTCAACACACCCTCAAGCCCGCATCCAAACTCTTTGGTAAGGATCTCTTTCGCGTATTGCTTGCTGACCGTGGTCACCTTGTCGCTCGTAACGATCCCGCCTTTTAAAAAGTTAATCTTGCCGTAATACTCCAGATATTGCGGCGAATTGTAGGTTGCCGGCAAGTTCAGCTTCGGGTAACGATCCCGCGGGAACATGCCCTGGTGCGCCATGTTATGGATCGTCAAGATCGTTTTGGCCTTTGCCAAAGGACTGTTCTTATAATGCTCTTTAAGATAGATTGGTATAAGCGCCGTATGCCAGTCGTGACAATGGATGATGTCCGTTTTCTTCTTGAGCTGTTCAATGGCCTTTAAGGCCCTTGAACAAAAGTACTGGAACCGCTCCAGATTGTCCGGATAATCGCCGCCATCGTCCCCGTAAATGCCGTCGCGCTTCCCGTAATAATCGTGTTCGATGAAATAGACGTCCAGTTTTGGCGAAACGACCCTGCGGGAAAAGCTCTTATCGACTGGTGTAATGCCGAATTTTTTCGCGTCGATAAATTTATAACGCGGCAAAAGGATCGTGACCGAAACATCCCGTTGGGCCAATGCCAGTGGTAATGAACCGCACACATCACCTAACCCGCCCGTCTGGGCAAAAGGGACCGCCTCCACGGCGCAAAACGTTATATGCATATCAGAGTTCTTTCGTCTCCAGCCAGTTCGCGCCCGTTTTGATACTCACTTTAATGGGCACGGACAACTCCATTTGCGTTGCCTCCGGCAACACAAATGGATGCTCCATCCATTTTCGCAGCAATTCCACAATTTCGTCCTTTTCTTTACTTGGCACGTCTAAAACCAATTCGTCGTGGACAGTAATTAAAATTTGTGATGCCAACTTGCGTTCTTTGAGCTCACGGTGAATGTCGATCATCGCCAATTTCATCAGATCCGCCGCGGAACCCTGCACCGGCGTGTTGATCGCCTGGCGCTGGGCGAATTGTTTCATGGATTCGTTTGGACTGTTGATCTCCGGAATATAGCGCCGGCGGTTCAGCAATGTCGTTACGAATCCCTTCTCCTGGCATTGGAGGATGGCGTTGTCCATAAAATCCTTCACTTTTGGATAGCGCGAAAAATATTTGTCAATGAACTCCTGGGCGTCAGCCTGGGAGATCCCCAAGTCCTTGGCCAGACCGAACGCGCTCATCCCGTAAATGATGCCGAAGTTGACCCGTTTGGCCGTGTCGCGCATCTGCGGCGTCACGTCTTTTTCCGGGACCTCGAAGATCAGCGACGCGGTATATGCGTGAATATCCTGATTTTCCTGGAACGCCTTCAATAATCCCGGATCCTGCGTCAGATGCCCCAGGATGCGTAACTCCACTTGCGAATAATCCGCGGCCACGATCACGTGACCGGACTTCAAAGGAATAAATGCTTTGCGGATCTCGCGGCCCAATTCGGTACGGATCGGAATATTTTGTAAATTAGGCTGACTTGAGCTCAACCGCCCCGTTTCCGTTCCGGTCTGATGAAATAGCGCGTGAACGCGCCCCGTTTTCGGGTTGACCAGCGCGGGCAGCGCGTCGATATAGGTTGATTTTAATTTCGCCAGCTGCCGGTATTCTAAAATGAGCGCCGGGACCTCGTGTTTTGGCGCGAGGATGGTCAAAACCCCTTCATCGGTCGAGAACCCCGTTTTGGTTTTCTTGATCGTGGGCAGTTTCAAATCTTCAAAGAGCACCTGGCTTAATTGCTTCGGGGAATTAAGATTGAATTCCTTGCCGGAGAGCCGGAATATCTGTTCCGTCAAATTTCCGATTTTGCGTTCACATTCTTTGGAAAGCCCCGCCAGCAGCTCCATATCTATCCTCACGCCGCAGGTTTCCATGTCCGCCAGAACGAAGGCCAGCGGAATTTCGATCTCATTGAGCAACTTCTCCAGAAATTTTTCCTTTATTTCCTCGGCCAGGGCAGGATACATTTCCCACAACAGCGCCGCGCGCCGCGCGAGCGGCTGTTCCATAAAATTCAATGAGCTTTGCGGATTGCCGGCCAGATACCCGGCCAGAAACACATCAAAAAGTTTTCCTTCTAGTGACACGTCTTGCGCCTTGAGCAGTTTGACGGTTTCCTTCAGATCGTACGTGACCTTTTCGATTCCCTTGTCCTGGAAGATCTCTTTCCAATCCGCCACCTGATCGAGCGCGACCGCGCAATGTTCCTGCGCGCCCGTGGAAAGGATCAATCTCTGCGCCGCGCTATCGGCCAAGACGGCGAAACGTCCGGCCGCTTTGATCTTTTTGATCCACTCCCGAATCGTTCCTTTATTCGCCAGCGGTTGAATATCGGAGTGTATTTCTTCGTCCGTCAGGACGAAAGCCTGGCCGGCTTGGCTAAGTTCCTTGACGAATCGGTGGAATTCCAGTCCCTGGAACAGCTCGAGCAGGCGGTTTTGCTGCGGTTCCCTGACCTTCAAACGTTCCAATTGCAGATCAAGCGGTACTTCGGTTTCCAAAACAGCCAGCTCCTTGCTTAAAACGGCTTGTTCCTTGTTCTGTTCCAGCTTCTCGCGCACCTTGGCCGACTTGATCTTGTCCAAGTGCCGGAAAATGTCATCGAGACTATCAAAATTATTGATCAGTTGCCGCGCGGTTACTTCGCCTATTCCTTTGACCCCGGGAATATTATCCGAATTGTCTCCGGCCAAAGCGATAAAATCCGTGATCCGGTGCGGGTCGAAGCCCAAATGTTCCTTGAGCGCCTTGTATTCCCAGATGGCGTCCTTGCGCGCGCTAAAAAAGGACATCCGCTCGCCGGCTAATTGGTACATGTCCTTGTCATCGCTGACAATGACAACTTCGATATCTTTGTTTTTCGCGACGCGGGCGATCGTGGCGATGATGTCATCCGCCTCAAAACCGGGTGATTCAAAGAGCGCCAGATTGTACGCCGCCACCACTTCCTTGATGATGGGCATCTGGTCGATCATGTCCCGCGGCATGGCCGGCCGCTGGATCTTGTAGGCGTTGAACTTCTCCTGGCGGTGAGTCTTGCCCGGAGAATCGAAACAAACGGCCATGTATTCCGGATGATGATCGCGCAAGATCTTGCGCAGGGTGTTCACGAAACCATAGATCGCGTTTGTCTGCTGGCCTTTGCGCGTCGACAGGTCCTTGATGGCGTAGAATGAGCGGTAACACAACGCGTGGGCATCGATCAAAAATAGCTTTGCCGCCATCGGTTTCAATTGATTATGTTTATTATTTGGAATTCAAAGCCGGCTTGCCGTTAGTAGTTAATGCAGACGCTACTCTCTTGACCAAACGCATTGACTTCTTCAAACGCTTTTAACTGTTTATACCCTTTCATGCGATACGTTACGGCTGTATAATTTGCGCGGAATCACTTAACTGAAAGGTATATTTAAGGAAGATGTAGTGAAGAACTCTTTTCTCGGCGAAACACTACCTTTAACAACATGCTAAGCATAATATATAAATAAAGCTTTGGCAAGGAAAAGTTTAAGAGTTTACGGCGCCGGCTGTTTTGGGATTCTTGAGCGCCGCGGCAACGGCCGCCCCCTGCTGCTCTAATACGGTCACCAGTAAGAATCCAGCGCTTTCCTGCCCCAGGTCCGCGGACACGCCTGCTTGTCCGGCCGAGTAGGTCCCGCTCCGCGGGACAGGCAGGCACGCCGCGTCCAGCGCGAAAACGCCCTCGATCCCGGTCTGGAACTGTTCGTTGACGCGGATCTTGCCATCGATGGTGACCGCCGGATCGGTAAGGATCTTGAAATCGACCGGAGCGTCCGGAAAAATAATGATCTGCGTTGCCAGCACTTTGCCGGATTTAAGCCGTATGGCCTTGACGTCCCCTTCACCCAAAATTTCGGCGATCGGATTTGCGGCAACGACACGCAACATATTCTCCTGCGCGGCCGCCGCCAACTTGCCGGTTGTGTCCGCGTTAAGCAAGTCTTGCGCGATTTGGTCGCTTGAAACCACCCAGATGACCTCTTTATCTCTTTTGAGGAATGCCGCGGCAATGGACACCCCGCGATTGGAATCCGACTGGATCAGCACCGTGTCGATCAAAGGCAGAAAGTCGAGGATCTGGTTGAGATCGGTCAATTGCTGGAGTGTATAAACGCCGTTTTTGTTCACACCCCTGATCTCCGGCAGTTTGTATCCCGGCGCGTCGGTGACAATAAGGACATCGCCTTCGAAGGCCTGCTTGTCATCGGTCGTGACCTTGCATTTTTTAAGATTGATCCGGGCGATTTTTTGCCCCACAACGACATTGATACGGTTTTTTTCGTAATAATCGTTGGGCTTGTAAAATATTTTTTTGTAATCGACCTCTTTGGAGAGGACCGGCGCGAACAAGCCGCGGTCATACGGATATTCGCCGTCGGTCAAAATGGTCGCTTCGCAGTCGGGTTCGAAGCGCCGTATCTCTTCAATAGCCTTCACTCCCGCGATGGAACTGCCCAGAATAAGTATCTTTTTCATATTAACGCTTCGCCTCCTGTTGGATCTTGAATGCCTCAATACCGTTACGCATGAGCATGACGACCGTCACCGGCCCCACACCGCCGGGCACGGGCGTGATAAATGACGCCCGTCCGCTCGCTCTTTTAAATTCCACGTCGCCGACGATTGCGGAGCCCACTTTATTGATCCCCACGTCAATGACAATGGCGCCTTCCTTGATCCATTCGCCTTTGATGAGCGCGGGCTTCCCCACCGCCACGACCAGGATATCGGCGCACCCCACGTGCTCAACCAGCCGTCCGGCCTGAGTGGTGGCCAGATGACACACGGTGACGGTCGCGTCCTGGGCGAGCAAAAGCAGGCTTAAAGGTTTGCCGACGATCTCGCTGTGCCCGACCACGACGGCTTCTTTCCCGCGCAGTTTGACGCCCGTGGAGCGGATATGCTCCATGACCGCAGCCGGTGTGCAGGGGATGATGCGCGTTTGACCCAGCATCATCTTGCCGATATTGATGACGTTGACGCCTTCGAGGTCTTTGGACGAGGCCACGTAGTTGGCCACGGCGCGGTAATCGATCTGTTCGGGAATTGGTTTATGGATCATGATGCCGTGCACGCCGGAATCGGCATCGAGCTCCTTGATGACGCTGATCAGTTTTGCCTGGGTCGTGTTCTGCGAGAGGATCTTCAGTTCATATTTGATGCCGATGTATTCGGCGACCTTTTTTTGCGCATTGGCGTAGGCGCAGGAGCCGGGGTCAGAGCCCACCATCACGTTAACGAGATGCGGCACGCCGCCGAAATCCGCTTTCAGGCGCGCCACTTCCTTTTTCAGTTCGTCCTTGAGCTTTTTGGCCAGGGCCGTACCGTCGAGGATGTGCGCGGTGGCGTTCATTGGTTGATCTCCACGTTGACGCGGGCGGCGTTGAAGGCGGCCAGAAGAAGTTCCAGAGCGACCTTCACGTCCGAAATCAAGTGCTTGTTGCCGTAGCGGACCAGGGCCGGCGACAATTGCACCGCTTTGTAGCAAAGCTTGCAGATCTCCAGTGGCACCTCGGCCGCCTTGCGCCGTGCCGCGATACGCTTCGCCGGCGCGACCTTGCGCGTCTTGACAACGTTCAAATACGCCCGGGCGTCGAGATCGACAAGCTGTAAAAAACGTTTACGCAACTGTTCGCTTGTTTTAAGGCTGGCTTTTATCTTTTGCTCGTTGGTGCGGGATGACGTTTTCCCCAGCGAATAATTCGCGACCATGGACAGAAGCGCCGCGCCCAGCGCCGCCGTCAACGCCGCCGCCGACCCGCCGCCCGGGGCAGGGACCTTGAGCGACAAGACGCGGGTGTATTCTGCTAAAGTGTAATTTTTGAAAGGTTTCATAGTTGCAACAGGTTATCCGGACAACTGGTGATCCGCGACTAGGAGATCCGGATCCCCGGATATCCGGTTCCGCGGATCCTCGGAAACTGTAAATTTACATGCGCTCATCATAACCCAAACCCCGCGCTTATTCAACTTCAAAGGTTATTTTTCCTACTTAGTTTTCCCCGGGGAAAACTAATTCAGCCAATGTTTTTAACCTGCGTTCATATGTTATCAGGTAATCAACATCAACAAGATAAATAAGGTAGAGGTGGTCATAAAAATCATTACCATCGATTTTTTGATTATTTTGATTTGTTATATAGTGGTAAAACACAAAGGCTGAATAGATCCTGGAATATAAATTCAAATAAGGTTTAGTGTCCAAAGCGTTAATTATTTCGATGATACTCGAATCATTAATAGGGACCTGATTGTCTTGGAATATTTTCTTAATAATAGCTTTTTGTATAACATCTCCTCTTCTGCTGTAGAAATCTTCGAAGTCTCGATAATTATTTTGTATTTTATATAAACTTTTTGCCTCCTCATACCTAATTCCCATTGTCTTCTTTCCAGAATTCACCCTTTCTTTAATTTTAACAATGGAATCCTCTTCTTCTATATTAAGACTTTGACTTTGCGCTAATTTATGCAAAATCTGGCGCAAGGAATCTTCTAATCTCTCATCCACATAAAGTTGACTTTGTTGAATTCCTAGTTGATTCAACAATAAATCTCGCCAAGAATTTATAATGCGCTTGGGGTTCATTTGAAGAAATATTTCTGAATATCTCCGCAATCTTTCGTTCCCCTTTTGTGTCCCATACATAGACAAAAATTCGCCTATTAATTCGAAGGAAGGATAAAATGATATCCTATCATTATCAAAATCTCCTAGTGGTCTTGGATTTGTCAATAACTCAGTGTTAAAAAAATTGTTATCTACCGTTATTTTAACCATATTGCTCAACTCTTTTTGTCGTAATGAGGACAGGTTTTTTCTGGTTCCCAATTGCGGCTATGTGGCCGTTCCGCAAGAATTTGAATTTCTGACGCGTGTCAGAAATGACGCGCAGTAACACCCAGTGTTGCCATGGTCACTGCTCACAACTTAAAACTCCTCAATTCCCAATGCCTCCTAAAAGCAGAACTGCTAGGTAGCAAATTAAAAAAGCGTGATTCATCCCCCTCCCATTTATTTTTGGGGTTTTACGGAGGCGTTACTGCCAGTGCCACGCTGCACTAAACCTAGCCCGGCACCACCAGTAACGCCTCCTATTCATAGTAACGCCTCCTATTCATATTCATCGCAATTGCGGCCACTTGGCCGCTTTTTGAATTCGTGATATTCCGCACAATTTGAATTCTTGCCGTTCCGCAACAATTTGAATTCTCGTCCCGGGACAAAATTCTGAACGCTCGTTCGCCGGCGCGGATAAGACAATAGTAGGGAATTTCGCGCGAAAGGTCAAGGCGTAAGTTGGCGGGGTCTTTGCGAGTGGAATCCAAAGGGCGCTTTGGGTTTTTCCTCTTCCTTCATCAGCCGCCGGATCGCATCAAACACGGCCCTGAACTGGACGTCATATTTCTTTTCAAGCTCTTCCAGCTTGCGGGCCAGCTCTTTGTGGCTTGCCAGGATCTTGCGGAGCTTGACGAACGTCCGCATGATCTGGACGTTTACCAAAACCGCCCGGGGGCTGCGCAAAACACTGGAGAGCATGGCCACACCCTGTTCGGTAAAGACATACGGGTTATGGCCTCCCAGGGTGCTTTTGGAGGGTATCACATTTTGTGATACCAGCTCTGTGACCTCATCGTCATTGAGCCGAAACATGAAATCGTCAGGGAAACGCTCCTTGTTGCGCGCCACTTGCTGGCGCAAAGCGATCGGCCTGACTTGATAAAGCGCGGCCAGGTCCTTATCAAGCATTACCTTTTCTCCTCTGAACAGGAAAATCTTGCTTTCAATGATGTGTTGCAGCGTACCGTCGCTGGACATAAAAAATCCCCCTTTCAATTTTATGGAGAATCGATAGGGGGACGGATTATTGCCTAAAGCTTAAATGACGCCGCACGATTTGTCAAGCCGAGGTTATTTCGCGGACGCTTTTTGAATTCGTGCGTTTCCGCACAATTTGAATTCCCGCGTTTACGCGGGAATCTGATTTCTGCCTCCCTGAGGGAGTCTATCGGCGCGCGGCGCAGGCGAATTGCAGAAAATATTTTCGCAGGGAATCCCCGGAAGAGGCAAATTGATTCTCACCCTGAAAAAAGTCCACACAAACTTCCCGCGCCCTGGCGATCTCTTTAAGGCGCGGCCGGTTGCGGGGACAGTCAAGGGTCAAGTCCAATAGTTCGAGCGCGCGGTCGAAGGCTTTGGCCGACCGTTCAAGGTTATTCTTCGCTTTCCAGTTCAATGCCCTCTCCACCTCGCTTCCGACATGGGCCATTTGCTCAATAAGCCGGAATTCTTCCCACCGGCCGGCGGCAAGCTTTTTATGCTGGACGATCATCTGGGCACCCTTTGGTTGACAATTTCCAGAATTCTTGCGCGCAGGCCTTCGTCTTCAACCCCCCGGCTTCGGTTGCCTTGTGAAGGACGGACGTTGATCATGGAATCAAATTCGATAAAATCCTCATCGGGAGTTTCCGGATAAAGGTTAATGCCCCACAAATTTCTCTGTTTTGAGCCGTCCTGCAGTAGCGCGGCCTCCAGATCAGAATGCAGTTCAGCGTCAACCGCAAAAATGCCCCGCTCGATGTCGACAACGGCCTTGACCATATCACCAAATGTCGCGGCAGCCATTTCTTTGAGTTCATCCAGGGACAACGTTTTTGTTATAATTTTCATTTCTTTATATTAACAGGTTAACTCCCAAAAGGCAATCCGGCAAACGTCTGGCAAACGTCTGGCGCTGGCGCACGTACCATAGGGCCTTGATAGAAAATTTATCTCATGCCTGTATCGCAATGGATCATCATCGGGGCGAATTGACCCGGCTCGACTGTAACAAATTGCATCTCACAGTTGGGTAATGGCCTGGCACCAGACAGGGGCGCGACGATATATTCTCCCGGCGCAAGGACAACGCGAAATCGGCCATCCACGCCGGATTGAACTCGCGCAACTTCCTGCCCTCCATCTTTGGCCTCAACAACAAGCGTTGTCTGATAGCCCTTGTCCGCGCATTGTTCTTCCATGCCGGGCCCTATAACAGGACACAGGGGCCCCAGCACCACATCTCCCGCGATTCCGCTGGCGGCAACTTCTTGTTCAAACCCAAAGTCTCCCGGCGCGGATTCGGCGGGAAGATCCTTGCCGGGGCATGGCGCAAATTTACAATGCGCAGAAACCCTGCCGACATAAGAACCATCCGGACACAGCTTCGCCTCCGCGGTGCAAACAGGCCCTGCCTCGCTGTCTGCGAGCGGGATCAGAACACCCATGTATACGATAACGATGATCCCCGCAAAGACAAATAGCATGATTACAACATTTTTTTTACGCATAACAATCTCCCATGTTATTCGGGGCATATTATTCGGGACACAATACTTAACTCACCTCAATTAAGTATCGTGTCCCCTTATTTCTGTGTCCCCTTATTTCTGTCCCCTTATTTCCGTGTCCCCTTATTTCCCGCAATGGCCAACGGACACTCCCGGAGTGTCCGGGCTCACTCCACTTCAAATGCGTTTTTGATGAGTTCGACCGTAAAGCCGCCGGCCTCATCGGGGATCACGGCCACGACGTCAAAGCGCGCGTCGGTGTCTTCGGCGTCTTCCCGCGCCAGATAGGCCCGCGCCGCGCGAATGATCTTTTTTTGTTTTATTGAGGAAATCGATTCAAAGGGATGCCCGTGCCAGTCTTTGGTGCGGGTGCGCACTTCCACAAAACATAACGTCTTGCCGTCTTGGGCAATGATATCAATCTCGCCAAAGGTGTTGCGGTAGTTGCGCGCGATAACGCGGTAGCCCTCTTTTTTCAGCCGCGCCACCGCCTGTTCTTCCCCCAGCCTTCCCAGATCAAGGCGTTCGTGCGTCATAGCTGGCACTGGAACGTTCGGCGCTGGATCAGCGACGGGCCCAGACGCCGGATGGCCGCTTTGTGCTTCAGCGTCGGGTAACCTTTGTGCTGGCTGAACCCATATCCCGGATAAACGCGGTGGTACATATTAAGGGCCCGGTCGCGCGTCACTTTTGCCACAATGGAAGCGCAGGCAATGGAGAGAACGTGCTCGTCTCCTTTGATGATCGTCTTGAACTTGTACGGCAGGTCAGAGCGGAAACAATTGCCATCAACAAGGAGACATACTCCCTGGATGAAATTTTTCTGTTTAGTTTTTGCCGGAGGGAGCCACGCGATGAGATCGACAACGGCGTTATGCATCGCAAAAAACGTGGCTTGCAGGATATCGGCCTGATCGATGACGCTTTCGCTGATCATTCCGACGCCGACGTACGCGCGCTGATAAATTTCATGAAAGGCCTCTTCGCGCTGGACATGGGAGAGTTTTTTGGAATCACGGATGGGGACGGAGAAGTCGAATCGGCGCAAGGCAACGGCGGCCGCGACCACCGGGCCGGCCAGTGGGCCCCGGCCCGCCTCATCGACACCGATGACGAGGTTAAAACCAGCTTTTCTGGTCTTATCCTCAAGTTCCAGCATATTTTACACGTATTTCGTATACCGTCGCTCGTATCTCGTCGCTATTAAAACGAATGCGAGATACAAAATACGAGATACAAAGATTACTGTTGGACCGACGCTTGTTCTTTCTTAACGCGGGCGGCTTTGCCGGTGCGTCCTCTTAAATAATACAGCTTGGAACGCTCGGTAACGCCTTTGCTGACGACCTGGAAACTGTCGATGACCGGTGAATGGATCGGGAATATCCTCTCGACTCCTTCTCCAAAGGAGATCTTGCGCACGGTAAAGGTGCTCTTTACTCCCCTGCCGGTCTTGCTGATGACGGTGCCTTCAAAGGGGTGCAGGCGGACCTTGTCGGCCTCGCGCACTTTGACCTTCATCTTGACCGCGTCGCCGACCTTGAAATCGGGCAGCTCTGTCCGCAGTGACTTGTCATCAATATCTTGTATGGTTTTTTTAGCGTGTGTGGCGATCATTTGAAGCTACCTCCCTAATATACTGTTAAGAATTTTTTATTAGATCCGGGCGATTACGCCGGGTTACGCGCCGCGCCTGCTCTTGACGCCATTTTTTAATGGCTAAATGATTGCCAGATAGTAGCACATCAGGGACTTTCGCGCCACGAAAATTTGCGGGACGCGTATAATGCGGATACTCCAGAAGGCCTCCTTCAAAAGATTCATCCGTGAGTGAGGCTTCCTTGCCCACGACACCGGGAAGAAGCCGGGTGACGCAATCAATAAGGACCATGGCCGGGATCTCGCCGCCGGTCAAGACATAATCTCCGATCGAGATGCTTTCATCCACTAATTTTTCCCGCACCCTCTCATCCACACCCTCGTAATGTCCACAGAGCAGAATCAAATTTTTATCTTTGGCCAGGTCGCGGACGAGTTTTTGGGTGAGCCGTTTGCCGGAGGGGGACATCAGGACGACCTTGCCCCTGCGTTTGCCTTTGATCCTTTTGACCGCGTCGAAAAAAGGCTGCGGCGTCATGACCATGCCGGGCCCGCCGCCAAAGGGGCGGTCATCGACCTTCTTGTGTTTGTCTTTGGTGTACGCGCGCAAGTCGTGCACACGGATAGCCACTTTTTTTTTCTGTTGCGCCCGTTTGATGATCGATTCATTGAGGATCGGCGCGAACATTTCCGGGAATATCGTGATGACGTCAAAGCGCAATGGCCTCTCCCTCGCTGTCCTTTGGACAATATTGGGTCAAAAATTGTTTCTGAAAATCCGCGTAATCATCCGCTTCGATGGCCACGCGAATTTGTTTCATCAAATTAACATAAAAATAAACGTTGTGGTACGAAATTAATTTTAAACCCAGGATCTCGTTGACGTTGACCAGATGCCGGATATAAGCGCGGGTATATTTGCGGCACACCACGCAGGCGCATGCTTCATCCAACGGAGAAAAATCGGCCGCGTATTTCGCGTTGCGGATCACTTTGCGGCCCGAGGAAGTAAACGCCGAACCGTTACGTCCGTAGCGCGTCGGGATACAGGTGTCGAACATGTCAATACCCTCTCCCACGGCGCGGACAATTTGGTCCGGCATGCCGATGCCCATAAAATACCTCGGCCGGTCCGCCGGCAAAAGGGGCATCACCCAATCCAGCGTCTCGAACATGGCCTCGACCGGCTCTCCTACGCTTACTCCGCCCACCGCGTAGCCGTCGAACCCGATGTCGATTATTTCTTTTGCGGAATGCTCGCGCAGGTCTTTATAGGTCGCGCCTTGAACAATGCCAAATAAATGTTGTTTGGCCCGCATTTTTCGCGCCAGGAAATGGTCACGTGAACGATTGGCCCAAAGCGTGGTGCGTTTGACGGAAATCTCCGCCTCCTTTCGCGCGCACGGATATGGCGCGCATTCATCCAGCGGCATGATCATGTCCGAGCCGAGGATCTCTTCGATCTCGATGACCTTTTCCGGTGAAAAAAATTGCGTGGAACCGTCGATATGCGACTGGAAGGAAACACCGTCGTCATTGAGTTTTCTTAACTTGGAGAGGCTGAAGACCTGATAGCCGCCGCTGTCGGTGAGGATGGGCCGCTCCCAACTCATGAATTTGTGCAAGCCCCCGGCCTGGCTGATGACTTCCATCCCGGGGCGCAGGAAGAGATGATATGTGTTCGAAAGGACGATCTGGGAGTCTAATTCCAGAAGGTCTTCGTTGGTAAGCGTTTTGACCGTGGCGTTGGTTCCGACCGGCATGAAAAATGGCGATTGGATATCGCCGTGGGCGGTGTGGATAATTCCACGTCGGGCGCCGGTATTTTTGTCTTTTTTGATTAGCGTAAACATAGTTTCACCAAGAAACTTTCCGGCGAACCGACCTTTGCGCCCAGATTCGTCCGCCAATTTTGTAAAACAAACGTGGCGAGACCTCGCCCAAATTCTCTGATTGGGGCGGGCCATCGTTGTCAATGCCATCCCTCTAAATAATAATCATTGCGTCGCCGTAACTATAAAACCGGTACTTTTTACGAATAGCTTGCGCGTAGGCCTCTTTCATCAATTTTATTCCGCCGAAGGCGTAGGCCAGCATTAAAAGCGTGCTGCGCGGTAAATGAAAATTCGTTATCAGGATATCCACCGCGCGAAACGCATATCCGGGATAAATAAAGATGTCCGTGTACCCCTGCGGGGTACCCCGCGGTGGTACAAAATTTTGTGCCCTTGTGTTACGATCAGCGATCGTTTCCATGACCCGGCAGGACGTTGTGCCCACGGCGACGATCTTGCTTCCCCTCGTTTTTGCCTGCCGGATCGCATTAAAACTTTTTTGTGTCAGTGAGTATTCTTCCGTGTGCATTTGGTGCTGCGTGATATCTTCCGTTTCCACCACGCGAAATGTGGCCAGATTGACGTGCAGCGTGACGGTTTCGATCCCGTGCCCCTTCTCGCGTAAGGTATTTAATAACGCCGGTGTAAAATGCAAACCTGCCGTGGGTGATGCCACGGAACCGGGTTTGCGCGCGTACACGGTCTGATAGTATTTGTGGTCCAGCGGTTCATCGGGGCGTTTGATGTACGGCGGCAGCGGCATGTGGCCGTGTTTTTTTAACTGCGCGACCACATCTTTGCGGTTGAAGCGCACGATGCGTTTATGGATGTCGATCAACTCTGCGGTCAGGCTGCCGCCGTTGAATTGTATCTTTTCATTCAATTTCAGCCGGTTGAGCGGCCGGATGAGCGTTTCATAGAAACGTCCATCCCCATGGGCAAGTTTTTTAAGCAGAAAAACCTCGACTTTGCCCGGCGTTTTTTCGCGGCGCCCCAAAAGCCGCGCGGGAATGACCTTGCTGTCGTTAAGGACAACACAGGAACCGGGCGGCAGGTATTTTTCCATATTGGCGAATATGTCGTGGGAGATCGCCTGTTTTTGGCGGTCGATAACCATCAGCCGTGCCTGGTCACGTTTTTCCAAAGGATACTGCGCGATCAATTCTTGAGGTAAATTAAAATCGAATTCCGAGAGTTTCATGGCAGGTCAACGGGCGGTTGTTCGCGGTAATCGACGATATCAGCGCCCGGATAATAAAAAGAAAGGATCTCATCGTATTTGTGCCGCTCTTCGGCCATCCGGTGCGCCCCCCACTGGCACATCCCCACCCCGTGTCCCCAGCCTTTACCGATAAGGTCAAAATAATATCCTCTCATGACCACTTCGTATTTATTGCTTTTGACCGTGTTGGGGCCGATGATCCCGCGGAATTTAATGCCGGGGATCGTCGTTGTCTTGCCGTCGCGCGCGGTAAAGAGCAGATTATTGATCCGGCCGCTCTCGTTGCGGCTGACCACACGGATATCCGCGATGGGCCCCATCGGGTATCCATTGGCGCTAAGTTTTTCCTGGATATCTTTGGAGCGATAATTCTTTTTCCAGTTCGCGTGCGGAGCGAGCGCGCAAAATGAACACGGCACGCCGGCTAACGGCGGCAGATTCTCCCCCCAGATGTTTTTGGCGTTCTCCGTGCGGCCTCCGCAGGAAGCGTGAAAATAGGCCGGCAAGATCTTGTTGTTATAAACAAGGATCTTTCCCGGGGTGCGCTTGACCGCGATGTTGGTACGGAAGCGTTCGGAATTCCTGCCGCCGTAGACCTGGGAATAGATGTCTCCCGTCACGTCGTAGTCATCGTTCTTGTTTTTTTTCATTTGGTACAACGCATACGTGCGGGCGGCCACGGCCTGGGCCTTCATCGCTTCCATCGGCCAGCGGTGCGACACTTCATGATAAAGGACTCCGCGGATGTATTGTTCGATCTCAACGGTATTGACGGCCAGAAATTTTTTGTTCGATTTCAGAATGATATCCAGCGCTCCACGGTAACGATTTACCTTATCATCCAGGTAAAGCGCGATATCCTTGCTGGACGCCAGACGGATCCGGCGTAACGGATATTTCTTGCCGTTGATCGTGATGCCATCCGGATGAGATGAGATCCGGGATTCCCGCAGACTCCGTCCTTCTCCCAGAACGGCGCCGGATATCAGATCGATGATTTTGTATTTGCCCCTTATGGAAAAGTTCAGCGTTTCGACATTATTGAGGATGGCCACCCTGACGTACTTCTCGCTCGACTGGTCAGCCGCGCGCGCCTGCGCGAAGCCTCCCAGCAGCAGGCCAGCGATAATGAGGGAACGAATCAACGGTGACGCCATAGAAAAAGGACCAGACTTAGAAGGACGCTTAATAGCAGGCATGTGGTGAGCGGAAAATAAAAGGAAAAATTCTCTCTTCTTATGGCGATGTCCCCGGGCAAGCGTCCCAGCCAGGGAATTTTACCGGCAATATGCACGATCCCGCCGAGGGCGATCAAAACAATGCCCAGGATAACAAAGGTTTTGGCTAATCCCATAACGATTAATAGAGCTTCGGTTGGGTTTCTTTTTCGGCCAGCGGGGCTTTGATGTGCTTGCTGGCTTCTTGCGTAAGTTCGCGGCCGCGGGGCGTGCGCTTTAGAAATCCGATCTTCAGCAGATACGGTTCGATCACATCGACGATGGTGTCCATTTCTTCATTGAGGGTGGCGGCGAGCGTTTCAATGCCCACCGGACCTCCCTTGTAGTGCTGGGCGATGACATCCAGGAGCTTACGGTCCTTGTCATCAAGTCCGATTTCATCGATGGCCAGGGTACGCAAGGCCTCATCGGCGACCGTGGCGGTAATATTCCCGGTTTTTGTTTTGACCTGCGCGTAATCGCGCACGCGGCGCAACAGCCGGTTGGCAATGCGCGGCGTTCCCCGCGCGCGGCGCGCGATCTCAAAGGCGGCCTGCGCGTCAAGCTCGACATTGAGCTTCCTGGCTGAATTGGTCACGATCTGGCTTAATTCCTGCGCGTTATAGAAATCCAGATGATGGAATATCCCGAAACGTTCGCGTAACGGCGCGGCCAAAAGGCCGCTGCGGGTCGTCGCGCCGATCAGAGTAAATGGCTTAAGATTGAAATTGATCGTCTTGGCGTAGGGCCCTTTATCCACGACAAAATCGATCTTGAAACTTTCCATGGCGGGGTATAAAAATTCTTCGACGACTTTCGAAAGGCGGTGGATTTCATCGATAAAGAAGATGTCCCCTTCCCCCAAATTGGTCAGGATGCCGATGAGGTCTCCGGCGCGCTCAATGGCCGGGCCGGAGGTAATGGTGATGCGCGCGCCCATTTCGTGGGCGACAATGTTGGCTAAGGTGGTTTTTCCTAAGCCCGGCGGGCCGGAAAATAATATGTGCTCGAGGCATTCGTGCCGCCCTTTGGCGGCCTGCAGCGACACCTGCAGATTGGCCATCAGCTCGCTTTGTCCCACGAATTCGTTTAACTGCGCGGGCCGCAACGATAAGCTGTAGACCCGGTCTTCTTCAGTTTCCTGATTGAACAGGATCGTTTTCCGCTCTTCCATCATCCGCGCCCTCTTCAATGGGGATAATTTTTTTCTGGTTGCGCATGATCTCGATCTCGCCAAAGACACCTTTTTGGACGGCAATGAGTTCTTTAATACGGATCAACTCCAGAACGGCCAGGAACGTCACGATGATCTCGATCTTCGTGCGGGAGCGCTCAAAAAGATCCTGCAACCGGATCGTGGACTCCTTGAGCAAAAGATGCAATATGTCATGCAATTTTTTTTCGACCGTAAATTCTTCCGTGATGATCTCGTGGATAACTTCTTCCGGGGCTTTCCTGAGCGCTTCGGAAAGGGCGCTGATCAGGTCAAAAAGGCTGGCCTCGTAATAGATCTCTTTGGATTCTTCCCGCAATTGCTGGAGCGCTTCGGGGTCGATGTTGCGGCCGAAGAAATCCTGCCGCAGGGTCTCTTTTTCTTTAAGCGCCTCGGCGATCTCCTTGAATTTTTTGTATTCCAGCAGCCGGCGGGCCAGTTCATCGCGCGGGTCGAGCTCTTCTTCGGGCTGTTCATTGGGATCCGGAGGCAGGAGCATTCTGGATTTTATTTGCATCAATGTCGCGGCCATAACGAGAAAGTCGCCGACAACATCCAGGTCGAGCATTTTCATCATGCTGATGTATTGCATGTACTGCTCGGTGATCTGGCTGATGGGAATGTCGTTGATGTCGATGTCATCTTTTTTGATCAGATACAGCAAAAGATCCAGCGGCCCTTCGAATATTTCCAGTTTCAGCTTGTATCCCATAGTATGTTCCCGTTAATCGTTGTTCGATTTAATTTTCTCAGCCTACCGGCCAAAAACGATCTCTCTGACCTGGCCCATGGTTTCCCTGGCGATTTTCTGGGCGCGGCGCTGACCGTGGTCCAGGATCTCACGAACATGCTCTTTACGTTTGGCCAGGTCGTTGCGCTTCTCCTGAAAATTTGCTAACCGGTTAACGATCGCTTCTCCAAGGATCGTTTTACATTCCGTGCACCCTTTTTGCGCGTGGGTGCACCAGTAATGGGCTTCATCGGCGCGATCAGCGGTGAAAACTTTGTAATAGCTATATACATTACACTGGGCCGGGTGCCCGGGATCGGATAATTTGATCCGTTTGGGGTCCGTGAACATCGTTTTCACTTTTTTGACGATCTCCGTTGGCGGATCCGAAAGATTGACCGTATTTTTGTAACTTTTGCTCATCTTGCGTCCGTCCGACCCCAAAAGGCGCGGTGTTTGCGTTAGAATGGCCTCGCAATCCTGGAAAAAATTTGTTTTGTAGAGATGGTTGAAGCGTCTGGCCATTTCTCGCGTCAATTCGATGTGCGGCAGCTGGTCCTCACCGATGGGAACGGCGCTGGCCTTGTATAAAAGAATGTCCGCGGCCTGTAAAACCGGATACCCCAGGAAAGCATATGTCTGCAGATCGCGCGTTTTGATCTCGCGCAGTTGTTCTTTGTACGTCGGATTTCGTTCCAGCCAGCCCAGCGGGGTAATGCAGGCCAGGATCATCTGCAATTCCAGATGTTCCGGCACCTGCGACTGGACGAATATGATGGATTTTTTCGGATCAATGCCGTAGGCCATCCAGTCCAGGGCCATATCCATGATATTCTCCGCGATCTCTGTGCTTTGCTCATATTCGCCCATAAGCGCGTGCCAGTCGACAATGGAAAAAATGCAGGAATGTTTTTCCTGCATTTCCAGCCAGTTATCAAGGGCGCCCACGAGGTGTCCCAGATGAAGCTTGCCCGTCGGACGCATGGCGCTAAAAACAATCTTTTTCATATTTTCTGCGCGATTCTCTCGATCTCGTAGGCCTCGATGATGTCGCCGGCTTCAAATCCGGTAAATCCCGCGAAACTGATACCACATTCGGTGCCTTCGGTGACTTCCTTTACATCATCTTTGAAACGTTTAAGGCCAGAAACCGTTCCGGTGTATACCGGCTCTCCGTTACGTACGACATCAACATGGTCCTTGCGGGTAACGCGGCCTTTGGTGACATAGCACCCGGCCACGGTCCCCTGCTTTGATAATTTAAAGACTTCACGGATCTCCACGCGCCCCAGGAATTTTTTGCGGATCTTCGCGTCCAAAAGGCCTTCCAGGGCTTTTCGGATGTCATTGACGGCGTCATAGATGATCCGGTATCGCCGCACATCGACGGGGTCTTCTTCCAGTTCTTTCTTGGCGCGGACATCGATGTCAACGTGGAACGCGATGATGATCGCCTTGGAGGCGACCGCCAAAATGACATCAGAGGAATTCACGTCACCGACACCGGCATGGATAAGTTTTATCTTTACTTTATCGCTGGGAATTTTTGCCAGTGAATCTTTCAACGCCTCCAAAGATCCCTGCACGTCGGCTTTTATAATGACATTAAGTTCTTTGATGTAACCTTCCTGCACTTGGGCGTAAAGATCTTCCAGGGTGACGCGGGAAGTCATTTGCAGTCGCCTGTTTTTTAGTTGTTCCTGGCGCTTTGCCGCGATATCTTTGGCCTGACGCTCATCCTCAAGGACGTAAAACAATTCTCCAGCTTCGGGGACATCGGAGGGGCCCAAGACCTCAACGGGCATGGATGGTCCGGCTTCTTTGATCGAGCGCCCGCGATCATCGATGATCGCGCGCACCCGGCCATAAAATGGACCGACAACAATATTATCGCCTTCGCGCAAGGTCCCGCTTTGAACGATGAGTGTCGTCACTGAACCCTTGCCTGGGCTCATATGCGCCTCCACGACGATCCCCGAGGCCTTTTTATCCGCGTTGGCCTTTAACTCCAGCAGTTCGGCTTCCAGAAGGATCAACTCCAGTAAATTATCCACGCCTTCGCCGGTCATGGCGGAAACACCGACGACAACGGTTTTCCCCCCCCAATCTTCCGGAGCGAGGTTGTGTTCGGATAACTGCTTTTTAACACGCTCAGGATCGGCGTTCTTGCTGTCGATCTTATTGAGCGCGACGACGATCGGAACGTTCGCCGCGCGCGCGTGGTCGATGGCCTCTTCCGTCTGAGGCATGATCCCCTCATCCGCGGCAACGACCAAGACAACGATATCCGTAATATGGGCGCCTCGCGCGCGCATGGCCGTGAACGCCTCATGACCGGGCGTATCTAAAAAAGTAATGCGTCCTTTGGGAAGTACTACCGAGTAAGCCCCGATATGCTGGGTGATCCCGCCATGTTCGGTATCGGTGACCTTTGATTTGCGGATACGGTCCAGGAGCGAAGTTTTTCCATGATCGACGTGTCCCATGAACGTGATGACCGGCGCGCGGGGTTTTAAAAGTTCCGGGTTCTCGTCTTCCTTCTGGTGTACCTCAATGAGCTGCTCTTCCTGCGTCTTGATCTTGATGACATTGTACCCGAGTCCGCGGGCAAGCTTACTGACGATCGCGGCATCCAGGCTCTGGTTGATATGCGTTAAAATCCCTACTTGCATCAGGGATTTGAGGATAACGCTCGGTTTTTGCTGGACTTTCGTGCTGAAATCTTTGACGCTGATGGGAAGATCGATTTCCAGGTCAACGAGATGTTTTGTCTGCGCGGGCAGGACTTCGGTACCCTCAGCGGCCATTTGTTGCGCGTCCCCCATGAGGGCTTCACGAACAACACCGGAGATTGCCGGCTCATGAGGTGCCGGGAAGCCCCGTTGTTCCGCACCGCCCATTTTACGCTTTTTCCGGACCAAGGGTTTAAGCGCGATCATCGGTTCTTTACTAAATGTGACCTTGGGTTTGGTGGCTGGAACCGGTCGTTTCTCGAGGGCGGTATCAACCGATGGCGCTTTCACCAGCCGCGCTTCCGACTTCTTCTCCACCGGTTTCGTGACCTTTGAATCAGCGGCTTCTTCCTCTTCCTTTTTAACTTTTTTTTTCGCCGTTGGCCTGGCCTGCAATACTTTCTTGGCCGGTTTACTGGTTTTCGCAGATTCCTTTGCGACAGATTTTTTTTCCATCTTGGCGGATGCCTGCTTTGCTTTTGCCAGCTCGCTGCGGACAACCGAGGCAACCCCTGCGCTCAATTCCTGGTCGCCATCCTTGGCTTTCAATTTGAAAGACTTTAAAGTCGCCAGGACTTTGTCGGTCGTTGTGCTAAGTTCTTTGGCTAATTCCGATACCTTCATAAACGTCTATTCCTTTTCTTCCTTCTTTGAGGAACTGAGAAGTGATTTGGCGTCCTTGATAATTTTCTTGGCTTTGACTTCACCTAAGCCTTTGATTTTAGTCAACGTTTCGACGTCCGCCGCGACAATTTTTTCCAGCGTGTCCAATCCTGCGGCTTTTAATTGCACCATGATCTTCTCGCCGACCCCGGTCAAGACGGTCAGACCACGATCAGATGACTGTTGTTCCGTTATTTTTTTCTTTTCTTCTTCAGCCGCCTGCGCGGTTTCGTCAACACCTGCTTGTTCCTGCAATTGCTTCCACTGATCGGAGGAGAACAGGTCCAGTTCCCAGCTGACCAGTTGGCTTGCCAGACGGACGTTCTGTCCATGCTTGCCGATGGCCAGCGACAACTGATCGTCCGCCACGATGATGTTCGCTTTCTTTCCATCGTAATTCAACTGGATCTGTGATATCTCCGCCGGAGAAAGGGCCGCCTGGATATATTCCTTGATGTCGGAAGAATAACGGACGATGTCGATCTTCTCACCCTGTAGTTCCGAAACGATGTTCTTGACGCGTGAACCGCGCATCCCCACGCAGGCACCGACGCAATCGACCTTTTCGTCCTTGGAGCAAACGGCGATCTTGGTGCGTTCTCCCACATCACGGGCGATCGATTTGATCTCAACGATCCCCTCATAGATCTCGGGGACTTCCAGCTGGAAAAGTTTCCGGATAAAATTTGGATTGGCCCGGGATAAAAGGATCTGGGGACCTTTGCTGTCGCGTTTGACGTCCAGCACGTAGGCCCGGACACGATCTCCCTGGCGGAATTCTTCTTTGGGAGATTGTTCTTTTTTGGGGATATACGCTTCGGCCTTGCCCAGATCGACGATGATATTCCCCCGTTCGAAACGGTAGACGCCTCCGGAGATGATCTCACCGATACGCACCTGGTATTCGTTAAAAACGACATCTTTTTCGGCCTCGCGGATCTTTTGAATGACGACTTGTTTCGCTGTTTGCGCGGCGATGCGGCCGAATTCGCTGGAACGGATCTCCTGGGTTCCCGCGTACGCCGTGATCCTGCCGGTTTTGATGTCCAAAACAGCATGGACCTCTTCGTTCTTGTCGACCGTCCACAGCTTTTTAGCGGCGGTGGCGACGGCGGATTCAACGGCCTCGATCAGGATCTTTTTGTCGATGCCTTTATCGCGCTCCAATTGTTCGAGTATGGTCAATAATTCAGTGCTTTCCATTCTTGATTCCCTTCTTTATATTTCCTGAACTGCTTTTTGTATGTTATCAATGGCTAATTCCATCACGCCTTGCGGCGTGTCCACGACCACCTGGTCATCCTTCACCTCTTTAATGGTGCCGGAGTATTCCAGCCGCTCATTGACCGGCGCGCGTAAATGGACCCGGATCAACCGCCCTCTCTTTCGGGAGAAATCTTTCGTGGTCAGTAACGGCCGATCCAGCCCCGGAGAAGAAACTTCCACCTGAAAATTGTCACCTAAGATCTGCGCCTGCTCGCATTGCTTGAATATTCCGCGATTGATGGCCGAACATTCTCCGACCGTGATCCCGCCGGAGTCTTTATCAACGAGGATTTCAACGACCTGGGTTCGTCCTCGACGTTTGAAGGTCAACTCGACCAAGCCAGCCCCGGCGCGGACAATGCTAGGCATTATAAGCTCATGGAGTTGCCGTGTCAATTCTTCAGGCATGGGGTTCCTCCAAGGATTTCAGCCACCTTTTGGGCCATCGCGTTTTTATCCACAATCACAGCCTCGCCACTCCTGCGGTCCTTGATCTCGACCTTCCCCCCGGCCAAATTGCGTTTGCCGATAATGACGCGTAAAGGAATACCGATAAGGTCCGCGTCGTTGAACTTCACGCCCGCGGTTTCCGAACGGTCGTCCAAGAGAACATCGTAACCGGAAGCGGCCAGTTCCTTGTAATAACGCTGTGCCAGATCCACAATCTCCCCGGCCTCATTGCCCGCCGGCAACGGTACAATTTCCACGTCAAAAGGCGTCACTTCGCCCGGCCATTGAATCCCACGTTCATCATGATGTTTTTCGATAATGGCCGCGATCACGCGGCTGACGCCGATACCGTAACAGCCCATGATCATCGGCTTTTGTTTCCCGTCTTCATCCAGGAATTGCGCGCGTTGCGCCTGGCTGTATTTCGCTCCCAGTTGAAATATATGTCCCAGCTCGATCGCCACTTCCCCTTTAAGAGCGCCTTTATGGCACTTGGGACACTTCGCGCCCTCGGCATGTTCCCCGAAAACAGAACAGTAGCTGTGACAGGACGGGCAATGCAAAATGGTATCTTCCCCGATCGGCGCGGTCACCAGAAATTCATGGGACATGTCTCCGCCCATGTCCCCGGAATCCGCCTCGATGATCACGGCGTTCAAGCCGCAGCGGCGGAAAATATTTTGATAAGCTTCATACATCAATTGATAGTTTTTTTTAAGACCTTCAAGGTCACGGTCGAAACTGTACGCGTCTTTCATGATGAATTCGCAGGCCCGCACGATGCCAAAGCGCGTGCGCAGCTCGTCGCGAAATTTTGTCTGGATCTGATAAAGAGTGACGGGGAGCTGCCGGTAGGATTGGACGTAATTTTTGACCAGATCGGTAATGACCTCTTCGTGCGTGGGCCCCAGGCACATGGCCCGTCCGCGGTTATCGGTAAATTTGATCATGACATCCTTGAGGACCTCGTCGCGGCCGGTTTGTTTCCAGAGTTCGATGGGTTGCAGGCACGGCAAGAACAATTCCACGGCGCCGGCATTGTTCATTTCTTCGCGGATAATATGTTCAATCCGGCGCAGGACCTTCAAGCCCAAAGGCAGATAGGAATAAACTCCCGAGGTGAGCATATGCACGAACCCGCCGCGCAAAAGGAACTGATGGCTCATCGCCTCCACGCCGATCGGCGTTTCCTTCAATGTTGGAATGAAATATTTAGACCACAGCATGTTAAGAATCCTTAAAGGCCGGCAAAGATTCATCGAAGAATCCCGGCGGCAATGTCACCAGTCTTTTTTTGAATTTTTCGTAAAACGACGGCCGGCGGCGGTCCATGACCCAATCACCGATGATCTCGTTTTTTCCCGTCATGCCTTTTTGATCAAAACGAAATACCTCATGCAATATCGGTCGCTGGTTCTTTTCATCATAAACCAGGTCGGTCACCGCTGTCACGCGGCGACGCCCATCCAGAAAAAGCTCAACATGGACAAGGATGTCGATGGCACGCGCTATCTGTTTCTGGATCTGCTCGGTGCTTAAGCGGACTCCGGCCATGAGCATCATCATAACCATGCGGTTAAAACAATCTTCCGGCGTTTCGGCGTGCACGATGGCCAATGACCCGCTGTGGCCGCTGCTGATCGACTGGATCAGATCAAGCATTTCTTCCCCGCGCACCTCACCGATGATGATCCGGTCCGGTCGCATGCGCAGCGAATTGATGAACAATTCGCGCATCGTGATCTCTCCGCGGCCTTCGATGTTGGAAGGCTTGGAAACCAGCGTAACCACATGGTCCTGAAGCAGGCGCAACTCGGGGGTATCTTCGATGGTGATGATCCGCTCCTCCGATGGGATGTGCCGGGAAAATACGTTCAGCATGGTCGTCTTACCCGAACCGGTCGACCCGCAAAAAATCACGTTGAACTTGGCCTTCATGGCCGCGATCAGCAGCGTCGCGATATTCTTGTCGATCATTTTAAGATTCAGCAGGTCATCCACCGTTCCGATGGCGTCATTGAACTTTCGCACCGTCATAACCGGCCCAATCAGCGAGCAGGGCGGCAAAATGACGTTAATACGCGATCCGTCCTTGAGCATGAAATCGACGTACGGGGAAGATTCATCCACCCGTTTGTTCGAGCCCGAGGCGGCAAGGATCTTCTGGATGGCATGCGCCAGCTGCGCATTGTTATCGAATTTTATGTCAGACAATGAAATACGGCCGTTGCGTTGAAGATAGATCTGCTTGGGCCCGTTGATCATGATCTCCGAGATCGTTTTATCTTCCATCAAAGGCCGTAACGGCCCCATGCTGACCAGTGCGCTGACCAGATCGCGGATGACGGCCGCGCGCACATCCTTTTCGATGACCACGTTTTGCTCCTGGCACATCCGGATAATGGCGTCATCGACGAATTTGCGCAGCTGGTCTTCCGTCATTGAATCCTTGACCTTAAGGAAATCCGTTTCCTTGATCAGGTAATGATTGACCACATCGCGTAAGTCATTATTTCCCATCGTTCATCTCCCTTCCTAAGGAAACAATTGCTTGATCTTGTCGATAAAGCCAAAACGTGAAAAATCACTGTACAATACGAATAACGCAAGCATGATGATCAAGCTAAAACCTGCTTTAGCGACATATTCGTCGGTGCGTGCCGATAACGCGCGTCCCCGGAGCTTTTCGATACCAAGCAACAACAAATGTCCGCCATCAAGCGGTATGACCGGCAGTAAATTGAAAATTGCCAAACTGGCGCTGATGACCCCCATAATGAACAAAACGTGCGACATGCCCATTTCGGCGGCTTTTTGCAGAATGTAAAAAATACCGATGGGGCCCGTCACGTTCTCTTTGACCGACATTGAACCCGTGAGCATGGCAAATATCGCCTTGTATGTCATGCTCGTGATCTTGATCAATTCCTGCCCGGATTTTAGGAGCGCAACGGCCGGATTATATTTGAGGGTAACAATATCTTCCGCCGGGCGGATGCCGACCAGGCGTACTTTCCGGTATTTTCCAAAGATCGATTTGTTCATTTCCACGCGCGGTGCGATCGTTGTGTCGATTTCACGCCCGTCGCGCCGGATCCTTAGCTGGATCGTGTCGGCGGTGGAGGAGATGATCGCTTCCTGCAAACCACTCCAGCTTTCCGTTATTCGATCATTGACGCGAAGGATCTGGTCGCCGGCCTGAACTCCCGCGGCCTGCGCGGGGTAGCCCTCAAGGATGGTGCCGACTTTATTGCTCAGATCGGGATACCCGACCATAAAAACGACAAATAAACAGACGTACGCGAAAATAAAATTAACCACCGGGCCGTTGAAGATGACAAGCGCCCGGTGTCCAGCTGGTTTCGAATAAAATTCATCCGGTTTGCCGCTGCATTGGGAGCGTTCATCTCCAGCCATCTTGACATACCCACCCAGGGGAATGATGTTGATCATGTAACGCGTCCCATTATGCATCCGTGAATATATCGTTGGTCCGAACCCCAGTGCGAAGCGTTCCACTGCGATCCCCAGACGTTTCGCGGTTATAAAGTGTCCCCATTCGTGAACGACGATTAAAATGCTCAATGTGACGACAAACAAAATTGTGCTGTTTAAATTTGCCCAAAGCGTTTCCATAGTTTTTTACCGTTCCTTGATCAGCCGGCCAGCTTCCTCCCGCGCCCATTGGTCCGCGTCCAGAATCTGCGTAAAGGAAGGGCGATCGATGACTTTATGTTTTTGGACGACTTTTTCCACTGTTCTGTAGATCCCCGTAAAAGGCAGACAACGATTTAAAAAAGCGTCGACCGCCATTTCGTCAGCCGCGTTCAACACTGCCGGAAGCGTTCCTCCCCGCTGGCCAACGTCAATGGCCAAGGCCAATGAGGGAAATTTTTTGTAATTCGGCTTTTGGAACGTCAGCTGGCCCAACCGCGCGAAGTCCACGCTTTTTAATCCCGTTTTCCAGCGCTGTGGGTACGTCAGCGCGTACTGGATCGGCAATCGCATATCCGTCACGCCAAGCTGCGCGACGATCGATCCATCAGTAAATTCGACCATCGAATGGATGATGGCTTCCGGATGCACAACGACCTCGATATCATCAACATCAAGCCCGAACAAATGTTTAGCCTCGATCACTTCAAATCCTTTGTTCATTAAGCTTGCCGAATCGACCGTGATGCGTTTTCCCATCTTCCAGCGCGGGTGCTTCAGGATCTGCGTGACGGACAACGCATCAAAGCGCGTCCGTGGAATGTTCAAAAGCGCGCCGCCTGAGGCCGTTAAATAGATCTTCCTGAGATGTTCCCTGTTCTCTCCCGCCAGGCACTGAAAAATAGCGCTTTGTTCACTGTCTATGGGCACGATGGTCGCCTTATGCCGCCGGGCCTCGCGCATCAGGATATCCCCCGCCGATACGAGGGCTTCTTTGTTGGCCGGCGCGACCGTTTTTCCGGTACGCACCGCCGTCAAAAACGGCCGCAACGCGGCGCTTCCATGCATCGCGACCACGATCACATCGACGGATCGCAAACGGATGATTTCGTCGATATCCGCCTTGACGCTCAAAATTTTGGTGGTCCTCGTATTTATGTGCCGCCGAAGGTAATCAACCCCTGACCCGTTAACGGCCACGTGCGACGGTCGGAATTTACGTACCTGTTGTTCTAAAAGCCGGTAATTGTTGTATGCCGTCAATCCAACGACCTTAAAACGATCCGCGAAGCGCTCAATGACCTTCAAGGCATTGATGCCGATGGACCCGGTTGAACCAAGAATAACGATATTCCTGCGTGTCATGTCGCTACGGCCGTATAACCACCGAACTTATATAGAAATAAAATACCGGCGCCGAGAATAAGATGCTGTCGATCGCATCGAGAACACCACCCAGACCGGGGAGAAACTTCCCGGAATCCTTCACGTTGCAATCCCGCTTGATAAGCGATTCGGACAGATCGCCCAGCTGTCCCATACCGCCAAAAAATGTCCCCATTACGGCAATATGACCAGGTGAAAAACCAAATTGCGGCGGAATCAAACTGCTGCCGAGAATGGCCGCCAAAGCACTGAACGCAAAACTGCCCAGGCTCCCCTCGATCGTTTTGTTGGGGCTGATGCGCGGCCACAGCGGATGTTTCCCGAATTTGCTGCCGATCAATAACGCCCCCATGTCCCCGCATTTTGTCACCAACAGAATGAAGGCCAGCAATTTGACGCCATCGGTCCCGGGTAAAAAATACCTTATCCGGATCAGAAAGCTGAACAGCCACGAAACGTACAGGATCCCGAACAGCGTCGTTGATATCCCGATGATCGCATTGGTGTTGTCATTACGGATGAATTGCATGAGAAAAATCAGCAGTAAAAGAAGGACGATGAACAACAACTCCCATTTTCCGGTCGGTTCAAAACGCGTAAAGATAGAAAGTGGGATCAGCATGCCAATGATGATGCCGGTATAACTGTAGATGGGAATCCCCTTCTTCTTGACCAGATAGAAGAATTCATACAGTCCCGCGAGTGTCAATCCCAGCAAAACGGCGATAAAAACCCACGCGTTGAGAACCGCAGCAATTGTGACCAGGATCATGGTCGTTGAACTTATAAAGCGCGCTTTGTTCATCATGATCTTTCCCGTGTCGTTCCGGCCAGATCGCCGTAGCGGCGTTCACGCTTCTGGTAATCCGCGATGGCCTTTTCGAATTCTTCTTCTGTAAAATCCGGCCAGAATTTGTCCGTAAAATACAGCTCCGAATAAGAAAGCTGCCACAAAAGAAAATTGCTGATCCTTTTTTCACCGGATGTCCGGATAAGGAGGTCAGGGTCAGGGAGGTCTTTGGTATACAAGAATTGAGTGATGGTCTTTTCGTCGATATCAGCGATGACTAAAGACTTCTTTTCCACCGCCGCCGCGATTTTTTTGACCGCGTCGATTATCTCCTGGCGGGAACCATAATTGAAAGCCAAATTCACGATCAACCCCGTATTATCCTTTGTCTCATGAATAGCCATTTGGAATGTTTTCAGGACCGATCCGGGAACGCTTTCCTCCCGGCCGATCACCTGGAATCGCACGTTATTCTCCTTCAACATTTTTATTTTTTTTTGCAGAACATTGGCCAACATGCTCATTAATATCGAGATCTCGGATTCCGGACGCCGCCAGTTTTCGGTCGAGAACGTAAATAGAGTCAGCACTTTGATCCCGATTTTTTGGGCCACGGCAACGGCCTCTTCCACGCGCTTGATCCCTTCCGTGTGGCCCTGCGTTCGAGTAAGATGCTGACGTTTCGCCCAGCGGCCGTTACCATCCATAATGATGGCAACATGCCGCGGAATATTAGATGTTTGTATCATATTAAAAAAAAGGAGGGCTTCTTATCCCCCATCACAGTACGTTACAGTATTCGGCAAAGGCTTCGCTATTAAAGCATGTCGTTGGCTCTAGGTGGCGCCGGCGGCAGTTGTTATATCGGATCTGGAATTACTCTTGCCCATCGGGATTGGACCCTGTTCCAGTTGTTGAATGCGATGCTGCAGTGATTTTTGAAGGGTCGCGCCCTCTGTGACCCGCTCCTGCAATTGCGCATTCAAGGACTGTGTTTGTTCCAGCAATTTTTCCGCACTCTTGACTTTCACCTGCGCGCGTTCCAGCTCATTTTCCAGATTGCGGATCTGCGAGGCGGCCTTTTCGAGACTTTCCTCGGCCGTTAAACGCGTGTACCGTTCGCTTTCCAGGACTTTTCTGGTCTGAAGGACATTCTGGTTGAAATGAATGGCCAAACCAAAACAAAACACCACCAATGCGACCGCCAAGACAACGGCAACGACTTTCATAACTTAGGCCTCCCGATTATTGAGCTTCCTCTCAATAAACATAACTTCAAATCTCCCAACAGCGTCAAAAAATTCCAGGGGAGATTTGAAGTTGGGAAAGGAAAGCTCAATAACGTCCTTCCGTCGTTCTATTAGGAAGAATAACGATCTCCACACGGCGGTTCTTTTGTCGCCCTTCAGTAGTCGAGTTATCGGCAACCGGCCGGAATTCTCCGTATCCCGTGGCGGACAAACGCCCGGGCAAAATATTATGTGTTTGAGCTAAATAGTGTAAAACACTAAGCGCCCGCGCGCTGGATAATTCCCAATTCGATTTCCATCCGGAACGCTGGATCGGGACATCATCCGTATGCCCCTCAATGCCAACTGCCAAATCTTTGACCGTCGTATTCAGAACGTCCGCGATTTTATCCAATTTCTCAAATGAACTTTGCCGTAATTCAGCTTTTCCTGAACCGAACAAAACCTCGGCCACAAAAGTGATGACCAGCCCGCGATCCATCATTTTCACGCTGACCTCCCGATCGCTGATCTCTTTGCTAAGCCGCGCTTCAAGTTCCGCCTTGGCTTGTTCAAGGCTGTTTAAACGGCCTTGAAGTTTAGCAATCTCTTCAACATCCGAGCGTCTACCTTTTTGGAATACGATCGTGCAGCCGTTAACAGCGAAGACTAAGGCAAGGGTCACGAATAGCGTGGAAAAAATTGAAAAAATCCGATACATCCAATCCTCCGTAATATTATTAGTCCTACCGTAACATAGGCATAATTCAAAGTCAAGCTCTTTATGACAACTTAAGCTCCTGCAACAAGATACGGTCTAACGGATAATAATTTCCGAGCGCTTTGTTCCAATGGAAATATATTTAACACCGACTTTCAGGAGCTTCTCAAGGCGTTCAATGTATTTGCGCGCGTTGACCGGCAATTGGGCATAGGTCCGTGCCCCGCTGATATCCGTTTTCCAGCCGTCCAATTCCTCATAGATCGGCTGAACATTGCTTAAGACTTCAAAATCCATTGGAAAATCCTTGTAGGTCTTCCCCTTATATTTGTATCCGGTGCATATTCGGATCTTATCAAGATCACCCAAGACGTCCAGTTTCATGATGGCAAGTTCATGGACATTGTTGATTATAACCGAATAGCGCACCAGCACACTGTCAAACCAGCCACAGCGTCTGGGACGTCCGGTCGTGGCGCCAAACTCGTTACCTTTGGCGCGTATTTCATTTTTCAAACTGGAGGCGAATTCTGTCGGGAACGGCCCTTCCCCCACACGCGTCGTGTAGGCCTTGACGCAGGCGATGGTTTTATCGATTCGCGTGGGAGCGACACCACTTCCCGTACACAAGCCGCCGACTATGGAATTGGAGGACGTGACAAATGGATACGTGCCAAAATCAATATCCAGGAACGTCCCCTGCGCGCCTTCGAAAAGAACGGATTTCTTGTGATCCAGCGCATCATTTAAGTAAAGCGCGGCATCGCAGACGTAAGGGCTAAGTTTTTTCCCGTACTCCAGATACTCCTCGTAGATACCCCGGGATGAAAATCCCTTGGTGTTAAAAACTTTTTGGAAAATTTCGTTCTTTTCCCGGAGATTATCATCCAGCTTGGACTTAAGAATACGCCTGTTCAAGAGATCAATTATACGGATCCCGCAACGGCTGACCTTATCCGCGTAGCACGGGCCGATGCCGCGCCCCGTGGTCCCGATCTTGTTTTTTCGTTTCGATTCGCGCAGGCCGTCCAATATCCGGTGATACGGCATCACGACGTGGGCGTGTCCGGAGATTTTTAAACGCTGGGCCCCCACCTTGATCCCGCGGCGCGCGAGATCATCGATCTCTTTTAAAAGAGCTTTAGGATCGACCACCACCCCGTTTCCGATCACACATACCTTTCCCTTGTGCAAAATGGCGGAGGGCAGCAAGTGAAAAACATATTCCTGCTCACCGACGACAACCGTGTGCCCGGCGTTATTCCCGCCTTGGTAACGTACGGTGATATCACTGTGTTCGGAAAGAATATCGATCAACTTTCCCTTTCCCTCATCCCCCCATTGTGAACCCACAACGACAATGTTCATAGGACACCTTTACGTTGCGATAAACAGATAAATCAGCCCCATGCCAACGGCGATAAAAATGGCGGAGCTGCTGATCCGCACCCATGAAATAACGTTGAGAAAATCATTGCGCAACTTCGCGCAGTGCCTGAGATAAAATATCATTCCCCATACTGCCGCTAACAAAAACATAAAAGCCAAACTGTACAAGACAAAAAATAAAGTGGCCAACAAAACATTGCCACGGGTAGACAGAAAATAATAAAATATGTAAATATTCTGATTTCTGGGCCACAATGAAACAATCAATACGGTCGCCACACCCAATATAACAGAGAAAAAAATAATGCCAACCTTTTTCTCCGCCGTTTCCCTGCCTTCCCGCAAAAATAACGGCAGCCATTGCTTCGCTGATCTCGTTTTGTCCAGCCGCCAATGTTGAAACAGCAAATACCCTATGACCAGCAGGAATACGGCCACACCCAGCGAAAGAAAATGGATGATACGGTTGACCGCGGGATGTTCCAGCAAGAGTCCCCGCGTCAGAAAAAATGTCAACAAAAAAACGGTGCCTGCCGTGAACGTGCCGGCGAGAGCGATGTGCCGCGGTGTATCCCCGACAAGTGCCAGAAAAGTCAAAAGACAAAGAATCATCGACAGCATGTAAGGATTACCGCTATCCATGATCCCTAAGGAGATCGCCGAGGTTATATAATCCATGAAGGTCATATCAGCCTTTAGACTTTCAGCAGTTTCACGTACAAGACATCTTTGGTGCTGCGCAGCCGTTCGATCGTTTTCTCCGGAACGTTGCTGTCCACGTTAACGGCGCTGATCGCCAGTCCACCGGGAGCTTCGCGGCCCAGAGTGATCCCGGCGATGTTGATCTTAGCCTCGGCCAGCAATGTCCCGATCGCGCCGACCAATCCGGGTTTATCATTGTTCTGAATGAACAAGATATATCCATCAGGGACTGCTTCCATATAAACATTGTTGATCTTGACGATACGCGGTTTTTGGTTAGCCGACAATGTCCCCTGGATCGCGAAAGGTTCTTTATCCGTCTTGACTTCCACGCGGATGGCGTTAACAAACTCTTCTTCCATGGTCGAAACAACTTCATGGACGTTGATCGCCCGCTCCTTGGCGATCTCCAGGGCATTGATGAAATTGACGGTCTCTCCCAGGATCGGCGTTAAAAGGCCGTTGACCAAAGATAATGTGACCGGGGCCACCTTATATTTGCTCACCACCCCGCTGTAGGTGATCTTCACGGCGCTGATGCGCCCGGTGATTAGTTGTCCGGAAAATTTTCCCATCCGGTACGCGAGGTTGATATACGGCTCCAAAGTCTTGTACGCTTCCGCGTCGACCGTCGGGAAATTGGCCGCGTTCATGATGCCCTTGCCCAGGAGAGCGTTGCGGATCGTTTCGGCGATCTCGATGGCCACGTTGATCTGTGCTTCGGAGGTCGAAGCTCCCAAATGAGGCGTCATGATGCAATTGTCGAATTTTAACAATGGGGAATTCGCGGGAAGCGGCTCTTCATCAAAAACATCCAGCGCGGCACCGGCGATCTTTTTTTCCGCCAACGCCTTGGCGAGCGCGGCTTCATCCACGATCCCGCCGCGGGCGCAGTTGATCAAACGAGCCGTTTTTTTCATTGATTGAAATTCCGCCTCTCCGATCAGATTTTTTGTTTCCGCGCTTTTGGGAATATGAATGGTGATATAATCGGATCCCTTGATCAACGCTTTAAGGTCGACCATTTGCACGCCAAGCGTGGCGCCGACTTCCAGCGAGATGTAGGGGTCGAAGACAATGACCGGCATGCTGAACGCTTTGGCGTAACGCGCCACTGTCGAGCCGATCCGGCCGAAACCGATGATCCCCAGCGTTTTTCCGTGCAGCTCAACGCCGCTGAATTTGGAGCGTTCCCACTTCCCCGCCTTGACCGAGGCGCAGGCTTGCGGGATGTTACGAGACAAGGCGAGGATCATGCTCATCGTGTGTTCCGCCGTCGAAGTGGTATTTCCAGCCGGAGTGTTTATGGCCACAATTCCTTTTTGGGTCGCGGCCTTTAAATCCACGTTATCCAACCCCACCCCCGCGCGGCCGATGAACTTCAAGCGCGCGGCCGCCTGGATGATATCCGCCGTGACTTTCGTGCTGCTACGCACGATCAAGGCGTCGTAATCCTTGATGATCGCCTTTAATTGTTCCGGCTTAAGATCAATTCTATAATCGACCTGGAACTCCTTGACGGCCTTTAATATTTCCAGACCTTCATTAGCGAGCTGGTCGCTGACAAGTATTCTGCTCATTACGACTCCTCTCGATCTTACGTCCTATGTATTAAATACCTTTTGCGCGGCGGCAACACCGGCTCCCAACGTAAATTTATATCCCAGTTTCAGTAAAACTTTTTCCAAACAGGATATGCCCGTCAGGATATCATATTCATCAACGCAACCCATATGGGCGATGCGGATGATTTTTCCTTTGAGCGAATCCTGCCCGCCGGCGACCGAGATCCCGTGGGTGTCGCGCATGATCTTGACCACTTTATTGCCGTCCACATCCGGCGGAAGATTGATGGCCGTCAGGACATTGGACTGGCATGATTCATCCGTAAAGATTGATAATCCCAGCGCTTTGGCCGCTTCCCGCGTGCCTTTGGCCAGACGCGCGTAGGAGGCGAACAAATTGGGCAGGCCTTCCTGCTTCATGCGCCGCAGGCTTTCATTGAGCGCGATGACGATACCGATGGCCGGCGTAAAAGGCGTATCGATATCCGCCATGGCTTCTTTGGACTTGCGCAGATCAAAATAATAGCGCGGGCTTTTGCAGGCTTCGACCAATTTGAACGCTTTGGGACTTAGCGAAACGAACGCCAGCCCCGGCGGAAGCATAAAACCTTTATGCGCGGCGGAAACAACCACATCAACGCCCCAGTTGTCCATTTGCAGATCAATGATCCCAAGTCCGCTAATGGCATCGACGACCAACACCGCGTTGCTATCGCGGACAACGCGGGCAACCGCCTCAACGTCGGTCGTGACCCCGGTGGATGTTTCGCTCTGCGTGATAAAGACTGCTTTGATATCCTTGTGCGCGTCGAGTATTTTCTTGATTTGCACCGGATCAACCGCCTTGCCCCACGGGACCTGGATCACATGCGGCTCAACCCCGTAACTGCGGCAAAGTTCGCTCCAGCGCTCGCCGAATTTTCCGCCTTCGACCGTGATGGCTTTATCTCCTGGGGAAAGCAGATTGCACACGGACGCCTCCATCGCTCCCGTCCCGGAGCAGGTGAGCAAATATACGTCATTTTTTGTCTGGAAAACCTGCTTTAATCCTTCGACAGCTTCTTTAAGGTTCTCCTGGAACTGCGGCGTGCGGTGATGGATGATCGGCCGCCCCAATGCCGCGCAAATTTCCGGCGGGATCTGGGTCGGCCCGGGGGTAAGCAGCAAATTGCGTTTCATCGTCAACTACCTTTCTGCCTAAAACTCAAGTTAATGCCTGGTTTTTTTTGGTTGTGCGTATGCTTCTAATGACTTCATCAACCAGTCCGTATTCCCTGGATTCTTCCGCGCTCATGTAGAAATCCCGGTCGGAGTCCCTGTGGATCCGATCGAGCGGTTGTCCGGTATGATTTGCCAATATTTGGCTCAAGGTTTCCTTCATCCGCAGGATTTCTTTGGCCTGGATGGAAATATCACTGGCCGTTCCTTGCGTGCCTCCCCAAGGTTGATGGATCATGATGCGCGAGTACGGCAAGGCGAATCGTTTGCCTTTGGCGCCGGCCGACAATAGAAGCGAGCCCATGCTCGCTGCCTGGCCAAGACAAAAGGTAGAGACATCGGGTTTCACGAACTGCATCGTATCGTAAATGGCCAGTCCCGCCGTGACCGAACCGCCCGGCGAATTGATATACACGCAGATATCTTTGGTGGCGTCCTCGCTTTGCAAATAGAGCAATTGCGCGATAATCAAATTGGCAACGGTATCATCGATGGCCGTGCCGATGAAGACGATCCTTTCTTTGAGCAACCGTGAATAAATGTCGTAGGCGCGTTCGCCCTGCGAAGTTTTTTCGACGACCATTGGTACGAGTATTTGCGATTTTTGATCCATCTTACTTAGCCTCCTCCCATTCTGCTTCTTTAAGTAGAAATTCCATGACCTTCGCGGCCAGATTTTCGTTTTCCTTGACCGGTACGCTTTCTTGTTCGGCAATTTTATCGAGGATCAGATATATGCGAATGTCCTTTTCAACGGACTCTTCGAGCTGCGGACGGATCTCCTCTTCTTTCTTCTTGATCTCCTCAGGGGACAACCCTTGCGACGCAAGCCGGCGATGAATATCTTCCAGACGGCGCGCGAGTTGCTTTTTGACCATTGAACCCGGCGTTGTCAGTTTGGCCTTTTTCAGAAGATGCTCCGCGACCTGATTCTCGACATCCATCCGGTTGTGACGGTCTTTGTCGATCTCCAATTGACGGGAAAGCGATTTGGTAAATTCCTCCAAACTGGGGAAGCCCAAGCCGTGGGCGAAGGCGTCATCGATCGTGATCTCTTTGCCCTCTCCCTGGCTTTTTTTGAAAAATTCCAGCGTCTTGTTCACTTCTTCCAGCGTGACGGTGGAACTCTTGCGCGTGACCTTGATCTTCTTGTAATCGCCGACCCTGACCTCCGGTTTGACGTCCAGTTTGACGGTGAAGGTCACCTTGCCTTCATCAAGATTGACATCCAGGATCTCCGGCAGATCGATCGGCTTGATCTTTTCTTTCTCCAGCCCTTCCTGATAAACCTCCGGGATGAGCTCCTTAATGACTTCTTCCTTGGCAAGTTTACTATGCTGGTTTTCCAGGATATGCCGGGGAACTTTTCCTTGCCGGAATCCCCTGACCTTCACGACTTTTCCCAGCTCTTCATAGATCTTATCGAATTTTTCTGACACGCGATCCCGGGGAATCTCAAATTTTAATTCCCAACGGACGGCGTCGAGTTTCTTAACGGCTAATTTCATAAATCAGCTACCTCCTCCACAGTTAATTGGATTACCGCGATAATCGGCAACACACGTTACATTCTAAATTTTTCACCCAAATAAATTTTCTTGGCTTCCGGATCATTGATCAAATCCTGCGCCGTGCCCGAAATAAGGATCCTGCCATCGGCGATCAGGTACGCCCGGTCCGTAATGGAAAGTGTTTCTCTCACGTTATGATCTGTCAAGAGGATCCCCAACCCGCGCTGTTTCAAATTTTTAATGATCTCCTGCGCTTCCGCTACTACGATCGGATCGATGCCGGAAAAAGGTTCGTCCAGCAAAAGAAACGACGGGTTCGTCACCAATGCCCGTGTAATTTCAAGACGGCGACGTTCCCCCCCCGACAACGTATAGGCTTTATTTTTAGCCAGGTGCGCGATGTTCAATTCTTCCAGTAAAGACTGCAGCCGTTTTTTGCGTTCCCGCGGGCTAAGCGGCAAAGTTTCCAGGATCGCCAGGATGTTCTCGGCAACGGTCAACTTCCGGAAGATCGACGGTTCCTGCGCCAAATATCCCATTCCCAGCTTGCACCGCTCATGGATGGACTTATAAGTGATATTTTCATTATCAAAAAATATTTCGCCCGCGTTCGGTTTGATAATACCGACGGCCATATAAAAGGTGGTCGTCTTGCCGGCGCCGTTGGGACCCAGCAGTCCGACAATCTCCGAACGGCCGACGGAAATACTCAATCCGTCCACGACCTGGCGCTGACCGTACTTCTTGACCAGATTTCTAGTTTCCAAGAGCTGTAATGGCATTGTCCCCTTCAATGACCAGGATGAGTTTCGGCCGGCCGGAAAGCGTCAGGCGTTTTTCCGCGCCGTTATAAACGGCTTTATCGGCAAATGACTGGTTGTCCCCACGGATGATCACGACATGGCCGGTGCAGATCATATTTTTAATTCCCTTTTTAACTTCATCGAAATAAATTTCCATCCGGTCGGCCTTCAAGGTCTGGTCGGCCTGCACGGCAACGACGTTATCCTCAAAGACAGCGTACGATTTGTTTTGGTCGATCTCCATCGGCCCATCGGAGGTGATGGTTACAGTCGAGGTGACCTCCGGCGTGGGTTCCGTATCCATGGTCACCGTCACGTCCTGATCGATCTGCGCCGTTTTCATGGCCGGGTGCGCTTCCATCCCCGTGCCGGTCATCGTCATGTCCTTGTCCGTGATCCTGACATCATCTTTTGTTTTGACCAGATCTTCGTTGCGGTTCCAGTCCAGCGAATCGGTCGTCATCCGGGTTCCCCGTTCGCTGGTAATGACGACATCTTTTTCCAGGTGAATCATGCTGCTCTTCTGATCGATCGTTCCGGTCTCGGCCGTCAGATAGACTTTTTCTTCGCCGTAGGACTCGGCATCCACGTTTGAGATCCTGATCTTGTCGCCCAAAATATCGGCGTTGTCTCCGTTAACTGTCCAGGCTTTTCCCCCGTCTTTGGTATATCCCTGAAGATTGAAGCCTTCAAATTGCTGGCCGGGCTCACCGGCCCATACAACTTCGGTTGTCCCCACCATAACAATCAGTAATAACGGAAATACACATTTTTTTTTCATGTGATCATTTTTCCATCTGCGCAACGATATTTTTCCATTTCCTTTGCGCCTTGAGAATTAATTCAATCACTTCACGTACCGCCCCGGCGCCACCTCTGCGTGTCGTCACGTAATGGGCGATCTTTTTAAGCTCATCCATGGCATTGGGTACGGCAACGGCAAGGCCAACCCGTTTTAATACCGGTAGATCCGGGAGGTCATCACCCATAAAACAAACTTGCTCATCGGTGCATCCCAGTTCTTTGATCAAACTTTCGTAAGCATTTGTCTTAGGATACGCATCCTGGCAGATTTTGTCAATTTTTAAGTCTTCGGCGCGGGCTGTTACCGCGGAAGATGAACGCGCCGAAAGAATAGCCGTCTTTATTCCCGCCTGGCGCAATAGCACAAGCCCAAAACCATCTTGCACGTCAAAAAATTTGAGTTCTTTTCCCTGCGCGTCCACAACGATCTTACCGTCCGTCAGGACACCATCCACGTCCATGACCAAAAGTTTTATTTTATTCAGCTTTGTTTTCAGCGTCTTGTTCATACCAGTCCTGCGCGTAAAAGGTCCTGAACGTCCAGCAGCCCGACCAGCCGGCGGCGATTGTCCAATACGGGTACCTCATCGATCTTTTTCTCTTTCAAGATATTGAGAGCCTCAGCCGCCAGTTTATCCTTCAAGATCGTTATGGGTTTGCGTGTCATCACCTCCGACACGCGGCGTTCCAGAACATTGGTGTTGGATTCCAGGTGCCGACGCAGATCCCCGTCGGTAAATATCCCAACGAATTTTCCGCGCTTGTCTAAAACGCAGGCTGAACCGCAGCGTGCCCGGGTAATGGCGAACAGGACTTGTTTGACCTTCATGTTCTCACGGACCCTGGGATGGTGCGTGCCTTTACGCATAATGTCTTCAACCCTCAACAAAAGCCTGCGCCCGAGCATCCCGCCGGGATGATAAAAAGCGAAATCTTCTTTCTGAAATCCCTTGCGCACGATCAGGCAAGCCGCCAACGCGTCACCCATCACCAGCGTCGCCGTTGTGGAAGCCATCGGGGCCAGCCCCAGAGGACACCCTTCTTCTTTTACCGAGACATCCAGCAGGACATCCGCATGTTTTGCCAGTGTCGAATGACGGTTACCCGTCATGGCGATCGTTCGGGAACCAATTTTTTTGATAAGAGGTAAAAGCCGCTTTGTCTCTTCCGTTTCGCCGCTGCTCGAAATAATAATGACAACGTCATTGCGGGTCACTTGCCCCAAATCGCCGTGGATGGCTTCCGCGCTGTGCATCCATAAACTGGGTGTGCCCGTCGATGAAAACGTGGAGGCGATCTTGCGGCCGATGATCCCCGTTTTGCCCATGCCGGCAACGATCACGCGGCCTTTGCATTTGGCGATCAGGCCAACGGCTTTCATAAAATCACGGTTGATCCGCCCGATTAAATCTGCGACGGCTTTGGCTTCGATGGCAATGACTTCTTTGGCTTTTTGGATCGTCATTTTATCCTTTATGCGTTCGCTTGATGATCCTGTCGATCGCCTGCAAATCAATGAGTAATTTTTTAAGCGCGTTGAGCGCTAACATGTTCGGCCCGTCCGAAAGTGCTTTGGCGGGATTGGGATGAACTTCCATAAAAACGGCATCGCATCCGGCGGCAACGGCGGCGCGCGACAAAAGCGGAATATACTCGCTCTGGCCTCCGGAAGCGGTCGCCAATCCTCCCGGCTGCTGCACGCTGTGCGTGGCGTCAAAGACAACCGGGTAACCGGTTTCCCGCATAATGCTCAATGACCGAAAATCACTGACCAGCGTGTTGTACCCGAAACTTGTCCCGCGCTCGGTCAACAAGATATTATGATTACCCGTGCTCTCCACTTTTTTGACGACCTCCGTCATGTCCCATGGCGCCAAAAATTGTCCCTTTTTGATATTCACGGGTTTGCCGGTCTTTCCGGCCTCCAAAAGAAGGTCCGTCTGCCGGCACAAAAAAGCGGGGATCTGCAACACGTCGAGGACTCCAGCGGCTTGTTCGATCTCCTGCGGGGTGTGCACGTCGCTTAGAACAGGGAGCTTCAATTCTCTTCTGACTTCGGCTAAAACGTCAAGCCCTTCGGCCCAGCCGGGCCCGCGGAATGAATGGATGGACGTACGGTTGGCCTTATCGTAACTTGCCTTGAAAATGAGCGGGACCTTGACCTGTGCCGTGATCTCTTTTAACGCTCGCGCGATATTCAAAGTCATTTTCCGGCTTTCGATGACGCACGGCCCGGCGATCAAAACGAAAGGTTTGCCCCCGCCGATTTTGACTGAACCGACCTGAACTATTCTACTTTTTGTCATGAAAAAATCGACTCCGGTTTTCGGTTGGTAGAGCAGCGCATTCGCAAATGTTACCGTAACAGCTGTTCCACGCGGGCTAAATCTTCCGGTGTGTCCACGCCGATTGTTTCAATACCGGTGAGGACCGTTTTGATCTTGACGCCCGCCTCCAGCGCCCTTAATTGTTCCAGCTGTTCCGCTTGTTCCAGCCGTGATTTCGGCATATCTTTGAATTTCAGCAAAAAACTCTTGCGGTACGCGTAGATCCCCAGATGCTTGTAATATCGGATCTTCCGAATCCCGATCCGATCCCGGTCGTAAGGGATAACGGAGCGCGAAAAATACAAGGCGTTGCCTGCGGCATCGATGACCGCCTTGACGACATTCGGATTTTCCAATTCGTCTTTCGTCCGGATGAGCTTGATCGCCGTTGCCATCAAATAATCCGGATATTTACTCAACGCCGTCACCAGGCTATCAATGACGCTGTAATGGATAAGCGGCTCATCACCTTGAATATTAACGATAATATCGGCCGAAACATCAGCCACGGCTTGCGCGATCCGGTCCGTGCCGGAGGTGTGATTTTTGGACGTCAAAACTGCTTTTGCTCCGAACGTTTTAGCGGCTTTTAGAATCCGGTCATCATCGCAAGCGATGATGACTTCCTTAAGCAAGCGGCTCCGCCGGGACCGTTGCCAGACGTGCTCGATCATCGGCTTACCGTTTATGTCCGCTAAAATCTTGCCTTCAAAGCGCGTTGAACCCCAGCGGGCAGGAATAACGCCGATCGCTCGCATTGTCAATGACTCCTGACCGCTTCCGACAATTCTTTTTTAGTGACAGCTACGGTTCCGAGCTTGCCGACCACGATCCCCGCGGCCAGATTGGCCAGATCCGCGGCTTCTTTTTTCCTGGCACCGGCGCTCAAGCCCAGCGTAAACGTGGCGATGACCGTATCACCCGCGCCGGAAACGTCATAAACTTCTTTCGCGCGGGTTTTAATGTTCACGGGGGGCCTCTGTTTCTCGAACAACCGCATGCCATGTTCGCCCAAAGTGATCAAAAGGCAATCCAGGTTCAAATAGCGCAGTAATTCTTTCCCCGCCGAATCGATATGCCCGTTGTCGCGCAACCGGTCGAAATGAATCTCCAGTTTTTCCGGCAGCGTTGAGGTGATCTTAATATTGCGGATGGCGTTCTCGGTTTCTTTCAAATTCGGTGTGATAGCCGTGACATTGCGGTAATAACTGAAATGTTCGACTTTTGGGTCGATCGTAATAATTTTCTTTTTGGCTAACGCCAGATCCCTCACAAAACTGACCAGTTGCGGCGTGATCAACCCTTTGCCGTAGTCGGAGAGAATGACCGCGTCACAGGATTCCATGCCCTTGCGGATAAAATTCGTGATCTTATCGGAAACAAACTTGTTAGGGGTATCTTCTGCTTTCTCGCGGTCGATGCGAACGATCTGCTGACGCTGGGCGATGACCCTGGTCTTGCAGGTAGTCGGCAACGTCTTGTCAATAAATATGCCCCGCGTATTGATCCCTTTTTGGCGAAGTTCCCGCAAGAGGATTTGCCCCTCCGGGTCATCACCGATCCTCCCGACCAGCACGGCTTGGGCGGTCAAGCCGCACAAATTATGCGCCACATTGGCCGCCCCTCCCGGTGTATAGAAAGATCTCTCCTGCACAACAACCGGGACCGGCGCTTCTGGAGATAACCGGGTAACATAACCCTGAATATATTGGTCAAGGATTATGTCTCCGATCACCATGATCTTCTTGCGGTGAAATTTCGAAATGATGGAGTGAAGTTGTGCCATATCCGGGCCGCCTTTTAGTCTTTGAGCCAAAAGAAACGAAGGATTCTAACACAGTTTAAATAGGGCGTCAACAGCTTCCAAAACAGCCTGCGTTGGAATAGTTTCCGAACATTCGGGGCCGTCTTGAGGACGGAATTTAGAGGGTGGAACGCTCGCAACCCTGGAAAATTTCCCAAGCGGTTGCCAGCGTTGAGGATTGATCCCCGGTTGATTGCGGGTAAAGATAGAAACACACGGCGTTTTAACGCCCGCGGCGATATGGACCGGACCTGAATCATTGGAGACCAGCAAGCTACATCGCTTCAACAGTCCTGCCAACTGCCCTACGTCCGTCTGTCCGGCCAGGTCTAAAACCGGAACGTGGGTATCGGACATGATCTGCCGGGCAACGCCAGCCATATGCGGCGCGCCGATGAGAACAATTCTGGCCTGGTAACGATTGGCCAATTGATCAATAAGTTCGGCAAACTGCCCTTCCGGCCAGCGTTTCGCCGGGTCGCTGGCGCCCGGATGGATGGCGATCAAACGCTCCTGCCTGCTAATGTGATATTCCATGCAAAACTGTTCGATCCATGCCCGGGAATCGGCTGAAACCGGAACATATAGATCGTCGGCCAGGTCTTGCGGCGATTTATCGAATATACTATTCCCGGAAATACCCAGATGTTTCAAAACATCCAGACAGTATTGTGCTTCATGCTGTTTCCCGAAATGCCGTTCATCACGGATGGGATCGTTCAATAAAAAGCCGAATTTTTCGTTTCTGTATCCCGTCCGTCGAGGAATTCCCGCGGCCCAGCAAAGACAATTGGTACGCTTTTTGGTGTGATAAACGATCGCCAGATCGAATTTTTTCTGCCGCAAGACAGCGGCGAGACGCCAAAAACCGAATATCCCGCGATGGTCGCCCCGGCGGTCATCCACGATAATTTCGTCTAGATAAGGATTCCCCGTGACAAGGTCTTTCGTTAGCGGCGCGACAAGGATCGAAATTCTGGCCGCAGGATATGCCTGGCGCAAGGCCTTGATAGCAGGCGTTGTCAAGACCACGTCCCCCATCCGATCGGTGCGCACTACAAGAATGTTTCTAAAGTCATTCATGTTTTATTGAAAATAACCTGTCCCTGGACGATCCGAAATGCGTTCAAAACATCTTGGCTGGTGATGGCGGCCATGCAATTATGCCGGGCGGGATTTTTGGGGTTCTGGCAGGCCGGACAGTCCTGATTCTTTTGCAGGTAATGGCCGTGAAGACCCCATGGCCCATACTTTCGGACATCGCTGGACCCGAATAACGCGAGGACGGGTACATCCAGATAACTGGCCACATGCATCGGCGCGCTGTCATTGACCAGAGCCAATGCCGCCCTTTGAGTTACCTGGGCCAATTGAAGTAAGGTCGTACGCCCACACAAATTCAGCGTGTTGGCACCCAGAACTTCCACCATGCGCTCGGCGCCGCCATGATCGGCCGCGTCCCCGACAAACACGATTCTTTGCTGATAACGCTTTATCAGGTGATAGCAAACTTCAATGAATCCCCGGGGCGTCCATCGTTTGGCCTCATTCGCCGCTCCCGGCGCCACCATGATATATTTTTGGTCTTCTCCCCACGTTGTATGTAACAAGTTACGGATACAGGCTTGGTCGTCCAGGGAAACCGCGAGTGCGTAGTGTTTCGGTGACTCGACGCCATGAGGATAAACAGCGTGCAAGCGCTGGAGGTGTTTGTATTTCATATGCATACCGGCATGGTTGGCCACTATCAAAGGCGTGCGATATCGCGGAAAAATTAAAACCGGTATAGCTGTGTTACGCAGATCGACCACCAGATCAAAGCGTTGGGCGCACAAACCAGCTACCCAGGGAATCGTTTTCCAGACGGATTGACTCTTATCAAAGACATGGACATCATTGATGAGCGGATTCCCTTTAAATAGCGTTTCGGCTTTGGGCCCCACTACCACCGAAAATTTCGCCCGCGGGAAATCGCCAAGCAGAATGTCCATCACCGGCAGCGTCAGGATAACATCACCAATGTTGCTTAGGGAAATGACCAATATTTTATTGATCCTGGAACTGTCGAATCGCATCAAGGACTTCCTTCACACTGACCGCCTGCATGCAAATATTATCAGGGCATTCCAGATTGTAGCATGGCCGGCGATTGCACCCCACGTCGTGTTGCAAAATGACCGCGCGGCCGCTGCCGCGCGGACCAGTTATTTCAGGACGGGTCGGCCCGAAAATGCCGATGACGTTAGTTCCCACGCTGCTGGCGATGTGGAGCGGCCCCGAATCCGCGGACACGACGCAATCCGCGCGTTTCATAAGGGCCATCAGTTGTTTCAAATCAACTTTTCCAGCCAAAATAATGGGTTTACGGCGCAGACCGGAAATAATTGCCTCCGTCAAAACAACGTCTTGATCAGATCCGGAAATGACGACTTTGACCTTTCCGTCTTTCATCAACTCGTCGATGAGCCGGGTGAAGTGATGGACCGGCCAACGCTTCAGGTCCCAGTTCCCGCCAGGATGAACGACGACCAAAAAATCCCTGTCTCCGACATCATGGCGTTTAAGCAGATCACGGTTTTCTGTTTCGGATGCGATACTTACCGTTAATGAACTGGCACGGTCCGCGACGGTAACTCCGGAAGATTCCACGACGTTAAGATAATAATCCAGACGATGCGTTGTTCGTTCATCCGGTGTTTTTATAGCGCGGGTCAAGAACCTCCCGCGGCCCTTGGCATCATATCCTATCCTCTGCGGGATCCCCGCAAGAAAAACGAATAACGCGCGGGTCAATGAACGGTGCAACAAAAAGGCCGCGTCAAAATGTTTTTGCGAAAGTTCATGGATCAATCGCAGTTTGGCAAGCGGATTCCGGTGGACGCCCTGTTCATCGTAGACGATGATCTCATCAATGCCGGGAATCGACTCCAGGATCTCCCGGACGCGCGGCACGGTCAGACAACTGATCTGCGACTGCGGATACGCCGTCTTGAGCGCCTTGAAAACCGGTGAAGAAAAAATGACGTCGCCCAGCCAATTCACGTTCACGACAAGGATTTTTTTCATGTCTGTCTTCCGCGGTTTACGGTCGCGTAAAAAGTGAGTGTCTTCTCCACCATCGTGTCGGCGGAACAATTCTCCCTTACAAATTCCCGGCCGGCTTTCGCGACCTGTGCCAGACGGTTTTTATCGCGCAAGGCCGCTACAATCGTCCGCGCCAGCGCGTCCGGATTTTCCGGCTCAACGAGGAATCCTGTTTTCCCGTCTTCGATCAGGCTCGGGATCCCTCCGACCCGTGAGGCGACAACCGGCACGCCGGAAGCCTGCGCCTCCATAATGGAAAGTCCCAGCCCTTCCTGCCGGGAGGGCATGACAAAAATATCCAGCGCGGGCAAGATTTCCGAAACATTACAGGCGAGCGGATAAAAAAACACATTTTGATCGAGGCCCATGCGCTTGACCATCCCCCGGAGCACCGGCTCCATTCTCCCTTCGCCCGCCATGATCAGTTTGGCGTCCGGGATTTGTTCGCGGATTTTCGCCATGGCATCAACCAGAATATCCTGGCCTTTCACGTCCGACAAACGGGCGATAATCCCGAGCACGGGTTCCTCTCCCCAATGATTTTTCTGGCGCAGTTGACGCTTACGCTCCCCGTCGACGGGTGCGTGCATCCGTAGATCAATGCCGCTGGGAACAAGCGCGACGCGGTCATCCGGCACATTAAAGTCATCGCGTAGATGTTTTTGGACGGCCGGACTGATGGCGATGACCGCTTGTCCCCAGCACGGAAAAATCCTTCGGGACAAACGGGTTTTGTAGAAACCATGACACGTGCTGACATGAGGGCGCCCGGTCATCCGCGACAAGCACGCCCCCATCACATGGGTCACCCGCGTCTGGGTATGGATGATATCGATCGCGTATTGCCGGACGTAACGTTTTAACGGCGGCAAGGCAAGGTAAATCCGCGGGTCAAGTTCCGACTTCGTCCGGATATTTAAATTTAAAAGCCGGGTACCCAACGTAGAAAATTCGCCGGCCAGGTTTCCGCCGCCTGAAGCCACGCGCACGCCCACGCCGCGTTCGACCATCCCCTTGCCGAGCGTCAACAGATAGCTTGTAATTCCGCCCGTGTCAAGATGCGTGGTCAAAAAAAGGACATTCATTGTTTTGTATCCATCAACAGCTCAACCTTGCCGGCGACTTCCTCGGGGGTTATGTCGCGCATGCACACGTGCGTCATGATCAGGCACCGCGGACTGTAACAGGGCGCGCAAGCGGGTTTCTTTTCCAGGATGATCATATTTTTAGCCGGCGGCTGGTGCCTCCGGGAATCCGTCGGGCCAAAGAACGCGACCAGCGGGGTGCGCATGGCCGCGGCGACATGCAACGGCGCCGAGTCCGGCGTGATATAAACTTTACAGCGTTCAATGAGCGCGGCCAATTGCAAGATATCGGTACGCCCCACGAAAATAGCGGGTTTGGACCTCGTCTGCGCCAGAAGCGCTTCGACCAAAGGTTTATCCTTCTCCATTCCGGTGATGAGCACGCGGACACTTTTGCCGGAAAGCAGGTCGCATAAACGCGCGATATATTCCATGGGCCAATTCTTCGTCTGCCATTTTTGCGAAGCGGCGATGTTGATGCCAACGATCCGGGTCACGTTGCCCAGCCATTCCGCGTCGAGGAGCTCTTGGGCATATTTACGGTCCTTCTCAGAAGGCCAAAGCTCCAAAGCCAATTCTTTCGGAGTGGTTATTCCCATCGTTTGCAATAACTGAAATTGATGGTCGACCGCCGGGATATCATTACGATATTGTTTTAACGGATTCGTCAGCAGTCCACTCCATTTTCCGTTGTCGTACCCGTAGCTTTCCCGAGGGAAGCTTAAAAACGCCAGCAGGTGGCTTTTACGGCTGTTTTGAAAATCGACGATCTTGTCAAAACGGTATTTGCGCAGCCGATGCGACAAGCGTATCGCATTGATCCATCCTTTGCTTTTCTGCCGCGTGTCATCGACAACAAGCCCATCCAGATAGGGGCAGCTCTGCAATATCTTGCGCGATTCTCTTCCGACAAGGCAATAGATCTTCGCCCGCGGATATTTTTCCCGCAACGCTTTCAATGATGCCGTTACCAAAACCACATCTCCCGCCGCGCTGATCTTGATGGCCAGGATATTCAGGGAATTGAGCAATTCCTCGTAAACTTTTAACGTTTGGGACGCCATATGTCCCAGAGTGAAGTTTTCCTGCAATTTTTGCCGCGCCGCGCCGGCCAACTGGGCGGCAAACTTTTTATCGCCCAGAACGCGCATCACAGCTTTGGCCATGCCATCCGGATCTTTAGGCATTACCAATAAACCCGTGTGCCCGTCATCGATGATATCAACGACACCGCCAACACTGGTGGCAACCACCGGAACGCCTGCGGCCTGGGCTTCCAGAATCACCCTCCCAAAAGCTTCCTGGGTCACCGTGGAAAGGACAAGCACATCCGTTTGGGCCAAGAGTTGCGGAACGTCTTTGCGATTCCCTAAAAATTCAACATGTTCCTGGATCCCCAGACGATGGGTGAGGACTTGCAGTTCGGCCTTGTACGATTGTTTGGCCGCCGGCGCGTCCCCGATGATCCAAACGCGGATATTGGGCATCGCGCGCACCACCTTTGCCATCGCGCGTAAAAAGAACGTATGACCCTTCAAGGGCGTCAGCCGCCCCACGATCGTAACGGTAAAAAACGATTTTCCCTCAATGACCGGACGCTGCACCCGGAACTTTTCCACATCCACACTGCGGGGAATATAACGGATGCTATTGGACAAAGTGCCGAAATGTTCCATCATGTGCCGCCCGATGACCCGGCTGGGCACGATGACCAACTTGGGCCAGCCCATCACCTGGCTAAAAATACGATTGCCATAATACCCGTGACAAGTTGTGATAAACGCGGCTTGCGTCCCGCGGCAGGCAAAATAGGCGATCCAGGCCGGCACCCGGGAGCGGGCGTGCACGATATCCGCTTTTTCACTTTGAATGATCGCGCGTAACGCCTTGACACATTTTATCATCAACCATAACGACTTTTTGTGGACGGGCAACGTGTAATGTCGCGTCCCTGCGGCTTCCAGATCACTGACCAATTCGCCGCCGTTGGACACAACGACGGATTGATGGCCGTGGGCGGCCAGATACCTGGCCAGATCGACCGTCCCGGTTTCCACGCCGCCGACGTTGAGTTCAGGTAAAACTTGTAAGATTTTCATTGCCTTGCAAAAAACCTAAGCCTCCCAATGCCCGCCTTTGTCCGGGCCAATGCGTTTCATAAGCCCTTCGTCCTTTAGCTTCTTCAAATTCCACTTCCCAACCCCTCGCCCTCAACCTGTCCCCTTCAAAAGTCAAAAGTGCCCGGCACGTTGATTTTTCGTTGATTTTTATTTTTCCTTCCTTGCCCCGCTTTCGCCCAACAGGTAATACTCATGCAGCTTTTTCTGCAATATCTTCTTGGGAATAAGCTTTGTCTTGTACTCGGCAACAAGCGCGGGCGAAAGATTGCGGCTTAAGGCATACTCCACCACTTCATCGTTTTTTGATTTGCAGAGGATGATTCCAACGCTCGGATTCTCATCCGGTTTTCTTACATCCCTGTCTAAAGCCTCGAGATAAAAATTCAACTTGCCCAGATACTCGGGTTTGAAATCGTCTATCTTCAACTCAAACATAACAAGACAGCGTAAGCCGCGGTGAAAAAACAGAAGGTCGATGAAATAATCGTTTTTACCGACTTGAAGCCGGTGTTCCTGGCCAACAAATGCAAAGTCTTTGCCGAATTCAAGAATAAAATTCTTCAGGTTAGAAACAATGCTCCTTCGCAAGCCGGTCTCGCTGTGAACTTCAGGCAGGTTAAGAAAATCAAGGACATAGACATCCTTGAATACTTCCGGCGCTTCAGGATGCTTTTGTGTCAGCGATGCCGGAACTTTCTTTCTGGAAAGCACAACGCGTTCAAATAAACCGCTGTCAATCTGGCGCTCCAGTTCGCGGACGGAATATCTTTCCTTAATGGCAAGCCGGAGATAAAATTCTTTTTCTTCGATAGTTTTTGTTTTAGAGACAATATGCAGGTGGCTGGACCAGCCTAATTCTCTCAACAGTGTTGAGAGTTTTGGATATTTGCGGTATACCTCATAAAACTGCTTCATACGCCAGAGATTTTGCGAGGAATAGCCTGTTGAATCCGGGAGCCTTTCCCGTAGATGCACAGCCAGCTGAGTCACAACCCCCTTCCCCCATTCTTCGCATTCGACTCTTGCACTGATATAACTTCCGATTTGCCGGTAAAGCTCAATCAATTCCTGATTAACACTTCGCAACGCGTTAAGACGGGCTTTTTTAATTAAATGAACGACTTCCCCGAACTGATTATCAAGCGGTTTAATAATCTTCATTCAATCACCTCTTATTCTCTCCTTTCGGCTTATTATTCAAATCACCGTCGCGCCGCGAACGTTAGTGAGCAGGTGTTCAAAAGCGCCTGCCGGCAGGCAGGCCTGGCACGTTGATTTCGCTGATTTCATTTCACCGCGTCCAGTCTTTCCGCCAGTTCCTTTGATGACGGCAGATATTTTTGCAATGCTTTGGGCAAAGACTTTTTAATAGAATAGATAGAAACCCCTATGGGCTTGTGCACATCCTTTAACGCGTATTCAACCACGGTCCGGCTTTTACTTCTACAAATTATAATACCGATAGCCGGATTTTCTCCTTCAAGCTTATCCCGCTCATTGAGCGCGGAAAGATAAAACTGCATTTTCCCCGCATATTCCGGCTTAAAATCACCTATTTTAAGTTCAACCGCCAACCCGCTTCGCCCGTGAAACGAGGCGAGCGGCGAAGCTCACCATGCCTGTCCCCGCCCGGGTGACTGTCGCCTTCATTCCTTTGTCTTGAACTCGATTGTTTCGGATCCTTTGAGCATATTCTTCTTTTTTATTTAAAAGCTAAGAAACATCCCGGTCTTTAGTCCAGTCGAGAAGCTTACGTCTTAATTCTTCTTTTGACGGCAGGTACAGGCGGTATTCTTTAGCATGGATATTCGCGTCTTTGGGAAGCGTGATTTTGACCAGAGCTTCACGCTTCTTACGGCAAAGGATAATGCCAACGGTCGAGCCTTCCTCTTTTGTTTTCACATAGCGGTCAAAATAATTCACATACATTTGCATTTGCCCCAAGTCCTGATGCGTTAGTTTCCCGATCTTTAAATCAATAAGAACATAACACCCGATCAAACGATTATAAAAAACCAAATCTACAAAAAAATGATCCTCATCAAATGTAAATCTCTTCTGGCGCGCTTCAAACAAGAATCCTTTACCAAGTTCAAGGAGAAAATGTTCAAGCTTGTCAATAATGGCGGACTCTAAATCAGATTCTGAATACTTGGCATTTTCATCAAGCCCGAGGAACTCCAATACATACGGCTCCTTAAGCAAGTCCTCTTGTTTAGAAATAATCTGACCTTCTTTTGCCAGTTTTCGTACGCCTTCTTTATCCCGGCTTAACGCCAAACGTTCATACAGCCCTGAATTGAACTGACGGGTAAGTTCCGGTAAAGTCCAATTATTGCTTGCCGCTTCTATTTCGTAAAAACTGCGCGCGTCTTCGTCTTTAATTCCGGTGAGAAAAACATATTGAGACCAGCTTAAACAAAATGCTGGCTTGATTGATTTCCCAGAACGTATCTGGGATTTAAGCGCTACGGTAGATTTCCCAGATGGCATCTGGGAAATTTCAGAGACAGAGGTGTCTTTATATTTGGCAGACGCCATCTGCCGAATCTGCCCGGAACGATCATGATATGCTAAATAAAACTTACGCATATATTCCAAATTTGAGCGGGAAAACCCTCTCCCGAATTCGTTAGTTAAATGCGTTGAAAGATCAACAAGAAGTTGTTTCCCGTATTGAGCGCGGGCAGAGCCTTTTTGTTCATGTTTCACAATTCTGCGGCCAATTTCAAAACTCGTAATCACCTGAATGGCATCAATATTTCTGACGACAGCTTTTCTCGCTGAAAGAATTAACTCGCGAATTTCTCTAAATAACACTGCATCGTCGAAAGCATTTCTTTTAACAGATTTTATTTGCGCTTTCATTTTATCATCTCTCTCCGGCCATGTTTATTGAGCGTAGCCGCAATAGAAACGACTCCCTCTTTAAGCTCGGCGGTGGATTTTTTGATTTCCCCAACCTTCACCCTGTCCCCTTCAAAAGTGCCTGTCCCCGTACGGGGTACGGGTGACTGTCACCTGTTCTTCTCTGTTCTCTCTAGATATTAAGGATCAAGTCTTCCGTAAAATCAATCGTCGTATTGACATCTCCTAAATCAAATTCGTCCCATTGGGCATGTGTTGCTTTTGTGCGGACATGGGCCGCAACTTTCGCTCTTTTTGCTTTTACCTGGCTCAATACACCTGCCTTAACAAGATCGTCAATCAAAGAATCCAGTTTCCTGTCTTTTTCGGCTATGCCCTTGGCACGACAAATACTCCGTAAGGTGTCCTCGAATACGACACCGGCTATCACACCAGCCTCTTTTGACAATTTTTGTTTTGCATATTCTTTCGCATGATCTAAAAAATCATCGAAGACGGAAGCTTTAGTTTGATCCTCAATAGAAGCCAGCAAACCTGAGTCGACATCATAAAGCAATGACCTCAAAATCACAGCGACTTCACCAACAGACCTTTGAATGCAGTATCCGCGGTCAGCATTACATATCTTATCTACTGATAATCGATAAGGATTACCAAGATTAGCTACCACCAAATGCACAATATTTTGAGCCGACGCAAGCCAGCCAATGCACTCCTGTCGATGCGCTTCGTTTTGCACTTGGTCACTCTCATTTCCGTGCTTTAATTTGTCACCTACTTTTAACAATTCTTCAAATCGTTTCCTGATTTTCTCTTCAATTTCCATTGTTTCCTTCTATCACTTAAGTATTGTGTCCCTCTGTCGTCCCGCCCTGTGACCTCCGCGGCCTTCAACCTGTCCCCCGACAAGCTCTTCCACCAAAAGCATGTCAGGAAAGAACGCGGTCGCGCCGCGAACGTTGGCGAGCAGGCGTCAAAAAGGCCTGCATGCAGGCTTGGTACGTTGATTCGTCGTTGATTTTCTTTAAATCTTAAAGAAACGTTCTTTTAATTCTTCGCACGCGCCATCCAGCCCTGGGAACAGTGACCCTGCAGTAATACCCATATAACTCAATTCACATATCACCTCTGTTCGATCTTTCATAGGTAAATCGATAGCATGCAGATACTTTTTTTCCGCATTCTCTTTAGACTTTATGTAACTTTCTATATCATCAATATTAGTCACACTTGAAGCTGCCTGTTGCGGAATCATCCTCGCATTGTCAATCGCAAGGGATTCCATAATTGAAAAATACGGAAAAGCTGAATTAAGTACTAATGGCTGAGGAAAATCTTTCCGCCATTGCTCTTGATCAAATACAATGATTCGTACTCTTTTATCATTTGGCGCCTTCGCTGCATCTGCATTAGAAATCCCACGATACGCAAAATACGCAGCCACATATGGAGAGCATGTCCAATCAAGCAACGGAGTCGGGTAACCATGATGCTGAACTAAATTGAAAAAAGCACCATTTTCATCGGGTATATTCAAATTAAATATATGTCGGGTTCTGCCGCTGAGATGTTTATGCAAAGTCTGCATATCCTCATTGAGAAATCTACCTAAATCGGCCCTCCCCGATCTATGGAATTTTGTGCGAAGCCGTCGTGGTTCATTTTGACCACGAAATAGATATCTCCTGGATCCTGCTAATTTAGAAAAATGCACTTTGCAACCATTCCAGTCTAAAGTCAACGGCACCTGTTCAGACGGTTTATCAGCTTTACTTTTTGGAAGCGTAGCAGAAGCTGTCGTTCCAATATCTGTTGAGCAGCTAAATATCAATTCGCTTTCATTCCACTCCCCACGCACTTTTGCTTCTTTCGGAAAAAACATCTGGGGAAAAAATTGCTTAACGTTGTCCCAAGTATCAATGAACGAAGTGCGAGGATTTATTGAAAGAATCGCCGGCGTCTTGAATTGAAATGTCCTCGCCTTATCACTTGTTTTTAACATAGCTACAGTGACCGGCAATTGACTATTTGTATCGAGTAGAAAGGCGACACCTTCATAATGTTCCCCCATATCATCGAGATTGACGATGATCGAGCCGGAGTTTGATCCAATATATTGCCCCATCCATTGCCCATTCATTTGAACCAATCCTTTTTATAGACCTCTCAACAAGGCGATCACTTGACCTTTCCCTTCCCGACATCGCGGTAGGCATCGAGCGCGGCGGCTCGGACCGGTTCGGGGACGAGCGGGAAAGTTTTAAGAATATGCGTGAACTCGTTCTCGGTCAGGCCGTAAAGATGCGCGATGAGGCCGTCGAGCTCGGCGCGCAGTTTGGCGCGTTCGGCGGGATCGGTCGCGCCGTCTTTATGGCTCT
>CAYIMR010000002.1:35910-82219 GCA_964364455.1 uncultured Planctomycetales bacterium | reverse complement strand
TAATAACGGCAACACAGGACGCCCAAATCTCGTCGGCATCGTGCTCGACCCAGCCTGGCTTGGGAAAATACTGCGGAAATTCCTTGTAGTCGCTGGCAACAACGCTGCCTCGCGCGTCAAATAAAAACGCTCTCGACCCGGTAGTACCTTGGTCAAGAGCGAGAATGTATTGTGTTTGACGCTTCATGCTTGTCGTTCGTCGCTCGTCGTTCGTCGTTCGTATTTCGTTTGTTTTAATCACGGTCAAAAACTTTGCGAAACTCTCATACTCGCGACTTATTGTCCGCCGAAATGAAATTTCGGCGAGACCCCGCCAAATTTATTCAATTTGGCGGGCTTACGACTGGTTGCATTAAGTAGTTATGCACACCTTGAGCGGCGGCGCGGCCTTCGTGGATGGCCCAGACAACCAGCGATTGTCCGCGCGTCATGTCCCCGGCGGTGAAAATACCCGGGACGCTCGTCATTTTGTTCTTGTCCGCTTTGACGTTGCTGCGCTCGTCTAATTCCACGCCGAAATCTTCCAGTAAACCGCTCTTGACCGGCCCTAAAAATCCCATTGCCAATAAGACCAGATCCGCGTCCACTATAAATTCTGAACCCGGCACCTCGGTCATTGCCGAACGCCCAGTCTTTGGATCCTTCGGCCCAAATTGCAACTTCACGCCGTGCAGCTTTTTAACCGCACCCTTCTCACCGCTGAACTTCTTGGTCATGATGGAATAATCGCGCTCAACGCCTTCTTCATGTGATGTGGAGGCGCGCTCGATAAACGCCCATTGCGGCCAGGGATTTTCCGGATTGCGGTTCTTGGGCGGGCGCGCTAAAAGCTCGAACTGCCGGACGACTTTCGCGCCCTGGCGATTGGCCGTGCCCACACAGTCCGATCCAGTGTCGCCACCGCCGAGCACAACGACATTTTGCCCCTCGGCGCTGACGCGCGCTTTAGCAGTAACATTTTGTCCGAAATTGATCCGGTTCTGCTGGGTCAAATAATCCATCGCGAAATAAACGCCCTTGAGGTTCCTTCCCTCAACAGGCAAATCCCGGGGCTGTTGTGCGCCGCCGCACAGAACGATCGCGTCGAATTTCTCACGCAGTTCCGCGGCTTTAATGTCCACACCGACGTTAGTTTTTGTCTTGAACTTCACACCTTCGGCTTCCATGCGTTTTAAACGCCGCTCCACGATCCACTTCTCTAATTTAAAATCCGGGATCCCCAGACGCAGCAACCCGCCCAAATATTCATTCTTTTCAAAAACAGTCACTTTGTGCCCGGCTTTGTTGAGCTGGTCCGCGCAGGCCAACCCCGCGGGGCCGGAGCCGATAACCGCGATGGTCTTTCCGGTCCTTTTCTTGGGCGGTTCAGGTTTGACCCAGCCTTCCTTGTACGCTCGTTCGATAATGGAAACTTCGATATTTTTGATGGTGACCGGTGGCGCGTTGATCCCCAGAACACAGGAATTTTCGCACGGCGCCGGGCAAACGCGGCCGGTAAATTCCGGAAAGTTGTTGGTCTTGTGCAGGCGTTCGATGGCCTCCTGCCAGCGGCCGCGATAAACCAGATCGTTCCAGTCGGGAATGATGTTGCCGATAGGACAGCCTTCCTGACAAAACGGAATGCCGCAGTCCATGCACCGCGCGCCCTGGTTCTTGAGATCTGCCTCGGGCATCGGCTCGTAGAACTCTTTCCAATGCTTCAGGCGCTCGACGACGGACTCCTTGTGGAGGTCCTCCCTGCTATATTTTATAAATCCGGTTACGTCACCCATTGTATTAATCTTAAAAGTAAGAAGTAAGAAGGAATTATATTCCTATATCCCGCTCGGCATTCGTGCCTGGATATTTTTTCTTCTTTTTTTCTTCTTACTTCTTACTCCTTACTCTTTACTCTATTAATTCCCGTCCTTGCGCGCGGCCACACCTGAGACTAATTCCTTTTCATTCGGAAGTGCCGCCGCCTCAGCGGCCTGTTCCACGACCCACCGGTAATCAGCCGGATACACCTTGACGAACTGCGGCAGGGTCTTTTTCCAATTATCCAGAATACGTTTGGCAACGGAACTGTCCGTGTGTTGGGCGTGATTCCCGATAAGCTGTTTTAATTCCTGGATATCCGCTTCGTGATCGACGGGAAATAATTCCACCATTCCCATATTGCACCGCGTCTTGAATTGACCGTCCACATCCCACACGTAAGCGATCCCACCGCTCATCCCAGCGGCAAAATTGCGTCCGGTGCGTCCCAGAATAACGGCGCGCCCGCCGGTCATGTATTCGCATCCGTGGTCGCCCACACCTTCAACAACGGTAATGGCGCCACTGTTGCGCACGCAAAAACGTTCCCCGGCAATGCCGCGAAAATACGCCTCTCCGCGAACAGCGCCGTAGAGAACAACATTACCGACGAGGATATTCTCCTCCGGCACAAAAACCGCTTTTTTCGGCGGATACACGATCAGCTTGCCACCCGAGAGACCTTTACCGACGTAATCATTGGTGTCACCTTCGAGCGTAAGGGTCACCCCGTGCGACAAAAACGCGGCGAAACTCTGTCCGGCAGAACCTTCGAATTTTATTTTTATTGTATCTTCCGGCAATCCGGCGAGACCGTATTTACGCGCGATCTCGGAACTCAACATCGTCCCGACGGTACGGTTGGTATTCTGGATAGGATAATTCAATTTGACCGGCGTTTTCTTGTCGATGGCCGCGCGGCAGTCGGCAATGAGACGATTGTCCAGGGCCCGCTCCAGCCCGTGGTCCTGACGCCCCACGTGACGGATCGCGATATTCGCGGGCACATCGGGTTTATGCAAAATATTGGTGAGATCAATCCCTTTGGATTTCCAATGATCGATCACGTCCCTGGCCTCGAGCATGTCCACGCGCCCGACCATGTCCTCGAATTTACGGAATCCCAATTCCGCCATGATCTCCCGCACTTCCTCGGCGACAAAACTAAAAAAATTGACCACGTGCGCGGGTTGGCCGGCAAATTGTCTGCGCAGTTCTTTGTCCTGGGTCGCGATCCCTACCGAACAGGTATTCAAGTGACACTTGCGCAACAAAATACAGCCCAGCGACACCAAGGCGATCGTGGCAAAACCAAACTCATCGGCGCCGAGCATCGCGGCGATGACGACGTCGCGGCCGGTCTTCAATTGTCCGTCGGTCTGCACGCGGATACGCCCGCGCAGATCGTTCATGACCAGAACCTGCTGCGTTTCAGCGATGCCCAATTCCATCGGTAACCCGGCGTGCTTGATCGAAGTCTGCGGCGAGGCGCCCGTGCCGCCTTCAAAACCGCTGATCAAAACATGGTCGGATTTACCCTTGGAAACACCGGCGGCGATCGTGCCCACGCCGATCTCGGAAACGAGCTTTACGCTCACATCCGCCCTTGGATTGGCATTTTTCAGATCATGAATAAGCTGCGCCAGGTCTTCAATGGAATAAATGTCGTGGTGGGGCGGCGGCGAAATCAGTCCCACGCCCGGCATCGTATGACGGGTCGCGGCGATTTCCTTGCTCACCTTGTGCCCGGGAAGCTGTCCGCCCTCGCCGGGTTTGGCGCCCTGTGCCATTTTGATCTGCATCTGGTCAGCATTGACCAGATATTCGATAGTAACACCAAAGCGCCCCTGCGCGACCTGCTTGATGCGGCTGCGCCGCCAGTCGCCGTTGGGATCTTTCTTGAACCGGTCGGCATCTTCCCCGCCTTCACCCGTGTTGGAAAACCCGCCCATACGGTTCATCGCGATAGCGAGCGTCTCATGCGCTTCTTTGGAAATAGAGCCGTAGCTCATGGCCCCGGTGGCGAAACGCTTCACGATCTCGGAGGCAGGCTCGACTTCTTCAACAGGAACAGGCCTGCCCGTTTTAAATTTCATCAATCCGCGGATGCTGGCAAAATTCGCTTCCTGGCTGTTAACGATCTGCGCGAATTGTTTGTAAAGGTCGTATTTGCAGCTACGCACCGCGTGCTGGAGCATGGCCACGGTTCTGGGGTTAAGCTGGTGGTGCTCGCCTTCTTTGCGCCAATGATAATTGCCGCCTTCCTCAAGCATCGTGTCGTAGACGTTTTCCGTCGGATAGCCCGTCTTGTGCCGGCGCAGCGCCTCCTCGGCCACGGTCTCGATGCCGATGCCGCCGATCCTTGAAGGTGTCGCGGTAAAATATTTCTTCACCAGTTCTTCCCCCAGGCCGACCGCTTCAAAGATCTGCGCCCCGCAGTACGACTGGATCGTGGAGATCCCCATCTTGGCGATGATCTTCAGCAACCCCTTGTGGGTCGCTTTCAAAAAATTCTTCTGCGCGTGATCGATGTCAAGGTTTTCCGGATAGACCTTTTTCCGAATCTCATTTTCGATCGTTTCAAAAGCCAGATACGGATTGATAGCGTTCGCCCCGTAGCCGATCAACACGGCAAAATGGTGCATCTCGCGGGCCTCGCCCGTTTCCATGACCAGGCTCACTTTGGTACGTGTCCCCCGACGGATCAAATGATGATGCAATCCAGAACAGGCCAGCAAAGACGGGATCGGGACGTTGTCTTTGCTAACATCCCGGTCGGACAAAATCAAAATCGTGTAGCCTTCTTCAATAACTTTGTCCGCTTCGCGGGACAATTTTTCCATGGCCAGCTCCAGGCCTTCCGGTCCTTTGACTGCCTTAAAAACCGAGGACAGCGTCGTCGCCTTGAGGCTGCCGATATTCACGTGACGGATCTTTTCCAGCTCTTCGTTAGTCAGGATCGGCCGCGCGACGCGCAGACGATGAGCGTGCTCCGGCGTTTCATCGAGAAGATTTCCCTCACTGCCGAGCATCATGGATTCGTCCATGACGACCTCTTCGCGGATCGAATCGATAGGCGGATTGGTGACCTGCGCGAAAAGCTGTTTGAAATAATTAAAGAGAAGCTGCGGGCGCTGCGACAAAACCGCCAGCGGCGTGTCGGTGCCCATTGAACCGGTTGCCTCCAGCCCCGTGGTGGCCATCGGCTGCAAAAGGATCTTCAAATCCTCCAGCGTGTAACCAAAGGCCTTCTGACGCTCGAGGAGCGTTTTCGCGTTAAATCCGTTCACCTTTTTGGGCTTGGGCAAGTTTTCGAGGGTCACCAGGTTTTCCTTGAGCCATTTGCCGTAAGGCTTGCGGGTCGCGTATCCGCCCTTGATCTCTTCGTCGTCGATGATGCGCCCGGCCTGGGTGTCGATCAAGAATATTTTGCCCGGCTGCAGACGCCACTTCTTCAGAATTTTATCCGTTTCAACCGGCAACACGCCTGTTTCGGAGGCCATGATGACCAGATCGTCTTTGGTCAACCAATACCGCGAAGGACGCAGACCGTTACGGTCGAGCACGGCGCCGATGTAGCGTCCGTCGGTAAAAGTCATCGAGGCGGGCCCGTCCCACGGCTCCATCAGGCACGAATGGTATTCGTAAAAATCTTTCTTTTCTTTGGACATGCTTTCGTGGCCGTTCCAGGCCTCGGGGATCATCATCATGATCGCGTGCGCGAGCGAGCGCCCGGAGAGAACAAGCATCTCAAAAACATTATCAAATGTCGCTGAGTCGCTGCCGTGAGGCACGACGATCGAGAGGACTTTCTTGAGGTCTTTGCCGAAAGCCTTGCTGACAAACTGCATTTCGCGCGCGTGCGTCCAGTTGATATTGCCGCGCAAGGTATTAATTTCCCCATTATGCGCGATCATGCGGTACGGATGCGCCAGCGCCCACGTCGGGAACGTGTTGGTGCTGTAACGTGAGTGCACCATGGCCAATGCCGAGGTCATGTCGGGATCGCTTAAGTCCGGGAAAAAACGGTCCAGCTGTTCGGCCAGCAATTGTCCTTTATAGACAAGCGTTTTGTTGGAAAGGCTGCAGAAGTAATAATAATTGCGCTGATTAAGGACGGAATCCTGCACCTTGTTGTAGAGGCGCTTGCGGATCACGTAGAGTTTGCGCTCGAAGGCGTCGGAGGCGGTATTTTTTCCCCGGCCGATAAAAAGCTGCTTAAAGGCTGGCATCACGGAACGGGCGACCTTGCCTATTTTGGTCGGATCATGCGGCACCTCGCGCCAGCCTAAAAATTTCTGGCCTTCCTCGCGGATAATATGCTCGGTCCATTGCTCGATGATATTGCGGTCTTCGGCGAGCGGCGGCAAAAAGACGATCCCAGCGCCATAATCGCCCAAGGGCGGCAGATCGATGTGCAATTGCGCGCATTTCTTGCGCAAAAATGTATCCGGCATCTGGATGGTGATCCCGGCGCCGTCACCGGTTTCAGGATCGCATCCGCAAGCGCCGCGATGGCTCAAATTCTCCAAAACCTGGATGCCGTTACGAATGATCGCGTGGGATTTTTGCCCTTTAAGGTGAGCGACAAAGCCAACACCGCAGCTGTCATGCTCGAAGCGCGGGTCGTATAATCCTTGTTTAGGCATGTATTGTTCGGGCATCATGCTGGTTTTCTCATTAATTACTTCAATGCCACCGCTTCCAAATAAAGCGTGTCTGGACAAAAATCCTGACCGTGGGGCCACTCAATGCTTCCCAAAAAAGGCCGGACAGCATTAAAAACCTTCGGGTCTTTTAATTCCCTGAAAATTCCCTTATCCAGATAAGGCTTCACATCAAAGACCTTCCGCTCTCCATTATCAAAAAGAATGGTCAGGGTATAATCGACACTGGACTTAACGTCTTTGACTCTTGGATTCATAAATTCCAATAAAATATCGAAATAACCGGCATGTTTTTCTCCTCTATTTATTCAACAATATCCCAAAATCTAGCGTTTTTATTGTACCGATTTTCCCCGCAGAATTCAACCTAAAATTCCGGCTTGTCTGGCCTCCACGAATATACACCTAACCAATTGAGAAGCATACAGATACATCTGATTAATAAAAAACATTACATGTCACAGTAGCGTGTCACAGTATGTCACAGTAAATTTGTCCCTTATTGTGCCTGCTCAAGGCTTAAGGCCGTGCCTTCGATATGCGTGGAATGGTGCGACTCAAGGATAAGCGCCTTTTTCTGCATATCGGCGATCCAGTCGTCCTTGAGCTTGACCGCGTCCAGGAACCCCCGCACCCGCTCGATCTCCACGAGCGCCTTATTGATCTTCGGAGTTATAGTGTATTTCGGGCTAAATGCCATCACGCACCTCAATGATAAGAAATTTCAGCATCATGCATTATCCAAGCTTACGGTTTAAATATCATAAAACATCGTGCTCATTCATCTGTCATCCCGCTGTCCAAATATAAATTTTTTTTGGTGTAGTCATACGTGATTATATTAATTTCGACGCTTTTAATTGATTGAGATTAAGTATAATTAATTATTGAGGCAAAATAAAGAGGAATTAAGACGTCTCAACTCTTTCGCTTTCTTTAATAAACAAGCGTGATTCAACTATTCGAACTCTGTTCAAGCATTTGCCGCCCGGTGTTCTTCATGTGCGACGTTCCAGACTTCTTGTGCGGCATGAGCGTTCATTGCCATAATCCCAAGCCCAACGATTAAGTCAGGCCATCCGGAAAGCGTGTAGGCTGTCATGAATCCAGCCGCAATAATTGCAATATTCGCTAAGGCATCATTTCGAGCCGACAAAAATGCCGCCCGCGTCAAACTACCGCTGTGTATACGGAAACGAACTAAAATAAACGCACATGACAAATTGACAGCCAGGGCACCAACACCGGCCAGCGATAGAGGAACAGGCGCAGGCGGCAACGGAGCCATGAACTTCTGCCACGCTGTCCACAGTGTAGCGAGACCAGGGATGAGCAAAATGCCAGCAAGGACCATTCCCAAGCGAGCCCGGTTAGTTGCGCTCCATCCCAGCGCGATAGCGATCAAAAAATTGAGTGAGGTATCTTCCAAAAAATAATACTGTCGGCGAAAAGCGAAACCGAGCCGATGGCCGAAGCAACCGCAAATTCAACACCAAAATAGGCCAAATTCAGGGAAGCAACAACAGTAACAGCTTTGCGTAGATTCGCGTTCATTTCCTAATCCTTCAAGAAAAAGAGACTTGCGTCGTAATTTTCCCGTCTTTCAAGCTTAGAATTCTTTGGGCTGACTTTGCGAGCTCCAAATTATGGGTAACAATAATGACAGTGATTCCTTGTCGGTTCAACTTTCTTAAGAGTTCTAGCATTATTTGGGCATTGTGAGAATCAAGATTACCCGTTGGCTCATCTGCTAAAAGAATCTTGGGGTCATTGACAAGGGCTCTGGCTATGGCTACCCTTTGCATCTCACCGCCTGACAATTGCGAAGGTAAATGGTTTGAACGATTAGCCAAACCTACCAGTTCAAGCACCTCCCTGGATCGTTCCTTTATTTTCTCCTTTCTATTGGCGATGAAAAGGGCTGGCAGTTGAATATTCTCCAGCGCCGTTAATGTCGGCAGAAGAAAAAACTGTTGAAAAATAAATCCAATCGTTTTTGACCTGATGTGTGTCAATTCTTTGTCTTTGAAGTCTGTCGTTTCCTGGCCGTTCAAATGAACAGAGCCGGAGGTTGGTTTATCAACACATCCGATCATGTTCAAAAAAGTTGTCTTGCCGGAACCTGAGGGCCCCACCACAGCAACAAGCTCACCTTCTTCAATTGATAAACTTATACCATCCAGAGCATGAACCTTCTCGTTGCCCCTTTGATACAACTTTATGACATTATTTAATTCAATGATTTTACTCATTTCTGATGGCCTCCATTGGTGATACCCGCGATGCCCTGTATCCCGGGAAAAGACCTGCTAGTAAGCCAAGGCTTAGGACTATGCCTATTGACAACAAGAATACAATTGCATTCGGCCTTAAGAGTTTTCCGGCGGGAACATAAGGCAGGAATTGACGTACCCACTGATCCATGCCAGAGGAAAGGACAAAGCCAAGCAATAAACCCAAAAGTCCTCCGGCGGTACACAGAATCAGTGTCTCTAAGAAAATCAACTTTAGGATATCTTTCCTCCCTGCGCCGACACATCTCAAATAGCCAAATTCCTTTTGCCTCTCAAAGGTAGCCATTAAAATGGTATTTAACAGACCTAATGTGCTTACAATTAACACAATATAAAGAATGGAATGCATGAGAGCTTTAGTGCCCCCAACCAACGTAAGTATCTCCTTACTCATCTGCTCTGAAGGAACCACATAGGTTTCCGGAAGTTTCTCCAATTCTGTTTTTACATCGACCATTTTAGTCGGATCAAACAGCTGAACGCCGATGGCCGTGAGTTTGCCTTCCTTTTTAAAATATTTTTGTGCTGTTTCGATGGGAAGAAAATAAAAACCATCGTCCTGTCCGAAAGTTTTCTCCAAAATACCGGAGACCATAAATTCTTTATCAATGCTTTCAATGTAAACCTTATCGCCGACATCCCGTTTTTCCAGCAGCGCGACTTCAGAACCAAGAATGATGGAATTTTCATCCTTAAACCAGTTTCCCCTAATTTCCCAATTTGGCTTTAGCTTAAGAACATCCTCGGTGATCCCGTAAAAAAGATCCACCTTCGAGCCGTCAGGAGCAGTAATAGAAAATATCAAAAATCCTCCCGCTTCCTTAACTCCTTCCACCTTTTTTACAATTTCCAAACTACTCATCGGCAAAAACCGCGGAATTTCTCCTCCTCTAATAATCAAGGATGCGGCTTCGAGAGGACACCCTTCGGTTGAAACAAACATATGAATGCCAGAACCTAAAATCTCCTCTTCTAACGCCGTCTTATAACCACGGTCGAACGAAAGGATAGAAAACAATGTCGCTGCGGCAATGGCTATGCCTGAAGCCGTAAGGATGGTGCGAATTTTATGCCGTTGAAGATTTTTAAAAGCCAGTGAAAGGAATGTCATTTTACCTCTACCCCCTTTACTTCAACCCGGATCCTATCGCCGGAAACCCTGGCAATGCCATAAGCCCTGATCGGTGTCCCTACGATCAATTTGGGTGACGGGAAACCCTGTGGAGAAAGCTCGATTGTTTCAAAATCCTCTTTGTAAAAGAAATCGCTCTCGCAACAAATTCCGGCGAACTGCCCCTCCAGCAGGACTTCCTTATTATTGTATGTTGCTGGTTCTTCCATGATTTGTTTCAGTTTGACAAGTTCGACATTTTCGGGTATCGCCTGCCCGAATTGGATTTTATTGAATTTGGCATGGTCGGCACATCCGCATTGTGTTATTGATAAGGCCAAAAGTAACATTAAGAATTTTCCCCTAATGATCATGGTTCCTCCCCTTTAATTTAACTGATCATAAAAGATCAACATCTTCTTTACGCCAAAAACTACCAGTTTGACCGGCATTGATTCCTCGGATGCTTTAATATCCTTCCCAAGTTCTAAAGAATCACTAACCGTTTTATTAATGAACTGGTCTAGGAAGGGTTTGGATTTAAACACTGTATCCTTTTCCCTAGACCTTTGGATATAAACTCCTTTGACTTTTCCATCAGGCGTTATACCCATGACCATTTCGATGACACCGTATTCTCCCTTTTCTGCGTCCGCGGTGATAAAACCCAGCGGCTCCCCTCGACCGTCCGTTATTTCGTAATAGATCCACTCTTGACTTTCGTCTTCGGATAGTGTTGCTCCCAGCTTTTGTTCAATCGCCATTCTTTCTTCGGCGCTGATAGCTTTCGTGATTGTCTTATAATCACCGGCCTCCGGGAAAATCTGGGTCATCGTTCTTTCCGGATTTCTCCATACACAAACCTCGGCAAATACCGCCGATGAGATAGATAAAAAGGCAGTAGCAATTAGAAAGACTTTAAAACTGTTTGGCAAACTCAAAGTATGTCTGTACTGTAGCGACATTTTTGCTCTCCTTACCAAATTCATGTTCATTTCCGATTCTGAAAAACAGCCCTTTTTGCAGTTCATAGGAGAATCCCGCTCCGACAAAATTTCTATCACCATTTCTCTGCCAATAGGCATATTTTAAATTTAGTTCTAATTTTGAAGTCAGGGCATAATCAGCTTTGGCGATGCCGCCTCTTACGGTTTCATCGCCATCTTCGCCGATTATAAACTCCGATCTTAAAATCAAAGGTCCGGCGTGTCTGGTAATATCAACCCCTAAACGTTTCGCATAAAAGTTGTTCGTTCCTAAATCCTCACGAATTATAGAATCTTTTTCAGTTAATACATTACCGATCAAGCCGGATAAACCAACATTGATATCTTCCCCTTGCCAGCCGATTCTTGCGGTGACAAGTTTATCGTTATCGACATCAGTTAATCTGTTTCGTCCTACACCTTGACTAATGGAAACGGCATAATCCAAGTCCTTGATATATCCCAACAGCTCGACACCCGTATCCAATTTAATCCCTAAACTCAACGGCTCCAGAGTCCGAAGAACAAGCCGTTCGCTATCAAAATCTGATAACAGCCCAAAAGGAAGAATATAATGCCCTGCCCGGATATTCCATTTTCCCAAAGGCCCTTTGTACTGAAGATAGGTTTGATACGGCTTGACCTCTTTAAGATTGTGATCTGCATCTACTTGAGCAACGGCAATCAAACGGTCACCCTTACTATCACTAAATATCTTTCTTAAGTTCAAAAAAAGGCCTTCCAGTTGTGCATCATGCTCATTTCCGTTTGTATTAGTATATCTTCCGTCAATACCACCCGAAATCTGGAAAGACCCTGCTTCCGCTAAGACAGGAATAAAAACCATCATGCAAAATAACCAAAACAGAGTGCTGTTTTTCATTCTAAAATAGGCTAAATATTAACCCTGCTCCAACGGCAAATAAAAACCAGTAAACGATGTAAAAAAGAACCGGCTTCCTGCCAATAACCTTTTGCGCCATGATCATGGTAGGAATGCATGTTCCCACCGAACCTAAAAGGAAACTAAACGCAGGACCGCTGCCTAGACCGAGTTTTAAAAGTGCCAAGGTAATTGGGATCTCCTCGCCTTCACATATGTATATGGGGATGCCTAATAAAACGGCGACAAAATACGCAAACCATCCGGATGAACCGATGTATTTCGGTATAGTTTCCTCAGGAATAATGACGGTCAACAGACTTGCTATAAACATCCCCAGAAGAAAATATTTACCCAATTCTTTAACGATGGCGAGAAAGCTCTTCCAAAAACCTATTTTTCCTACTTCGTATGCTGGCGGACATGATTTGCATTCAGCATATGAAAATTTGTCAGGGGAAACAAATCCCTTAATTTTATTTTTCTCAAAATAATTGAATGCTATTCCCAGGATGATCGCACCGGCTAAAGAAAAGACCACTCTGGCAAGACTAAACTTCCAGCCAAGCAAGGCATAGGTTAGGATGACGGTTTGAGGGCTCAAAAGCGGAGATACCATTATAAATGCGGCAACTGTACCAATCCTTGCCCCTTTTTCCTTCAAACCCTCCGCCATAGGGATAGTGGCACAAGCGCATCCGGGAAGAATTGCCCCCAATATACTCGCATTTACTACAGAAGAAGTTCCGCTATTTAGATATTTGTAAGCGAAATTTGGTTTCAGGTGAGATCTGATCAAGGCACCAAAGGCGCTTCCTAGAATAAAGTAAGGGATAACCGTTAAGGTCAAAGAGACAAATTCATTCAGGGTTTTATATACGATTTCGGGTAACGACATATTATGTCCTAAATTTTTTATTCTGAATACCCAAGAGGCATTTCCCTCCTTGACGTAGTGTCATCCTATGTTTAAACCTCCTCAAATCATCAATATAAACATTATCTGTGGCCTTTAAAATTCCTTCGCAAACAAGCCGACAAAAAGTTGACCCATCCGTTTGAGCTGAATAATAAACCCATCGCCCTTCCTTCCTAATTTTGACGAGACCAGCGTGAAAAAGGATATCGATATGTTTGGTAAGGTTATACTGTGGGATTTCCAGAGAATCCACAAATTCACATCCGCAAATTTCTTTTTTTGTTTCCAAAAGAAGCCTCATAATGCGGAGTCTCGTTGTTTCTCCCAAGGCTTTTAGAATCTCTGTCTCTTTTAACATAGTTTCCTCCTGCATTGCATACTTGCGCTATAACGCAACTATAGCGTCAAGCCTATAGCTTGTCAATGAAGATTTGAATACGATTATAAAGTTGATTTTGACACGAAAATACCAATTTGATTCTTGGAGGGGGTGAGATCAAGACTGCTTCTGCGCACGCTGAATCAAGGGGAGGTATTGCTATGCTTTCATAACTCCTTGCTCACTCAAGGGTTACAATCGCCTTCGCTATCTTTTCCATTGTCATACATTGAAATCAACCAAGTCATTCATACCCATGCACCTTCTTCAAAATACTCAAAACCGTCGCGAGCCACTGTAACATACGGCCAGCCGTAAGTGCAAAAAAATTTCAACTCTCCCGGTATTTATTCGTGATCGGCAGGCGCCAGTCTTTCCCAAAGGCGCGGGGGATAATTTTGACCCCCGGCGGCCCCTGACGGCGCTTGTATTCGTTACGGGCAAGGCCGCCTTCACCGTAGAGATTACCACATTCATTACCATATCAATATGGGCATTCCCTGTTTGAGCTTCGCCCATCGCGCATCCCGGCCGCAGCGGTCGAGTATCAGGGCAAGAAATATCCCGGCTCTATTTTTCTATCGATCCAACCATCCCGCTGACGCCGCGAAAGGACAGGACCTGTGTCCCTTCCCTTACGTATTCCTCTTTGCCGGCGTAAACCAGATGCCGCGATAAAACCGTTTTCCCCATCACCCGCTTGAGATATTCCAGCCCTTTAAACCAGTCACTGTTGACTGTTTGCCCCGCCTTGATCTCGATGGCGGCGACCTGACGCGCTTTTTCAATAAGCAGGTCCACCTCATTACCGATATTATCCCTGAAAAAATAAAGCGGGGCATTGCGGCCGTGGGACCAAAAATGTTTGATTGTCTCGGTTACCACATAATTCTCGAATAAATTTCCTCTTAACGAATCCCGGCTCATATATTCGGAACTTTCTATCCCCAAAAGATAGGAAGCCAGTCCGACATCATGAAAATATAATTTGGGCGACTTGACGATACGTTTCTTGAAGTTGCGGTAATACGCCGGCAAAAGATAGACAATATAGCTGGTTTCCAGAACTGACAGCCATTCCCTGATCGTCGTATGAGAGATCCCCAGGTCATTGCCGATACTCGATAAATTCAATATCTGTCCAACCCTCCCGGCGCAGAGCTTCAAAAATTTCTGGAAACTGGAAAGATTTTTCACGTGGATGATCTCCCGCACATCGCGCTCAAGATAACTGGCGGTGTAATTGCGAAGGTAATCGGCGGGCTCAAGCTTCTGGTCAAAAATACGGGGATAACCGCCGGCATACAAAATCTTGTCCAAAGAATATGACGCTAAAGTTTTGGCCGCTTCGCTATAAGAAAAAGGCGGCAGTCTTAAAATGGCAACGCGCCCCGCCAAAGATTGCTGGACGGATTTTAAAAGGAGGATATTCTGGCTGCCGGTGAGGATATATCGGCCGTTACCGGGATGCTCGTCCACAATCCCCTGGAGGTAAGACAGGATATCGGGACAACGCTGGACTTCGTCAAAAATCGCGCCTTCACCGTATTTGTCCAGGAGACCGCGTGGATCTTTCCGGGCAAACTCGCAGTAATCGGGATTTTCAAAAGAAATATAGGGCTTGCCGTGAAAAACTGCCCGGCACAAAGTCGTTTTCCCGGATTGCCGGGGGCCCGTCAAGAGCACGACCGGATACTGCCTGGCCGCTTGTTTTAACGTTGTTTCCAGGGCGCGTTTGATCATAAAAACAGCATAACATATAATTTACATATTGCAAGTACAACTTTCAATATGTAATATCAACTCTCCCGGTACTTGTTCGTGATCGGTAAACGCCAGTCTTTGCCGAAGGCGCGGGGCGTGATTTTGATGCCCGGCGGCCCCTGGCGGCGCTTGTATTCGTTGCTGTCGACCATCGCAATGACTTTTTTGACCAGTTCCTTGTCATTTTTACGCGCCATATAGGCCAACGACCGGTGCTCTTCCACGTATTCACGCAGCATTGCATCCAAAATATCGTACGGCGGCAAAGAATCCTGGTCTTTCTGGTTTTCCCTCAATTCCGCGGTCGGCGCGCGCTCCAAAACGCTTCGCGCGATGAGGTCTTTCCCGGCCTCTTGATTGACCAACCGGGCCAATTGATACACGGTCGTCTTTGGAACGTCTTTAATGACCGCAAACCCACCGCTCATATCTCCATATAACGTGCAATAACCGACACCCACCTCGCTTTTATTCCCCGTGGTCAAAACCAGACTGCCCCAGCGGTTCGAGAGGGTCATCAAAAGCGTGCCCCGGATCCGGGCCTGCAGGTTCTCCTCGGCCCGACCGAAGGGCTGTTCTCCAAAAATTTCCTTGAACTGTTCCAGGTACGTCACGAACATCCGTTCAATGGGGATCTCGTGGAATTTGATCCCCAGATTTCCGGCCAGCGCGCGGGCGTCGTCGCGCGTTCCGGCGGAAGTAAAGCGCGAAGACATCGAAACCCCGATCACGTTCTCTTTACCGAGGGCAGCGACGGCGATCGCGGCAACGAGCGACGAATCGATCCCGCCGCTTAAACCGATCAAGCAACCGCGGAACTTGTTTTTACGCGCGTAATCCCGCGTGCCCAGGACCAGCGCCTTATAGATCCGCTCAAGGTCGGTCCCCTCCGGCGCGACCTGGGCCGCAAGCGGCGCCTGTACTTTATGAAAAACATCTTTATTTAATACAACCGCTTTGGACGTTTTCTTCTTTTGCTTTACGGGAACATCCGCGATCACCAAGTCTTCTTCGAACGATTTGCCGAAGGCAAGCGTCTTGCCGCGCGGGTCAATGACCATGCTGCCGCCGTCGAAAACCAACTCATCTTGACCACCAACGAGATTTGTGTAACAAATGAAAGTTTTGGCCTGACGCGCTCTTTTGCGCAGCAACTCCCGCCGCTTCTTCAATTTCCCCACGTCGTACGGTGAGCTGGAAATATTGATAAGAAGGTCCGCGCCGCTTTTGACCTGTTTTTGATAAACACTCCCCTCGATCCAGATATCCTCGCAGATCGTCACGCCGAAGACATGCCCGCCCAAAGAAAAAATAACGTCGTCGTTACCGGCGGTAAAATAACGTTTCTCATCGAATACGCCATAATTGGGCAGTTCTTTCTTGCGGTAGACGCCTTTTAACCGGCCGTCGGAAATGACCGCGGCGGCGTTGTACAAACGTTTTTTGTTATCGATATCAACAAATCCAATGACGGCGGCGATACCTTTGACCTCGCGGGCCAACAAATTCAAGGATTTGATGTTATCGCGCACGAAATGTTCTTTGAGGAGCAGATCTTCCGGCGGGTAGCCGCAGACGGCCAATTCAGGGAAAACCACGATATCAGCGTCCTTGGCCCGGGCGCGCGCGATATACTCGATGATCTTCTGGCGGTTGCCGGGAAGATCGCCGACGGTAGGATTAATTTGTGCTAGAGCGACTCGCAACATAGCAGTTGGTCACAAAGACACAAAGTCACCCGTCACCCGATTTTTTCCGGTGACTTGGTGACCTGGTGACTTTGTGACTGCAAGATTATATCCAGAAAGTTCATGTATATTTTATCAGCAACGCCGTGGAATTGGTCTTTTTTCTTCTGATAATCCTCGAGCATCGCCTTCTTCTTTTCGGCAAATGTCCGGTCCCCTGCTTCAAAATATTCATCAGACCATTCCCGGATGCTTTTATCGGTGATCTCGATATGGAATTGCACGCCGTAAGCGCATTTGCCCACGCGAAACGCTTGGTTAGGACACACCGACGATGAAGCCAGCAGCGTGCCAGCGGCGGGAACTTCAAACATATCTTCATGCCATTGGAATACGTCCAATGGTCCCGCAACACCTTGAAATAACGGATCTTTCTTACCAGCGGCCGTCAACTGGACCGGCGCAAATCCGATCTCTTTTTCCGGTGAGCGTCCCACTTTTGAGCCGGAAGCTTTGGCGAGCAACTGGCCTCCCAGACAGATCCCCATAAACGGAATCCCCTGCTCCAGAATCCCCTGCAAAAAGACATTTTCTTCCTTTAAAAACGGGTACTTGCCTTCCTCATACACATTCATCGGGCCGCCTAGGCTGATCACGGCATCCAAATGATCAAATGTTCCAGGAAGGCGATCCCCTTTATGCAGGCCAAGGATCTTGATCTCAAAACCCTCATCAACAAAAAACTGGCCGATCGTTTCCGGACCTTCGATCTCGATGTGTTTAAAGATAAGGATCATAGAATTAGGTAGATGGAAAAACCCTTTGGCTCACTTTTGTCTGTCGACCAAGGAACCAAAGGGCTGATCCGTTCGACTCCACTATTTAACCTTTATGAAAGGAACAACATTTCCGCGTATGAAGGCAACGGCCAGGTTTCTGCCGGAACATAACCTTCGAGCGTGTCTATGGTCTCCCTCAGTTCTTCCATGGCGGATTTGATCTTCTCCGCGACACCGCCGGGGCTGGCCTTTTCAAGCTTGACGATTTGTTCCCATGCAGTCTCGGTCAAGTCTGTGACTTCCTTGAGGATCTTGCGGGTCTCGGTAACCTTGCCCTTATTGCTGGTCTCGACGGCTTTAATGGTCTCCGCCAACCCCCCCTGATAGCTTAAAACAGCCGGCATGATCATGTTCTTGGCCATCTGGGCCGCCAGATCCGACTCATATTTGAGGATCGTGTTGTAGGTTTCCATATAAACATCGTAACGGGAAACCAGCTCGGTCTTGGTCAATACGCCATGTCGCTCGAACATCGCGATGACTTTAGCGTCTTTGGTAACAGCCAGGGCTTCCGGCGTGGTTTTCAAATTAGGAAGGCCTCTTTTCTTGGCTTCTTTGGCCCATACCTCGGTGTAGTTGTCACCGTTGAAGATGACCCTCTTGTACTTCTTGATATAATTCTGCAAAAGCTTCTGAACAGCTTTGTTGATGTTCTCTCCGCCCGCGGATTCGAGTTCGGCGCAAATCTGATCGATGGCATCCGCCACGATCGTGTTGAGGATGACGTTCGGGCCGGCCAGGCTCATCGAAGACCCCACCGCGCGAAACTCGAATTTCGAACCTGTAAAGGCGAAAGGTGAAGTTCTGTTACGATCCGACGCGTGACGCGGCAGGATCGGCAAAGAATCGACGCCGACTTCCAGCGTGCCGCCCACTTTGGACGACTTGGCCCCGCCCTTTTCGATCTGCTCGATGATGTCCGTCAATTGCTCACCCAGATAGACCGAGATGATCGCCGGAGGAGCTTCATGAGATCCCAGGCGATGATCGTTGGCGGCCGAGGCGACACCGGCGCGCAACAAAGCGGCGTTTTCATCAACGGCCCGCAAAACAGCGACGAGCATGATCAAAAACCGCTCGTTCTCGTGAGGACTGCTTCCCGGAGAGAACCAGTTCTTCCCATCAGGACCGGTCACCGACCAATTGTTATGTTTTCCTGAACCGTTGATGCCGGAAAAAGGTTTCTCGTGCAGCAAACACGCCAGCCCATGGCGTTTGGCAACCCGCTGCATCACTTCCATGCACAGCATATTGTGATCGACGGCGAGGTTCTGATTTTCGAAGATCGGAGCGATCTCGTACTGCGCCGGAGCGACTTCATTATGACGTGTTTTGCTCGGAGCACCTAACTTCCACATCTCGCGGTCGAAATCTTCCATGAACGCGATCACGCGGTCCTTGATGGCGCCGAAATAATGGTCGGCCATCTGCTGGTGTTTGGCCGGTTCTTTGCCGTACAAGGTGCGTCCGGTCTGGACCAGGTCAATTCTCTGGTTGTAATAGTTGCGGTCGATGAGAAAATATTCCTGCTCGCCGCCTAAGGTCGCGTAAGGTTTTTGGGTAGCTTTAATGCCAAGAATTTTGGCCAAACGCTCGACTTGTTTGTTCAACGCTTTCATCGAACGCAGTAAAGGCGTTTTCTTGTCCAGCGCCTCGCCCTTCCAGCCGACGAAATACGTCGGGATGCACAGCGTCGCTGCCTTGGGCCCTTCTTTAATAAAGGCCGGGCTTGTAGGATCCCAGCCGGTATAGCCGCGCGCTTCAAAGGTCGGTCTCAATCCGCCGGAAGGAAAGCTTGAGGCATCCGGTTCGCCCTGGATGAGTTCACTTCCGGAGAATTCCAGAACGACGCCGCCCTCACCGTCCGGGGAAATAAAAGAATCATGCTTCTCCGCCGTCAATCCGGTCAAAGGCTGGAACCAGTGCGTGTAATGCGTAGCGCCTTTGGAAAGCGCCCAATTCTTCATGGCATCGGCCACTTCATCGGCGATCGAAGGGTCGAGCTTTCCGGCGTCTTTGATCGTTTTGCTTAAGGAAGTATAAGCCTTCTCGGACAAATAGTTACGCATCGTCTTTAAGTTAAAAACGTTGCTGCCGTAAATATCCTGGATCGAATTGACTCCACCGGCAATACTGGTTACTGTCTCCATCGTCGTTTCTCCTTTTTCGTTGATAGCCATCTCTGAAATACGTGATCTTGCGCCCATCACAAATCTCCTTTATTCTGTTGTGTGATAGTTTCTTTGATAAGTTACCCTTCGCCGCGCTCCTCGCTTACGCTCGTCGCTTGCTTAGGGTTATTTGATACCATTTTTCTTAATGCAGGGAAATGGTATCAAATAAAAAGTCCTCTGCAGGCCGTATTCCGGCCGTTAAGAGGACTTCATCGCCCTTGCGTTTCTTTTAAAAATATAGGCACCTGCGTGACGAACAGCGACGCTAGATTTTTGTCAGTATAAAATCAGGCCCGATTTTTGTCAAGACTTTTTTCGTTATCCATTCTTTAAAAGCCGGTCGATATCTTTGATCTTATTGCACCGCAGCAACCGGGTTGTCATCCGCGTTGCCCCACCCAGGTCTATGCCCCCAATAACGGTACGTATGCTGGGAATGTAGGAAGAATCCAGACTGAAGCGCCGCAGGCCTATCCCCAGAAGATAGAAAATATACCGCTCATCGTGCGCCATGTCGCCGCAAATGGAAACTTCTTTGCCATGACCGTCGGCGGCAACGATCACTTTCTTCAAAGACCGTAAAATGGAGGGGTGGTGGGGCAAATAGAATTCCGCGACCTTTTCGTTGGTGCGGTCGACCGCCAGCATGTACTGGACGAAATCGTTGGTACCGATACTGAAAAAATCGGCCTCCTGTGCCAGGTCATCGATGATCTCCAGCACGGCCGGCAGTTCGATCATCAGGCCGATCTTGGGTTTTTTGTGGCAGGCGATACCTTCCAGGGACAGATCTTTGATACATTCCAGCACTATGGCTTTCGCGTCCAAAAATTCATCCAGGGAAGAGATCATGGGGAACATGATCTTCAGATCCGCGCCCACGCCCGCCCTGAGAATCGCCCGCACCTGCTGGAGGAACACGTCCTTGTGCTTTAGAGAAAACCGGATCGAACGCATGCCCAAAAAAGGGTTCTGCTCTTTGCCGTAATCATAATAGGAAAGGATCTTGTCGCCGCCGATATCGAGCGTGCGGAAGGTCAACTCCTGGCCGTCAAGCGCGTCGACGACCTTTTTGTAAACGATATATTGCTCTTCTTCCGTCGGAAAATCCGACCGGACCATAAAAGGGAATTCCGTGCGGTAAAGGCCTACCCCCTGCGCCGCCACCGCTTTGGCGTGTTTCAAATCGCTCAAAAGGTTGAGGTTGGCCAAAAGCTGGACACGCGTGCCGTCTTTGGTCTTCGTCACCGTTTTCTTGACAGCCGCCGCGGAAAACTTGCGCGCCCCCGGCTTTTCCTTCTGGGCCTTGATCTTCTCAAAGAGATCCAGCACACCCTTCGAAGGATTGACGTGCACGAAACCCTCTTCGGCGTCCAGAAAGATCTGCGTGTCGGCCGGAAGCCGCAAAAGCTGCGGCGTTTCGGTAATGACCATCGGGATCTCCAGCGAGCGCGCCAGGATCGACAGATGCGAAGTGATGCCGCCGCTTAAAAGGATGATCCCCTGGACCCCTTGTGAAGATAATTTCAAAAGCTCCGACGGATAAAGCTCCTGGACGATGATGATGCCGCCCTTGTGGTCTTGCAGTCCCCCGGGGTCGCCGACAAGATGCAGCAACAGTCTCTTGCCGATGTCCTGGACGTCCTGGCGTTTTTCGCGCAAATAGTCGTTGGAGAGTTTGCCGAACATCTGGACGTAATGTTCAACGACGCTCATGATGGCCTCCGGCGGGGACACCTCCTGGCGGATAAGGTCGGTCATCGCCCCGACGAACGCTTCGTCCTTGAGCATCAAAATTTGGGCCGCGAAAATAAGCGACGCCACGTCAGCGAGCTTTTCCTCGATCTGCCGCTGCATGGCCTCGAGTTCGCTTTCGGTGTGGCGCAACGCCGCCCGGAAATCCTCGAGACTGTAGTCTTTGTTCTTCACCGCTTCCTTAAGTTCCCGGAACGAATAACGCTCGTCGCCGATAATGGCCCCGCCCACGGCCAGCCCCGCGGACCCGATCCGGCAGGGGATGCGGAGCAAATCCTCGTGGAGAGATTCCGGCGTTTTATGTTCACGCTTTTCCTCAAGGCCGATCAGGACCTTGGCCATTTCGATGGTGTTGGCCAGCTGGGAAGCGATCGCCCGCACCGCCTGGACGTCCTCGGCGTCAAAATAATCTTTGCGCTTGTTCTGAATGACCAAAACCCCGATGCGGGTCTGCCCGCGCGTGATCGGGACAGCCAGAAAAGACTCATACACCTCTTCTCCGATTCCCGGGAAATAACGGTAGCCCGGCGCTTTGCTGGCGTTGCGCTCGCAGATCGGGCGCATTTCTTTCATAGCTATTCCGGTCAAACCCTCGCCCAGCTTCAGGCGCACCTTGCCGATAGCCTCGGGCTTCAAACCTCGCGTCGCTTTCAAAACTAACTCTTCAGTCTCGTCGTAAAATAGATATATGGAACAGACCTCGGATCCCATATGTTCCGAGACCATCTCTACGATCTTTTGCAAAAAGGCCTCTAGGCTCGTCGTGTCCACAAAAAGACCGACCAGCTCGCCAATGTCGCAAATAAGTTGTGCGTGATTACGTTTCATGGCGGGCTATTTTCCGCTACGCAGCTCGTCCATCAGGATAACGGACTCGGCGATCTCTTTCATCGAGCGGCAGGAATCCATGCTCTTTTTGTGGATCAACCGGTGGGCGGCCTCTTCGCTTAGATTGTTCAGGCGCATCAGAATGCCTTTGGCGCGCTCAATGAGCTTGCGGGCCTCCAGCGCTTCTTTGGCCTTGATGGCCTCTTCCATCAGCTTCGTGTTCTCGATGGCGACCGCCGCCTGGTTAGCCACCATTTGCAGGACATCAATCTCTTCCTGGACAAAATCATGCGGATCTTTGGTATAAACATTGATGATCCCGATGGCCTTGTCCTTGACGACCATCGGCACCGACAGCATCGAGGTAAGCCCTTCTTTCGCGGCCAGGTCGCGGTAGCTGTATTTTTTCTCCTCGCAAACATTATACACGGCCAAAGGCTTTTTCGACTTGATGACCTCGCCGCTGATGCTCGAGTCCACCTTGACGTTGGGCTTTTTCTTGTATTCCTCGCTCAAGCTTTGGGTCGCCCTGATCACAAGCTCCTTGCCTTTTTCGTCGAGGATCATGATCGAACAGATCTTGGAATCCATCATCTCGGCGGTGACGACCACGATCAGGTTCAATATTTGGTCGAGATAACTTTCCGAGGTGATCGACTGGCTGACCTTCACCAGGCTGTCGAACTGCAGCGCTTTTTTCCTGGTCTCCTCGTACAAACGGGCGTGCTCGATAACCCCGCCTATTTGCTGGGCGATGATGGAGAATAATCCGACAGTGCTCTTGGCATATTCGTGGGGCTTGCGGTGCTGGATGTTGACGACCCCGATGGATTTCCCCTTGTAAATGATGGGAAGCGAAAGCAGGGCTTCGTATTTGTCCTCGGGCAAAACGTCGAAATGTTTGAAGCGCGGATCCTTGTACGCGCTTTGCTTGATGGCGACCGTCTTGTTTTCACGGGCGACCCAGCCGGCGATACCCTCTCCGGCCTTGAGGATAACTTTTCCCAATTCCTTTTTATGCGGGGTCTTGGAGGCCATCAGGGTCAGCTGGGTGCGGTTCTCGTCGAAAAGGTAAATGAAGATCGAATCCGCGCTGGTCATGTCGTTGAGCGCCTTGACGAATTCATCAAGGGTCGATTTCAGATCAAGCGAGGAATTGGTGATCTCGACGATCCTGCGCAGAATTGCGAGCTCCTGGGCGGGGCTGATATTGAGCTTCTTGTGGACTGTTTTGGCCATACAGAGCGTTATTGTAACATAAAGATTATCGCAGCCAAGAAGTAAATTAGAGTCAAAAAGGGGCAAGGGGCAAGAAACAAGGAGCAAGGAAAAACCTTGTTCCCTGACCCTTGCTACTTGCCCCTAAATAATATATACTGCAATTATGGAATTTTTCACGACGCTAATTGTATTATCTTTGTGCTTCAGCCTGATGGCCATTGGGCTCTTGTTTTCCTCCCGCAGGGAGCCTACCGGCCGCAAAGTCCTGCGCCGGGGCTGTTCCATCGATCCCGATGCCTGCGCCTGCCTTAAAGAAGGCAAACCCCCGGAAGAGTGCGATAAATGAGCAGACACTCCCATTTTAATGGCCAGGTAGTCTCAGCATACCTCATCGCGTGCCCCCACGGACTGTCGAGGAACGGCCTTGGCGGCGGCAGCCCCTGTCTTTGCAGCCGCGATGACAATCCTCGCGCACGCTTCAGCGTCAGACCCGGCATGATGGTGACGAAGGGGGATCCGCAGGCGTCTACAGACGTCAGGCAGCGTCGTCGGGTAGATATTCCAGACAGTCCGGGCAAGCCGGACAGTGCATTGAAACGCGTGAGAGGGCGCGCTCAGACGAGCCCGTTCACAACACGTATTCAGAACGGAGCGGTCGAAACTGGCATTATGTGCCGCGAGAAACTCCACGCCGGCAAGCCCCTCGCGAAGAGATGGCCACAACTCCCGAAATGTCGGGGCGTCAACCACGTCACTCCACGAGATGCCGTGCAAATACGAGAACACGAAGTCCTTGCGTGGAGGACGAATGTAGTGGAAGGCACGATCGATGATAGCCCCGCCTTCAACTCGTACGAGTGCGACGGCACACGCGCTATCGCGCCCGTAGTCCGCGGTCTCGAAGTCGATCGCGGCAAACGTCGGGGATCGCGACAGCAAGGAAACATGTTGTCTTCTCATCTCGTCTTTCAGCCGTGTAGGCACTCTGCAAGCTCGCACCCAACGACGGAACTGAGCCGCCGCTGAAACGATGCTCACCAAACCATGCGGACTTTTTAGTGGTAGAGAGAAAATCAATAACAGTGTACAGGAAAGAATCCCGCCGGGCAAAATAAAAAATTGAAAATTGACCAGAGAACAATGGCCGTCCCCTGATTCCCCTCGGTTTTTCTTTGCAACACATCCTGCGCTTGGTTATAATACAATTACTATGCACTGGACGCGCAAGACTGTTTATGCTCTCCTGACGATCTTTATCCTCTCCTATTTTCTTTATTTCTATATTCAGAACATCTTTTTACCCGTGCAGTTCAAGCGCTTCGTCATCGCCCGGGCGCGGGAATATCTCCACCGCAATGTTACCATCGATAAAATCCACTTCAGCCCCTTGAGTGGATTTGTCGTGCGTAACTTGACCGTCTACCAGAAAGACGATCCCGCGCGCGTCTTTCTGCAGGCCGATGAGGTCACCTTCCATGTTCTGCTGGCGCCGGTATTCCAGAAAAAGATCATCCTGATCCCGTCGATACGCGTGAGCGGCCCGTTCGCGCAGATCACGCGTGAAGAAACGACCCGATGGAATTTCTCCGATCTGCTGGCCCCGCCGTTGGCGGGGCTGGAGGACCACAAATCTTCAACCTCCGGCAAAACCAAAAGCTCCTGGATCATCGCCCCGCGCAAAATCATCGTCAAAGACGGTGAGATCGCCTACACCGACCGGACCGTACCGGAAAATTTTCATGAGGTCATCAGCGGCATCGAGCTCGACGCCCGGTTCTCGCTCAACAAGATCGTCCGCTTTACCCTGGGAGGTAAAATCCCTCGCAGGGAGGCCACCATCAACATCAAAGGGAATTATTACCTCGAATCGCGCAAGCTTTCCACCCGCGTCATGGCGGAGCGTATCGCGCTGGCCCAATATTTGTCCCTTATTCCCCTGCCGCAGGATATCCATTTTCAAGACGGTATCGTCACCGCGCTGGATTTGAACCTGAATTGGGAACGCGACGGGCTGCAGGCCCAGGGCGGCGTGACCATCGACAAGATGGACGTGGAGCTTGCGGGGGAGAAAAGGATCGTCACTTCGGCGCGGGCAACCGGCGTTTCCCTGACCCGCCAGGACGGGCGCTGGACGGCCAGCGGGCATCTGGAATCTGACTCAACTTTTATCACGTTCGCGCAAGGACGTTCGGTCAATGGCAAGATAAGCGCCGAGATAAAATCGCTGGATATTGCTCCCCAGGGAATGTCCGCCCATGGCAGCCTCATCCTGGAAGAAACGCGCGTGGTCACGGGGGAAAACAAAGGTATCCGCGCACATGCCTTGCGGGCCGACAACTTTGTCATGCGTAACGATGAGCGTGGCATCCGCCTGGAAGCGGCCCTGAACATCAACGAGATGGATGCGGCGTTTTCCGTTGACTATAAACTGCGCGGGGATCTGACGACGCAAAAAACAAAGTTCGCGTTCGACAAAGGAAAGCTCGGCATCTTAAGCGACCTGCAATTATCCGGCGCGCGTATGGATTGGGGCCCGGATAGATACCTGCAGGCGGACTTCAAAAGTTCACAGACCTTATTGGTCTGTGAACAAGACGGTTGCGAGGTCAAGTCAGACCTGGATTTCAAGAATGCTCATCTGCAATTGACGCCGCAGATCGCCCTGGAAGGGCACCCCGACGGGAACTTGACCTGTCAATACGACCCCAACGGCCAGGACAATAAATACCTCTACTTCGGCGAATTGCATTTTACCGACGCGGTCCTCAAAAATGTCCCATACCTCCGGTCGGTTGAGAAAATACGCGGGACGGTCCAGATCGAGACCAACCGGCTTGCCAGCGGCCAGTTCACTTTTCAGACGCAGGGAACCGATATCCTGCTCTCCGGATCCTTGATCAACTTTTCCAGGCCCGTTTTGAACGTCCGGGCGAAAACCGACAACCTTGACCTGCAAAAACTGTTCACGGCCTTTCCGGTTCTGACGGAAAAAACGAACATCGCCCCTGCCGGAACGGCCGCCGCCGCGGCCTCTTACATCGGAGACGTCCAGAACCCCGCCGCCGCGGACGTCCGGTTCAACGCCAAATTCCAAAACGCGGCGATCGCCAGCCCAAAAATTTCAGGGGATATCACGAATATTTCCGGTGAGATCGCCTATCAAAAAGATCTGGTCGTCTGGAAAAATCTCCAGGGCCTTTACCAAAAAAACCAATACACCCTCAACGGCCAGTTCGCTGATTTTTCGCGGCCGGTCGTGGACCTCCAGGTGGCCTCGCGAGATCTCAACGCCTCAGCCCAATTCAAGATCCTCAACCAGGCCTTTCAAATTATTTTCCTGACGGGAAAATATTTCAACAGCTCGCTGGACATCAGGGGCGACGTGCACCTGCTGGAAGGAAACGAGCCGGATATGGACATCCGCGGAACGTTCACCTTGAGCCTCGAGGACTTAAGCGCCTTCCCGTCCGCGCTTAAAGACCGTCTCGTGAAACTCCAGCCCGTCGGCACGTTCTCCGGTGAAGGCCTGTTTAAAGGAAGGCCGAAAAACTGGCAGGACTGGGACCTGACGTTTACCGCCCGCGCGCCGACGGTATCCCTCAACAGGTTTCACCTCGATGACGGGGCCATCGAATACGCGCAGCGCGACCGGCACATCAGCAAGTGCAACCTCACGGGCCGCGCCTATAACGGCAACCTCAACCTCATTTCTTCGATGGACCTGGCGCAGGATGAGCCCATCGCGCGGTTGACCGGATCACTGGAAGGCATGGACCTGGCCGTTTTACGAGAGAGTAACCTGCCGAAGAACGAATTCCTGGCCGGACGTCTTTCCGCGCTGGTTAATCTAAGCGGTGATCCCCAAAACCCAACGCGCTGGAAAGGCGACGGCTCGTTGTCCGTCACAAAAGGACATCTTTTTCGCTGGAACATCCTGGATGGTCTTCCGGATGTGCTGCTCATCCCGGAATTCAAGGACGTCGTCTTTACCGACGGGCAGGCAAATTTTACCATGGCCGACGGGAAGATCACGACCGCTGACGCCACGATGAACAGCAGCAGCATCAGTCTTAAAGGACAAGGATGGATCAACCTTGAGGGGAACATCAACTTCGACATCGCGCCGACCTTCGGGGAACTGGTCGCCGCCGAATCCAGGTCGCTTAAAAAGATCCCTTCGCTTTTGCTGTCCCAGGGAGATTATGTTTCCATAAAGCTCACCGGAACCCTGCGCAATCCGCAGTACAAAGTCCAGACCCTTCCCTTCAATATCCTGGAAAAAACGACGGATATCCTCAAGGATGGGTTGAAGGAGGGGATTGGGACGATATTGAAGGGAATCTTTTAATCGTATTTCGTATCTCGTATACCGTATTTCGTGCGAGATACGAGCGACGAGATACGAGATACCAACTATCCGATGTATTTCTTTAACACTTTCTTTACTTTGCTTAATGCTCTCGCCCGATGGCTGATCCTGGCTTTGATGGCCGGGTCCAGCTCTCCGAAAGTTTTGTTGTATCGCGGAAGGAAAAACAGCGGATCGTATCCGAAGCCGTTTTTGCCGCGGCCGCGAAGCGCGATAAGCCCGGCGCAGGAGCCGCTCACGACGTCGATGATGCGCTGACCGTCCACCAGGGCGGCGAAACAGCGGTAACGCGCCTGGCGTTTTTTAAAAGACACGCCGCGAAGCGACCGCAGCAATTTGGCGTTATTTCTTTTATCCACCGCGTTTGCCCCGGCCGAGCAGGCTCTGCCCGAGGATTTATTGGCCTTGGGCAGAGAAAAACGGGCTGAATAAATTCCCGGTTTATTTCCTAATGCCCTTACTTCCAATCCCGAATCTTCTCCCAGGGTGAGTTTGCCCGTGTACAAAGCGATGGTAGCCGCTTTCTTGAGCGCGTTCTGGGCGAAATTCTTGCCATCTTCCTCGACCTTTGGCGCGCCCGGATAATCGGATAAGGAAGTGATCTCAAGATCCAAATCTTTGAGGAGTTCCCTGATCTCCCGCAGCTTGCCGGGATTGGTGGTGGCGATGATAAGTTCAGTCATTAGCAGAATGTAAATGGTGCGTGGTAAACGGTTAGTAGTTAATGGCTGATGGTTCGGGCCTGATTTTTCACCATTCACCATTTACTATTAACCAATCTTCCCGACATGCTTTCTTTGAATCTCGATTAACTGCCGAATGCCCTTTCCCGCCAAATCCAGCAGCCGATCCATTTCATTTTTGGAAAAAGGCCTCTTCTCGGCGGTACCCTGCACTTCCACGAATTTTCCGCTGCCGACCATCACCACATTCATGTCCATGTCCGCGCGAGAATCCTCCTCATAATTGAGATCAAGAAGCGGTTGTCCTTTATAAATGCCGACGCTGACGGCGGCCACGTAATCCGTTAAGGGCACGCGGTCGATCAAATTTTGTTTCTTAATTTTGCCAAGCGCCAGGGCCAGGGCGATAAACCCGCCGGTGATCGATGCCGTGCGCGTTCCCCCGTCGGCCTGGATGACGTCGCAATCGATCTTAACGGTGCGCTCGCCCAGTTGTTTCAGATCAACGACGCCACGCAAAGACCTTCCTATCAGGCGCTGGATCTCCAGCGTCCGTCCGGAGGTGAGTATTTTTTCCCGCCTCATCCGCGTGTCCGTGGAGCGCGGCAGCATGCCGTATTCGGCGGTCACCCAGCCGGTGCCTTTGCCTTTTAAAAAAGGCGGGACGTTTTCCTCAACGCTCGCCGTGCAAATAACCCGCGTCAAACCGCATTCGATCAAGCACGACCCTTCGGCGTGCTTGACGAAGTTTTTAATAATTTTAATTTTACGCAGTTGATCCGGGTTGCGGCCGTCGGTTCTAGGCATATGAAATCCCCTCTTCGCGACTACTTCGTTTTCTCCGATATTCGGCAGTCACCGTCGTCGTAATGCCACCGCGTGGGTTCACAGTCGCCTCAACCTTCGCCCAGCGCGGACGACAGGCGGCGACGAGATCATCAAGGACCTTATTGACCAGATGCTCGTGGAAAATTCCCACGTTCCGAAACGCGATAATGTACATCTTCAATGACTTTAGCTCCACGCACGTTTTATCAGGGCCGTAGGTCACGTGGATCGTCACAAAATCCGGCAGGCCCGTTTTGGGGCAAATGCAGGTACATTCGGGGATAGACAGCTGCACGGTGTAATCTCTGTCGGGATATTTATTTTCCCAAACCTCGATCTCCGGTGTCTTGAGCGCGCGGATATTATTTTGCAGGTCTTCGTAAGAACTTTTTATTCTCTTCATTATTTTATCCTTCTTTAACTATTACCAGGTCACCACGTCACCTGTCACCTGTCACCTGTCACCTGTCACCCGCGTAACCTGGTGACGTTGTGACCTTGTGACTCATCGAATTTTCCACATCTTATGCATCTGCGACATCACTTTGACGTCGGTGAGATATTGCCGGCAATAATCCTGATAATCCAGACAGCGGTCCAGGGCGCCGTTTTGCCGCTCGAAATAATTTGGCTGCAGGATAAAAAGAATGTTCGGGTCGATCCCCGCAACCAGCTCCACGGAACGCGCGATATCCTCTTTGTCCGTGTCGCTGGAGATGACCGCCTTGATAAAAACCTCTTTTTGCCGGGCGATCCGCAAGAACGCCGCGTGTTCTTCCCAGTACGGCCGGCATTTGGTCGAACTGGGCAATTTGAAATCCATCGCGATAATATCCGCGTCATCGATGATCTCGGCGAGGTGCCGGTCAAGGATCCCGTTGGTCTCCAGGCAGGAACGCATCCCTTCTTTTTTTAAAGACGGCAAAAGCTTTTTGATAAAATCCTTCTGCATCAGCGGCTCGCCGCCGGTTAAGCTCACCGAATGGCAGCCCGGCCACAGGCCTCTCACCTCGGAGAGCAATTCCTCAAGGCTGTACTCTTTGTAATGGCGGGTCGTGTCGCCGATGGTATTGGGCGTGTCGCACCAGACGCAGTGCATGTTGCACTCAAAGAACCGCACGAACACCTGCTCCCGGCCGGTGTACTTGCCTTCGCCCTGGATGGAGTGGAATATTTCGGAAATTTTAGCTTTCATATTCAAAGTCACCAAGACACAAGGTCGCCAGGTCACCCGCGTGACGAGTAACTTTGTGACATTGCAACCTAAGTTAGCGGATCTGCCACGCCCGCCTCTTCAAATCCCCGGCGGCGTAAGAGGCAACTGTCGCAAACGCCGCAAGGCCGGCGCCCGCCACTGTAGCACGACCACGTTCGGCCGTACGGGACTTTCAACTTCAACCCCGTTTGAATGATCTGCGCCTTGGTTTTGCGAAGAAGCGGCGCGTAAATTTTAATCGTCTTGTTCGAAACGCCGGATCTGAGCCCCCGGTCCAGCGCCTGCTGGAACGCGCGAAAAAATTCCGGCCGGCAATCCGGGTACCCGGAGTAATCGATCGCGTTGGCGCCGATAAAGATCGACCGGGCGCCGATCGCTTCCGCGAAAGACGCCGCGAAACTTAAAAAGATGATGTTGCGCGACGGCACGTACGTGACGGGGATCTCCCGGGGATCGATCGCCTTCCGTTTCGGCAAGCCGATCCTTTTGTCCAAAAGCGCCGACCCGCCCCACGGCAGACGGATCGTCACGATCCGGTACGGGCACCCCGCCTGCCGCGCGATTGCCGCCGCCCTTTTTAGTTCCACGCGGTGGCGCTGCCCGTAATCGAAGATCAGACAAGACGGCTGAAATCCCCTGGCCTTGGCGTAATAAAGGATCGTACTCGAATCCAGCCCGCCGGAGAGAAGCACAATTGCTTTTTTCATCTTAGTCACCAGGTCACCAGGTCACAAGTCAAACAGGTGACTTGGTGGCATTGTGACCTTGTGACTTACTCGTAATACACCACACTCGATGTTTCCGATTCCCACACCTGGACCCTTTTGATCTGCAACGGAGCGATCACCTTGGCAAAATTCTGGTAGACATACTGGGCAATATTTTCAGTCGTCGGATTGTTGCGCTTGAAATACTCCAGATCATTCAGACACACGTGGTCGAGGGGCATCAAGAATTCGTTCAATTGTTTCTTAAGACCTGCGAAATCCGCCACCATGCCGATTCTGTCCAGCTCTTCGCCGGCGATCACGGCCTCGATGTGCCAGGTGTGGCCGTGCAGGTCCTTGCACCGGCCCTGGTATCCTGTTAGAAAATGGGCCGAGGCGATATGACTTTTGACGGAAAGCTCAAACATGATTTCGTATTTCGTCGCTCGTATCTCGTATCTCGTAACGAAATACGAGATACGGACGACGAGCGACGTAACAATTTAGATTTTTACCGCCCGGATATTGTACCCCAAAAACTCCCTGGCCGTTTTTTCGAACTGTTGCGGCCGGTCGCTGATCAAAAAGCTGTATTGCGCCCGTCTTCCTCCTCCCCGCGGCCAAAGGCTCCCTCCCCGCGGGGAGCCTTTGGCCGAAGGGAGCCTAACGGCGGACGGGCGCAATAGTTGTCTGTCCTGCAAGACACGTTTGACCTCGGCGGCAACCTCCGTGGCGGAATCGATCAGGGCCACCTTCGCTCCCATCACGTCTTTGAGAACGCTTTTCAGCAACGGATAATGCGTGCATCCCAAGACCAGCGTGTCAACACCAGTCTTTTGTAAAGGTTTCAAATATTCGCGGGCCACGGCCGTGGTCACGGGGTTGCGCAGCCAGCCTTCCTCCACCAATGGAACGAACAAAGGACACGCCTGGCTGGACACTTGAATCGCGCGGTCGTAACGGAAAATGGCCTTGGCGTAGGAACGGCTGTTGACCGTCGCCGGCGTGGCGATGACCCCCACTTTTCGGTTACGCGTCACCTCCGCGGCCTTGCGCGCGCCGGGATCGATAACGCCCACGATCGGTAAATGAAAATGCTTGCGCAATTGGACAAGCGCGTAACTCGAAGAAGTGTTACACGCCACAACGACCATTTTGACGCCACGTTCTAAAAGGATCCGCGTGTTCTCATGGGAAAAGCGGATGATGGATTCCCTGGACTTGGTTCCGTAAGGCACGCGCGCGGTATCGCCGTAGTAAACGATGCTCTCTTGCGGCAGCTGCCGGATCAATTCCTTGACCACGGTCAACCCGCCCAAGCCGGAATCGAAAACACCTATTGGATTGTTATTTCCCATCCCTGTATCCCAAAATCCCGTTCGCCAGTCCCTCGGCGATTCTCTGCCGGTAATCGCCGGTCTTCAGTAACCGCCCCTCTTTAGGATTGGTCACGAAACCGATCTCCACCAACACCGCCGGGATCAACGTGTTGCGCAGGACAAAAAAACGCGACTGCTTATCGCCCCGATCATTCGCCTTGGCCGTCTGGGCCACCCGGCCCGCAAGTTTTGCCGTCAGTGTTGGAGAAACGCTCTGCTTGTGCGTATAAAGCATATCCTCAACGATATCCTCAAGGTTCAAAGAACCTTTTTTCATGGCCAGATTTTTGAACATCAATTTATGGTTCGACTGGCGCTGGGCCTCATTTTTCTCAAGTGTCCCTAAATCCTTCAAACAATACGCCTCCACGCCGTGGACGCTGCGCGCGGAGCTCGCGTTCGCGTGGATGCTGATAAACAGATCCGCCTTGGATCGGCTGGCGATCTCGGTACGCTCCTGCAGGGAAATGAACGTATCGTCTTTGCGGGTCATCGTCACCTTGACCCCCGCGGCCTCCAGTAACTTTTTTAGCCGCTGGGCAACATCAAGAACGACCGTCTTTTCCTTCATGCCTGTGACGCCGATGGCGCCGGGATCTTTGCCGCCGTGACCGGCATCGATGACCACTTCCCGGAGCTTGCGGAACACGCGCGGGACCCGCGTGACCCGCGATCGTGATGGCGCCTTCGCGGTAAATAAATCTGGGAATCTGTCCATCACCTTTGCCTTGAAATCATAGGGCAGCATCACCGAACTCTGGTCGATCAAAACCGGAGTGTTCAGCCTGACCTGCTCCTTGCCCAGCAACAAGACGCTGCTACCGACCAGAAGACGGACATTGATGCCGTCTATTTTCAGGTCCACCGTCTGGGAAATATGGTCCCATTGCCAAGCGAGCGAATACCGGTCGCACAGGTCCTTAAGGTAGATCCGCTTGCGGCCAAAGGCTCCCTCCCCGCGGGGAGCCTTTGGCCGCGGGGAGGAATCCGTCATCCGCCCACCGGGGACTGTCGCGCAGCCGCTGGCGAACAGCGCGAGGGACAAGATAAGCAGCCAAATTGAAAAATGATTTCGAAGCATATACACGGTAAAAGTTAGAAGTAAGAAGAAGGAAGTAAGAAGTAAAAAAAATAACGCCGGTTTGGATTTTGCCTGCCTGATTACCTCAGTTTTACATTATCCACCTTTTTTCTTTACTCTTCTTACTTCTCACTCTTTACTTCTTACTTTTCTTTCACAACCACCTTCGGCGTTAAAAAGACGATGATCTCCGTTTCCCGCAGGCGTTGTCCCTGCAGCCGGAACGCGAACCCCAATAACGGCAGATCGCCGAGTAAGGGGATCTTGCGTGTTGCCTCAACATGAACGCTCTTGAACAGCCCGCCGACGACAACCGTGGTGCCTTCCTGAAGTTTGAGCGTTAGGCCTTTTTTCTCACCGGCCGAGTAGGTCCCGCGGAGCGGGACAGACTCACCCAGCACCTGTGGCTGGATCTCCAACATGATCTGCGCGTCATCTCCCAGCCTGGAACCAACACCATAAAGCACTTCCGTTTTGCCCGTCAACCCCTCCTGCGGTTCCTGCGGCTCAAAATCCGCCAGCAAGTCCTTGCCCCGGATCAAAATTTCATTACGCCCCGCGGCACCCGCCGTCATTTTCAAATTCGATACCGTATTAAGCATGCCGACGGTGTCCAAGGCATCCAGGAGCACGACATAATCTTCTTCCGAAACAGTTCCAACGCTTAGAATGCCGGCCCCTTTTCCCTCAAAACCCGTGAAAGGAAAACTCTGATAATCGGAAACGATCGCCTCCCAGTCAACTCCCTGGCGGTTTTCGTCGTTCAGGATGATCTGAAGGATCTTGACATCAAGAAAAACCTCCTTGGCGGGTTTGTCGAGCTCTTCAATACGTTTACCGATCTCCACGAGCCGCGCCGGCGTGTCATCGATGGTCAAGGCCGTTTCGCGTTCGCCGAATTCGACCCTCCCGACGTTCCTGGTCAAGAATTCCTGGATACGCGGGGCCATGTCCCTGGCTTTTACGTGACGCAGATCAAACGTTTTGGATTCCACGGGAACGTCCATCTCCCGGACAAGATCGCTCATGGACGTGAGCTGTTGCGCAGCGTCGATGAGAATAAACGATCTGGTGCCCTCGCTGTAAATGACCTTGCCGGCCGCGCCTTTCATCTTGTCCAAAAGCGCGCTTACCTTCTCAGGCCGCGCGTGGGAAAGCGGGATGATCTTCGTTTGGATCTTCTGGCTGAACGGATAACCGAAGCGGCCCTCGAAATTCCGGGCCGTCATCACATGCACGGCCGCGGCCTGCCTGCCTTCTGTCTCTCCAGGATCCTGGCTGTAAGCCAGGTTATTGGTATCCAGGATGATCCGCAAAGCGTCAAAAACATCGACGTCCTTCAAATAGATCGTCACCCGCGCGCTGATATCTTCGTCTAAAATGATCTCAAGGCCGCTTTGAAAAGCTATTCTCTTGAGGACCTCTTTAATGTCCATTTCCTGGACATCCAGTGTGTCGAGTGTTGTTTTAACGACTTTCGCGGCAGTCACTTCAGCGGACGTCGTCGTTTCAGGGCCATCCGGCTGTGAGACGCTGTTTGAAACCGCGTTCAAAGATTGCGCCCGCGCGCGGCCCGTAGGGGTCCCACCCGCGGCCCAAATGGCCATCATCAAAATAAAAATACATTTTCTAATCATCATTCTTGCCCAGCCGCTCGCAGATCTCTTTCAAGGAATATTTTTCCTTCTGGAGCCGGCGTATCCTCTTTAATTGTTCGCAGGAGGAATCATCAAAATAACGGAAATTCGTCGCTGGGGAACGGCCAATCTCCCTGAAAAGCCCGAGCCGCAGATAATATTTCAGGGTGTGCGTCGAATGCCCGCTGAGCTTGGCGAGGTCTTTGAGGAGGTAAATGTTCTTCATGAAATTTAGTCGTAAGTCGCAAGCCATAAGTGGTAAGCCAAAAAAATATCAAATTCTTTGCTTACGACTTATCGCTTACGACTTATTATTGCTATCCAAGTAGATAGCATTCTCATACATTTACCCAAAACTGTCAAGCAGGATGATAGCTATTTGACCATATAGAATGGAATAATGGTCACTCCGGCGTTATATGCGTAATGGGCAATGATACTCGCCAGCGTCGTTCCCGTCCGGGCCCGTAAAATCGCCAAGGCAAAGCCCAGCAGCATGACCATCACAATCGCGGGCCAGTCCCCCCAATATTGCCCGACGTGAAGAAAAGCGAACACCAGGGAAATAACATAAATGGCGGACCGCTCGCCTTTGGCCCGGTGGATGACGTGGAAAAAATATCCCCGGAAGATGATCTCTTCGATCAAAGGCGCCACCAGGATCGCCATGGCCAAAAATATCGCGAACAACCAAACCGAATCCGTCGCGGCAACGACCGCGCTTAAAGGCGTCACCGGCTGCACGTGGCGCAGCCAGATGATCGCTGAAGAAACGACGGCAAAAAACACCCCGACCAGCGCCGGGACAACGAACACCTCCATGACGGATTTCTCGCCTTTACGCAATCCGGCATTGTAAAGAAATCCTTGATCAGAAAATTTTTGTGACGCCCTGGCGATCAGGACAAGCGCGATGGCCGAGGAAAAAACCGCGGACAGAAGCAGTTGTCCCATTCGGGATTCAAATACCGGGAATATTTCACCAGCGCTTTTGAAAAAAGCGCCGGTGACGACCATGGCCAGAAACCAGATCAGGATGACGTTATACGCGTCGGAAACCAGGGTTTCGGTCTCCGTAGGGACAGGCCTAGGCCTGTCCCTGCCACCAACGGATTTTAGAAAACGTATCCGGCGCAAAAGGTAGATCGGCAACAAAGCGACAAAAAGGAATTGTGGCAGGTTTTGCGGAGAGTTCTCAACGACAAAAAGATGAAATAAAATTAACCCCGCGATAATAACGGTTAAAACCGGGGAAACGGCAAATACGTCATTGAACAAACGCCCATCGCGACGGCTGCGCCGGCATAGCCGGCGCAGCATCCGGGCGTCCAGATAAACAATCAGCGCCAAACCAAGAAGAACAATCGCCATCACAGGTCGGAAAATTCCATCTGAATCCGGTAGCTTTTCTTCCGCATCATTGAAAAACCAAACTATATATTTGAATTTTCAAGGATAATGATTTTAACGCAAAAAAGGGGCTACCCATTTTCTAAAAAGGATAAGGCAATCTGCCGGGACAACCACCGGACAATCCACCAAGGAAGAAACGCCCTGCGCCATAAAATCGCGGGTATTCCAGGTAACAAACGCTGAAACCTTCGGAGAAGCCAGATGGGCCGCGCAAAGGATCGAAGCGTCGCCTTTGGAGAGCTTCTCTAAGAAAGGTTTGATTTGACTTGCCGTCGGATCGGGCGCCATTTCAGGGTTGAGATGTTTCCATAATCCGCGGCTTTCCTGGATTAACTCCGGAAATTTCCCCGCCAAAACCCGGTCAGCCTCAACGATCACTTCTTCAGAAACGACCATCCGGATAACACCGGTTTCAGCCAGACGCACGAGTTCTCCGGCGGCGCCGCAGGGAGAAAGCAAGGCGGCGATATACACACTCGTATCGAAAAAAATCCTGTATTGAGGAAGGGCCATCTACGACTCTTGATGCCGGATTTTTTTCAAATCCTTCAAAAGATCCTGGAGGGTGATACCTTTTTCTTTCGCCTGTTTCGCGAACTTTGCCGAGACGGATTCAAAGACGGAGGGGCCCGGTGTCAACAAAATCCCGTCACCGACCCGGGCAACAGACAACAAAGAATCCTTCGACAGATGCAGGGATTCCCGTATCTGTGCCGGAATGGTGACCTGTCCTTTTTCCCTCATGCGCGTAACCATAAAATCCTTCCTTTCCTACTATTTCCTACTTTCCTACTAAAGCATACCACAAAAAATAAAAATTTTCAACTCTTTGTTTTAGCCGCCAAACCCGGAAGAATGATCGCCATCACCAGCCGGGGAATCCCATCTTTGTGCACCGCGCGTCACCGCAGGGAGAGCAAACAACGCGGCCGTCGTCCAAAGCCGAGAGGGTATACACTTCCGTCAGAGATACCGCCGTCGCCAGGACCGGCGTGGGGGGGCCGCCGCATGAACCCGGAGCGCCGGCGATGACATTCGGCCCGCTAAAATGTTTCAACCCCGAAGGAAACTCGACGTCGAGATCCCCCATAATCGCCGCATAGGCGCCATTGGTCCGGTAATAATCTTTCTGCGCGTCCCAGACGGCCATAAGCGCGCGGATCGCTTCCTGATTCCTCATTTTGCTCATCTGGATCCGGTAGCTCGGGAACGCGATAGCGGCCAAAATGCCGATGACGACGACCACGGTCATAAGCTCGATCATGGTGAAGCCGGACGCCCGTTTTGTTCGATGCGCATTGCCCACAGTAAAAGTATAGCATAGCTTGCCAATTTTCTGTTCCACTTATTTGAGATTTATGATAGAATTCAGCCCATCAATCGGTTATCGTTGAATCAGAGCATATATCCCCCATGTCCGAAACCCCCATGCTCGCGCAGTACCGCTCTATAAAAGAGAAGCACAAAGACTGCATCCTCTTATTTCGCCTCGGCGATTTCTATGAGATGTTTTATGATGATGCCAAGCTGGCATCCAGGACGCTTGATCTCGTTTTGACCTCCCGCGGCAAAGGTTCTTCGAACAAGATCCCCATGTGCGGGGTGCCCTGGCACGCCGCCGACAATTACATCGCCAGGATCATCAGATCCGGCTACAAAGTCGCCATTTGCGAACAGATGGAAGACCCCGCCGAAGGCGAGGCTCGCCATGGGCGGCCCGCGCTCGCCAAGGGCATTGTCCGGCGCGACGTCATCCGCGTCATCACCGCCGGCACCTATCTCGATGAGCACAACAGCGACGCGCGGTATCTGTTGTGTTTAAGCCCCAACGAAAAGAATATCGGAGTTGCGTTCACCGATCCGACCAGCGGGACCATTCAAACGAACCAGTATCCCCTGGGATACGGGCGGCTGGCGGAACTCATCGCCAAGCTCCCCATTTGTGAATGCGTTTACCCGCAGGGGGAAGAACCCGAAGCGAAAATCAAACCTATTTTTGAACATCCGCTTTTACGCGCGAAAAATATCGCCTTAAGCCCGTACGGAGAATGGTCCTTCAACCAGGATATCGCCAGAAAAACACTGTGCGAACATTTTGCCGTCCACAACCTTCATGGATTTGGCATCGAAGAACTCACCAGCGCCACCTCAAGCGCCGGCGCGCTGTTGGAATATCTGCGGGAGATGAACAAACAGCCGCTCAGACACATCGACCGTATCGCCCTGTACAACGACGACGATTATGTCTTTATCTCCCCGGCGGCCGCGCGCGGCCTGGAATTAGACACGCTCATCGAAACGCTCGATCATACTTTGACGCCGCTGGGCCGGCGGATGTTCCGGTTCTGGCTGACGCATCCCTTGAAAAACGTGCCGGATATTATCGAACGCCAGGATGCTATCCGGCTGTTAAGCGCCCATCCTGAAGTCTGCCGGCAGTTGAAAGATCTTCTCGATAAAATTCCAGACCTTGAAAAAAACATCTCACGGTTAAGTTGCGGTTACACCCACGCCAAAGACCTTTTGGCGATCCGCAATACGTTAGCGCTTTTGCCCGCAATCCAGAACGCGGTCAACCCCGTCATGTCCCGGAATTCCCTGTTTGATTGCGAAGACATCCCTGACCTGCGCCAATATTTGGACCGCGCCGTCAATGAAACGATCCCTCTCGCCCATCCCGAAGGAAAGATCATCCGCGTTGGATATCACGCTGAACTTGATAGCTTGCGTGATATCCAAGAAAACGGACGGCAGTGGCTTAAAAAATTCCAGGAAAACGAGATCGAACGCACGGGGATCAATTCGCTTAAAGTCGGGTTCAACCAGGTTTTCGGATACTACATCGAGATCACCAAGGCGAACCAGCATCTTGCGCCACAGGATTATATCCGCAAACAAACGCTCGTTAACGGCGAACGATACATCACGCCCGCGCTCAAAGAATATGAAGAAAAGATCCTTACCGCCGAAGAAAAGATCTCCAAGATCGAGAACGCGCTCGTGCAGGAAATCCAGCAGGAGGTCCTGGCGCATTCGGCGCGGCTTCATCAATTTTGCCAAAACATCGCCACACTCGATACCCTCTACTCCCTGCGCGTGCTGGCCCAATCGCCGGGCTACATTGCCCCGGGAATCGCCGATGATACGTTGCTGGAGATCAAAGACGGCCGCCACCCGGTCGTTGAAAAAATACTCGCCGGTCCTTTTGTGCCCAATGATACCCTGCTCGATGGCGAAGAAAATCATCTGATCGTCCTGACCGGACCGAACATGTCCGGGAAATCCACCTATATCCGGCAAACCGCCATCCTGACCATCATGGCCCAGATGGGAAGTTTTATCCCGGCCTCCTCCGCCCATATCGGGATCGTCGACAAAATTTTCACGCGCATCGGCGCGCACGATGATATCAACAAAGGCCAAAGCACTTTTATGGTCGAGATGAACGAAACGGCGGATATCCTCAACAACATGACCAACCGCAGCCTCATCATCCTTGATGAGATCGGCCGGGGAACGAGCACCTACGACGGATTAAGCCTCGCCTGGGCGATCGCCGAACATTTGCAAACGACCAAAACGCGAACGCTTTTCGCGACCCACTTCCATGAGTTAACGGCGCTTGCGGACAGAAATGTATCCGCCAAAGGCGGGTGCGCCTCCGGCGCAAAAAACTATAACGTCGCGGTCAAAGAATGGAAAGATGAGGTCATTTTCCTGCACAAGATCATCCCCGGCTCGACCGATGACAGCTACGGCATCTACGTCGCTAAATTGGCCGGCATCCCCAAGGCGATCATCGGCCGCGCCAAACACATATTGACGCAATTAGAATTGAAAAATGACTTGAAAGAAAATCTTAAAGGCGAACAGGCGCCGGAAAAACAACTGGATATGTTCCACATGCCCGTCGACCCAATGGCGGAAACCATCAAAGAAACGATCCGGGCGATGGACATTGATACCATGACGCCGTTGGAGGCGATGAATAAATTAGGGGAATTGAAAGAAATCCTTGAGGATAGAAGATAGAGAATGGAAGATGGATGTTAATCGACAATCGATTTTCAATCTTCTATTTTCCATCTTCCTGACAAAATAATGTCTACCGTCCACATCCTGAAAGAAGAAGTCATCAGCAAGATCGCCGCGGGCGAGGTCATCGAGCGGCCCGCCTCCGTCATCAAGGAGCTCGTTGAGAACGCCCTCGATGCCCTGCCTCGCCGGCAGGCGGGCGGCGCGGACACGATCGAAGTTTCCCTGCGGGAAGCCGGCAAAACACTGATCAAGATCAAAGACAACGGCCACGGTATCGAACGCGACGATCTGGAAAAAATTTTCTCACGCCACGCGACCAGCAAAATTGAAAAAGCCGATGACCTCTATGACATTCAGTCCCTGGGCTTTCGCGGCGAGGCCCTTTATTCCATCGGCGCCATCGCGGATGTGACGTTGCGCAGTAAAGAAGCCCCCGCTGGTTCCACCTTCGGTGAAACCAGGCGCGGGGGCACCCCGCCTTTGGCGGGGTGGCAAATTCATATACGCGGTGGTAAAAGGCTCGATCTGCGTCCCTGCGCCATGCCCGGGCACGGAACCGAGATCGAGGTCAAGGGACTATTCTTCAACACCCCTGCCCGGCGGAAATTCCTCAAATCCGATACAACCGAGATCCATCAGATCCTCAACACCTTTATCCCCTATGCCCTGCTTCATCATAACGTGCGGTTTCAATTAACCCATGAAGGCAGGGATCTGGTCGATGCCGCGCCTTGTTCAGACGCGAAAAGCCGCGTGGCGCACGTCCTGCACGTCGATGAAAAACATCTTTTGGCCGTAGGGACAGGCCTAGGCCTGTCCCTACGTGTCGATTTGATCCTCGGTGATATCAACATCAAACGCGCCCGCCGGGACATGCAGTTTATCTTCGTCAACGGCCGGCCGGTGCAGAATAAAGCGATCAGCTTTCATCTCAACCAGGTATACCGGCTCATCATGCCCAAAGACCTGTATCCACTTTTTGTCGTCTCCCTCCATCTCCCGGCGAAGGAGATCGACGTCAATATCCATCCGACTAAACGCGAGGTCAAGATCAGGGATGAACAAAAAATCTGTTCGATCCTGCGGCGGCTGTGCGAGGAGACGCTTTTGGGAACGGGACAAACGCAAGCAGTGACCAGAGGCCAGGGGCCAGGGACCAGAGAAGATGTCGTTGAACGGGCGCTCATGGGCGCGCACCCGTCGGAGGTGACGTTCGATTCCGCGCCGGGAACGGAAATTTTTGAGGCGGCCCAAGGCGGAGATTATGCTTACCCTGCGGTGACGGCAACGAGAGAACAGCAGGCTTTCTTTGTTCCCGAATTAAATCACCAGGAAAACCTTCAGAGCAAATTATCCGGCGCGATTTACATTGGGGCCTTACTGAACAAATATCAACTGTTCCAGGCGGGGCGCGCGATGCTTGTTATCGACCAACACGCCGCGGCCGAGCGGATCACCTACGAACGCCTCATCCGGCAGATGAATAAAGGCGATGTCGAAGTCCAGCGACTTTTAAGCCCCGTTTTGCTCAAACTCTCCACCCAGGAAATGCTCGTCTGGGAGAAAGCGCGGGATCAATTCAATACGATCGGCCTCGACACTAACCTCTGGGACAAGGAAACGATCGCGGTACACAGTTATCCGACGTTCTTGAAGGATATTGAAAAAGCGGCAAGATACATCCTGGGAGGTGGCCCGCTGCGCCGCGGCGATCACGACGCGCTCGCCCGGCGCGCCTGCCGCTCCTCGGTCATGGCTGGTGATGTTTTGAAACCCCAACAGGCCGAGCACATGCGTGATGAACTGATCCAGTGCCTGGATCCTTTTACTTGCCCGCACGGACGCCCGACGGTCGTAGAACTTTCGGAAGACTTCCTCGACAAACAATTTCTAAGGGTCAAGTAATAAGGAATCCTTGCCCCTTACTTTCAATTCAACACACTTATCTCTTCCGGCTCGCGCGCTTTCATCGCCGGCCCTGTTTCATCCGCGTCCTGCTCTGTATCCGCCAATCCTAACAGCATCGGCAGGTTCGTCACCGGCGTAATGTTGATAATGACCGGGATAAATCCTTCAATATGCATCTGCTGAATCGGTTGTTGCGGCAGCGGCAAAGGCACGAAGTTGGCGTCGCGCCTGATCTGCAGGTCGAGCAGTGCCGGATCAAGATTGATACCGCCGACCTTCTCATCCTTCGCTTGCCCAACCGGGCTGCTGGAGATGGTCCCTGCCACCGTTCCCAACCCGGATCGAACGACAGCTTCTTCGATCTCTACGTAAGATACGCCATACTCTGAAAATAATTGCGTCAAAGAAGCAATAAATTTCCACCGGTCCACGATCTTCCATAAATCCGAAGTGGAAATTGATAGAAGGGCTGTGTTAACATTCTTATTTGTAAGCTGGTTGCGGAACGTGTCCGCCTTTTCACCCGTAATCTCGGGTTTTATATTTTTCAGCAAAGCCTCTCCGACATCCTTAAGCTCTATCGGCAGGCTTTTTCTCTTCAATAGCCCAGTCGGTATACCTTCTTGCCTCAATGTCCCGATAAAAGCCTCAACCTGTTTGCCCAGCGTCACCGGGCTGGAAACAGGTTCTAACAGCGGCTCCGATACCGGCGAGGAAGCGGCTCTCGCGCTAATTTCATCAATCAACTCGGGATGTTTCGTTAAGACATCCCTAAACCTTTCAAAAATTCTATCCGCTACGTCAAAATCCCACATCCCTTCACGATCCAGCATTGACTCGACGAGGCCGGGGTCAAAATATCTGTAAAGCGCCACCAATAAAAAAACTGCGTCAGCCGGCAAGTTTTCCATGTTTGTCTCTTTATTCAAAGCTATTAAAGCCGGAAGGGCTTTATCGCTTGGGGTCGCGCCTTTCATCCACCCCTTCAGGCTCACCGCCGTCAGCGGCTTTTTCTCCAAAGATTCTCTTCCTGTATCCTGCATGTAGGCGGTCCTAATTGTCGGGATGAGACTCGCGGTCCCCTTTAATTCATGGATTCGCACTCTTCTTTCCACATGCGCTACCCCATATCCTTCTCTTTGTAAAATATTTACTATATCCCCCCCCCACTAACTCCGTAAAAAATTCGCCGTCTTCAACTCTCACATATAAAGGAATCTGACGCTCACTGATCGATTCCAAGGCGTTTATAGCAAATATGTGATTGAATGTTGCCAAAGGCTGTTTTACAAAATCAACTTTTTTCAGCATGCGCCCCATGGCCAGCTTCTCCACAAATTCCAATGATCCCTTTACCTTATTATAAAATACTGTCCCGCCCTTCTGGATTAGTTTCGGGTTTTGCTGCACATACTCCGCTGCCGCGGTAATCTTCCCGGATGATAAATCCCCGAATATTCTCCCGGCAAATTCCTCATGCAAGGGATCTTCTATCCATGGACGCAAGTCACCTATTGTTCCCTGATATATAAAAACAAGTACAGATACTATGTTTATATTAATGGAACCTGTTGTTACATAATAAGATATGTAAATTTAATTCGAACCTGATCCGGAAACATGAAAAACAACTCCGGTATCGCCCCCTTTCGCTTTTGCCATCTCCTGTTCCACCTTCTTGAGCCGATAAGCCGCCCAGACCGGGTCACTCCAATCAGCTACCGGCGAAGAGGAAACCACAATCACCGCGCCAACCGGGGAACTCGTCGCTCGTATCTCGTCGTTCGTCGTTCGTGCAATTTTTCTCTGTACCCTGTACCCTGTACCCTGCACCCTGATCATTGACCCTTCCTTCAGGGCTTCCGGCACGTTGAGAACGATCAAGCATCTGATTTTCTTGTGCGGTTTCAACAGCATCTTCTCCCACAGCCAGTAATAATCCGGATTGAACCACAATGCCCAGATAAATTGCCTGGGCTCTCCATCTTGTCCCCTCAAACCTGCCACCTGAACCCTGAACCCTGTACCCTGTCCCCTGCCTTCCACGACCGGTGAGGAGGCCTTGTCCCCCGGCGCCAGACCGATCGTCCGTTCGAACTTGCGCGACGCGGAAGGACCATCCTTCCCCTGATCATCGCCGGTTACCGGACTGCTGGCCCCGCCGGTGGCGGGGCTGGCGGGTAACGGTTTGGCAGCAATATGTTCCGGCAGGCCAAATGTCGCCACGATGGCCGGCGCGGTCGCTTCCACCGCGGAGTAACGGAAGTCGCCGGGCCAGCCCTGGGAAGGTTCTCCAATGGCCGCCAGAATCCCGCCGCCGGAAACCTGTATGGCCCCGAGCGTGTTAAGAAACGGTACGGCCTCCTGATCGCGCCCGACAAGCATCAACGCGGCGGCCAGATACGACGTGCCTTCGGCCCAAACCGATGAACCCAAGGTCAACCAGCGCGGAATTCCCGTCAACGTCGTGCCGTTATACTCTCTTTGTGTTGTCCATTCCAGAAGCCAGTCCAGCCCGCCCGCGAATTTGAGAGGATCAAGCCCGGCGAGGAAGGCCATGATCGGGGCGATCGCCTGGATGTCGGTGGCTATATTGAAATCGCCGTTGATATCGTTTAGGTTGACGGAAAGAAGCCCTGCGTCATAATGATCGCCGGCGAACATGCGCTCATTTAACCACCGGCTGGTTTGCGTCAAACGCGTGTTATTGATTTCCAGCCCCGTCTGGGCAAATAACATCGCATAGTAAGGCATGGCGCGCATGTTGTGTTCCGTTGCGACCCATGGGACCTCATCGCCGCCTTTTAGAAATCCGAAATCACCAAAATCATTAAAGAGAGGATCAAGCCATCCGGCCAGCTGTTGAGCGGATTCAAGATAAGATGGATCTTCAGGCGTGAGGGCCGCTACTTCCAGAATGACGGCGCCGGCCGCCACGTTCGGCCCCGTCCAGCGCTGGGAATGTTCAATCGTTTTGGCCGACGGTGCCCCGGTCGCGGTGATATAAGCGTTACGCCACGCCCCGCCGGATTCCTGCAGTGCCATAAGCCGCTTGGTCAATTGCCTGGCGCGCGCGAGATCACCGGCCGCCAGAAAAGCTTCGATCGCCTGCGCTTGGTTAAAAATCCACGTCACGCCATAGGAAGAATCCGTAACGGGAATATCTACAAAACTGGCGATCAGATTCGTCGCGGGATCAATGCGATTAATCAACCAGTTTAGCCCCGCGTCTGTGTCCATGAGACCCAAAACCGGCGGCTGCGGCGCGGGATTCTCCTTATCTTCCTTGCCGCAACCGACAACACTGGCAAATACTCCCGCAGCCAGCCATTGCAAGAACGTCCTGCGCGTCACATCCGGCAGCCGATCAACGCTTCTGACCGCCTGAACGATCCGTTCGAACGTCTTCATCATCACCGGGCTGGAGGCGGGGGCAACGCCAGGGACAACCGAGTAGCCTTGAATGGCAATGGCCTCGGCGACAGGAAGCGTGTCCCGTTGGGCAAGGGCTGGCACAGCATCATCACTCCTGGCGCTGACAGGAGACGACGCCTCACGGATGCTGGCAGCTATCTTTTGACTCCAATAGTCCTTTTTCCCGGCCAACGCGTCATGCGCGGCGCGCAAAAATTTATCGGCCTCCTCGAATGTCGCGGTAGTCATCCGAGGCGCGCCAACGCTTTCCAGGACCGGCGAAGAGCCATTTTGGCCGGAACTGTTGGAGGGCGGGAACGGATAATTCATA
>CAYIMR010000002.1:0-35810 GCA_964364455.1 uncultured Planctomycetales bacterium | reverse complement strand
CGGCGAAGAGCCATTTTGGCCGGAACTGTTGGAGGGCGGGAACGGATAATTCATATTATAGTTTCTACTTAAATCAGCAACTATTCTAAAACTGCCGCAGCCTCCGGGGAACAGCAGTTTCGCAACATTGGCTTGCGGCAAATCTTTAACTTCGGCCTGCGCCATAAATTGGAAAATCAATAAGCCTAAATTGTCGGGAAAGACATAATTTTGAATGGATTTTTCTAACCGGGGCTGGATCTGACGATGAATCTCCTGCCAGCTCCAATTGTTCCCGCTCCCCTTAGCCAGAGATTCTGCCAGCAGAGTAAATAAATAATTGTTTTCTACGCCCTCCGTTACATTACGGGTGAGGATAAAATAAGGCAAGACTTTCCCTGAACCAACCCCGATAGTCTTGCCTACCTCATAGGAGTGATGACGCGTATGCACGAGCGCGATATCCGGATGCTCAATAACCCGCTTCATCTCTTTCTCATCGGCGTCAAAGGCTAAAATGACACGAGACATAACGCCGTTGATTTCTTTCTCCAACGCGTACTTGATGTATTTTCTGTCAATGCCCTGAGGAAGCGACGTTAAGCTATTACGATAACCCTGCTTAAGAAGCGCATCCTTCAATTCCTTCAAATAACCTTTAGCCGAGGCAAGAAAATTCACATAAGAGGTAAGGGTATTGTCTTTTATCCATTCTTTGTATCTGGGATATTGATAAAACGCGATACGCTTGGGGATAGGAATGTTTTGTAATTTCTCCTGATTTTCAGGGCTGAAGTGCTTGCCTAATTTCTCTATCAATAGTTCGGCCATATGTCTTCTTGGAGAGTTTAAGAGATTAAAAAGAATATTCTCTGTCCTTTGCTTGATCTCAAGACCCTTCCAGCCTGACACTATTCTCTCGACTAAATCCACTGCCAGGACAATATCTTCTTGAGAAGCGGCCTTCTCTAATGTATCTAAAATAACCCTATTCTCCAAGAAATCCGCAAATTTGGCGTCTTTGCGGACAAAATCCCGCACATCCGCGCCCATGACCAAATTAAGCGCAAACCTTTTCTGCGTAAGAGGCTCTGGCGCGATATCCTGCATATAGGCATAGAGGGAATTATTGTATTGCCTCTCTACGATTTGCTTTAATCTCTGGAACAAGAGATTAAAGCTTGAGGTATAAAGCTCGTGGCCGGCATAGGTCAGGAGGCTATAAACTGTGATTGGGTTTGCATTAAGAGTCACCTCTCTGCGCAGAGCTTCTCCTTCGGGGCCTAAATCATGAAGGGTATTGATAGCATGAGCGATATGATACGCAGGCATTTCCTGAAGGCCATAAGTAGATCGTGATAATAACCATAATTTGCCGCCGATATTGTTCAGGAATGAATCAATTGCAGGCAGTTTTACAGAGTTAGGGGCATCTGAAATAACCATCTGTTCATTTATCAACCATATAGGGGCTGCGAGTCCCTCAAAAATAGCATAAGGGTAACCTTTTGTCGCCCGAACTATCTCATTTCTCATCTCAGACTCCATAAACCAGAGAGCAAATTCATTGACCTTTATGGCTATCTCGGATTTTTCCTGAGATGAAAAATTCTTCGTATATTCGCTTCTGAAATGGTAAACCAGCGAACTAAGCAAATCTGAAACTACGGACTTAAATTGCCATAGATGTTCTTTTTCTAGATAAAGCGGTAACACTCTGTTAACGATAAGCTTATAATCAATGCTTTTATCTAAAGCATGCTCTGTGAGTGTTGGAGGAACAAAACGATGCTTGTCACCAAAAAACTTATTTAATTTTCCGGCGGCTTCTGTTCGCTCAGATTCAAGCCTGCTTTTATCTTCCATAATGGTCAGGAATGCGTCTATTTCTTCTTGTTCTGAAAGAATTTGCGACTGGCTTGAAGCAAAAACAGATGGATTAAGCCATAACAATGTCAATCCTGCCAGTGAACCGGCTATAAATTCCCTTCGGGAAACACCTTGCCCGATCGGCGAGGAAACCGTCTCGGCAGCCAGGAGGCCATCCCGTCTCAAATCCCGAATGGCGGATTCCACAAAAGAGCGCATCTGCGGCATCTCGACGCTGTTTGTCCCCAGCCATCCAAGCGCGTCGCTTAGATAACGCTGGGATAACTGTCTGTTTGGAATCACACCGCCCCTGCCAATCTGTTTCAGGAACTGAAGTCCGTTTTCGTAATGACCCTGCTGGAATGCCCACAGCCATTGACTGGATTCTTCCATCGCGGAGAAAAATCCGTCATGATATTTTCCTCTCTCCTGCCAGAATCTATGATGCGAGATAGACCATGGCTGAGTGATGTTAGTTCCCAATAATTGCTCAGCGCTTATCACCACCGCATGGTCTGCCTTGGGCAGTGTTTCCATGTTGGCCAGAATCCGTTTTGTCTTCTCAAGAGAGGATCTATAGGTAAACATATTGGAGACATAGAGGATGGAGACCGCGAGGTCTCTGGACCGCAAGAACCTGCCGATTTCAGGCAAAGCCTGACCGCTCCAATCGCCTACAACGCCCTTGATCCGTCCCTCTTTCCAAAGCGCCTTTATCCTTTCAAAATGCGGCTGAGACCCCAGCCAGAGGCTTCTGTCTCCGGCATAAGATTCAAGCTCAGGGAAACTATTGCGAATGTATTCCACAAAGGAGATGGCCTTATGCCGTTCGGGAGCCGGGAATGAGCGCTGGATCACATCCAAATCCCCCTGCAGGAGGACCTTCAGGAACTTTTGTGGTGTATCTGTTGCCTGGGTCAGGGTTCCAAGCAACGGCAGATAGATTTCCGTAGCCTGGCTATCATAATCCATCGCGATGCCGAACACCGGCTTCCCGGCAGCCGCCATAATCTCCAGGCTTGGCATGACAGAAACCCCCAAAACAACATCTTTTTTGCTGTCCAACCTTATGTGTCCTGCTTCATGGAGTGTCTTGGCGTATCTTTCAGAGCTGGTCAGGAAGGTAGGCAGGTCACGCCCGGCCTCATGCTTGAGAGAATATCTTTCTAAAAAGCCGTAATAGTTTTGCAATGCGCCGGCTGATAACTTCGCCACCGGCGAGCTGACGCCAGGATTCTCTTTAACCGCCTGGTGCTGACGTCCTAAGTGGATCGCGGGGCCGGCGGCCGCGAAATATTCCGTGATATTTTTGATGCCGGCTGGCAGCGGCTTCTGCAGTGCCGCTATCGCTATCAGGTTCTCATCGTGCGTGCCTTCCATGACGTTCAAATAATAAAGGCCGTCGTCGGTAGAAATGACATTGAAATGATGGAAACCTGCGGCCGCCAGGAAGCCGCCGAACTCTCGAACAACCACCTCGGTGCGCGCCTCCGCAGCCTCGTCAACAAAATGCAGTTCGACTAATGCCGTTTGTGTCGGGACAGAGATGATCTCTTTGACGATGTCTGTCATCGGGACAACGACCGGCGAGGAAACAGAGCCTTGGGAATCGTTCTCGCCCTTCGTCCCGAATGGATCCTCCATCAGATGCCGGATGAAAGCTTCCGGTCTCTGGCTTTGGACGTCTTGCGTCTTTTGGAACAACTCAATGTCAAAGAAATACAACTGCCTGAAATATTTGGGGCCGATCTCCTTGCTTAATTTTTCCGCAAACTCCTGGCGGTGTTTGCGGGAATCGACGAATAAAAACGGTTTTCCCTCCACGATATGCCGGTGGATATCTCCGATGAACTTCTCCTCCAAAGAAGCGGAGCGAATCCGGAAACGCCGTTGGGCCGTCTTCTTTTTATTATTAAAATGCATGCCCTGGTACCTTAATATCTGTTCCGCCGCGTAAAACGAATTTTTCACGAATTGCTCATATTCCTTATCGGACAGGCTGTGGGAATAATGGATGCTGTTGTCCACTTTATAGGTGATGTTCCTCAGCTGGAGCAACTGCCGGTAGGAATAGGTCGGCATGGCAAGCACCAAGAGGGCATAGACATAGCCGGGGCCGAACGGGATCAATATATAAGGGTACAAAAGCCTGGACGGTACGTGCGGGTAAGCCGCAAAGAACGCCGCGAGGCTTATGGTCCAGCGCAGCATCCCGCCGAGCCCTGCCAGACTGATCACAAGCCCCAACAGGCCGAGGCCAAGGTCCCCCATCCAATAAGACACCCACCCCGAAAGGGCAACCCCTATGATCCGCATCGTCCACATAAAGATCTCGATCGACGAGAATACGCCGGACAAGAACACGAATATCTTTTGCTGTTTTTTGCCGCGCAAGCGCTCGATGTGGCGCCGGCTGAATGGAAGGATGTCGGGCTTAGGCTTGTGAGAGTACGCCGGGCCCGAGGCCTTCCCGCGGCTGATGGCCTGCGCCCATTTTAGCGGAGAAGAGGTTGTCTTTAAAAATGCCTTTTCCGTTAAAACAATGCGAATATCCGTCTCTAGTGCGAAGGGGGCCTCTTCGCTGCGGCTATACCTCAAGGTAACAGGATGATTCTGCGCTATCTCAGCAAATCTTGACAGCCCAAAACCGCCGCGGGGCGATGCCGTTTTGTTCAAACGCCTGCCTTCGATGTCCCGCATATAGGACAATCCGTGTCGGCGGAGGCGGACACCCATTTGGATCAGCCGCAACTTATCCCAATCCCAGTCGCTGCTGGTTCGCTGATGGAATACCGCCCGCAGCACCCCTCCACCGTGCGCGGACTTCTCATTAAAAGGAGCAAAATATATTTCAAAATGGACCCTTTGTTTGCCGCCGCCCCGGCGCGCGTTGAGGAAAAACTCATACAAAAGTTCCATCACGACGGACTCTTCCGATAACGAATGCCGGAAATAGGTACCCACGGCCTTGTCAGCGTTTTTATTGAAGACAGCGACATTCTTCAGCCGGCCCTCCAAAATTTTTTCGGGAGGCCCGGCATGCTGATCGAAGACATCTTTCCAAAGCGGCGACACGAACACAACCCCCAGGACCGGCGAGGAGGACATTGCCGTTTCTTCTCCACTTCTTTCCTGGCCAAAATTTAATCTTTCTAAATCAACGATAAGTTCACTGACGCTCTTATACCGCGTAGCGCGGGGACCGATCGCGCGGCCTATAATCGCTCTTAACGATCCATTTTTGACTCCCTCTAAACCGGTCTTTTTGCCACCTTTTTCTATTTGACCGTATATTTCTCCTGTAGAAGCTAAAAATAAATCCATGCCGATAGTAAAAACGTCAGACATCTCATCTGGTCTGTTTCTCGCCTGAGGGCGAGTAAAATATTCCCACCCATCATCGGCAAAATGATGTCGTACTGTTTTCTTGAGATCATACGGATCTTGCTCCCAATCATAATCTGGCATCATGGAAGCATTAAAATCATATAAAGCGATGGTGCCATCTTTTCTGATCATTAAATTATCGGGTTTTAACTCTCGAATGACAACGTCTCGCTTATGTATAAAATTTACTAATTTTGCAAGTTTAAGTCCGAAATCAATCGTTTTCTTATCAGTAAAATTGCCTTTTCTATCTATTTGTTGGTACAAATCTCTCCCCTCAAAATAGTTCGTTACCAAATAAGAAATCTTCCGTGTCCCCAAGGAAGGCCACGTTATAGAACCGAACCCTCTCATAATGGGCTGAGCGATATCCGGATGACTTCTATCGGAGTTCAATCGCTGCAAAATATCCCATTGGTTGTCAATATAATGATTATAAAAGGAAAACCCCGATCGTTTGATAACGTATCCCTTCTTGCCCCATTTAACGAAAAATACTCGACTGGCACCTGTATCGGCCAAGTTCTCAACAAAAACTTTTCTAGTTTCTGGCACTGCCCCGCGACCTTCTTCCTGTAATACTAATTGTTCGACGATAGAAGCCAAATAAGCTTTTTCATATTCCAAAACAAGTTTCTCATCATCATTTGAATATTCTTTCAAATTTAAAAAATTGAACTGAAGGCTTCCTACAGGCGTTCCAGCAACAAAAGATTCAGTGGTCCCTTTATTTCGGATTCCAATTTTTAAAAGAACATATTGGACAACATCATAAATCTTCCCCAAAATATTTCTTGCACTTGACTTAAAAAGACCTGTTTTAGACGCGTTCGGAACCACCGGCGAGGAGGCGCCGGATCGGCGTCCGGCCTTCCCCAAAGGATCAAGGACAGAAAACTTCTTAAACGCCCTGGCCTTTCTCAACGCGTCTCGAGGATTTATCACCCCTTTGCCTAACCAGCCCTTCCTGTAATATTCATCAAGGATGGGCTTGCTTGTGTCTTCGACAATCCGATACGCCTGCTGAGGCGTGAGCAGGGGATTGCTCATCGTCATCTGCGCAATCAATCCTGAAACACGAGAGACGGCAAATGAGGCGCCTTCTCTGCCGCCTTCGGCCCACCCCGGGGCCGCCAAATCAACGCAATGTCCATAATTGGAGTCTCTCGCTTTTCTCCCTGTTCTATCCAGGGCGGCAACGGAAACAGTCCAAGGATAAACAGAAGGATGATTCGGGAAGGGAAGGTTATCATTTCCGGCGCTGACGACGACAACCCCGCCTCTTTCGTGGATCAACCTGAAAAACAGCGCGTCCACAAACATATTTTCCTGAAGGAGAAAGCCTGCCTTAAAAGCCGTGGATATATTGACGACAACCTTGACCCCGGGATTCTCTTCCATAAAAGCCGCAACCTTCATAAGAGATGCGGAAACCTTGTCCTCACTGATGAGAGAATCGTCTCCCGTTCTCAAAGAGTAGATCTGGACACCGGGCGCGAGCTCGTGGAATATCCTGGCAACGCGGGTTCCATGCCAGGAGCCCGCACTCGGTTTTTCAGCGACCCAGACCCTGCCTCTCACAACATCAGGGTTGATCCCCGTATCCATAATGATTCCGACCACAGGGGTCTGAGGAACAGGCAGGCCGCTTTGGGAACGGTATCCCCGGGTTATTTGATTCCACTCCTGGGCCGCTTTTGCTATGGAACCGGATTTGAGATACTCTAAAAATGAATCGACCCCTGCTTGATAATTCGCTGAAGCAAAACGAATCGGCTCATTCGTTCCTGACTGATAAGCCGCCTTGATTGCCGAATAAATCTGCCATGCTTTTTCGCCTTCACCTATCCCTCTTCTTAAATCCACGATGGCCCATAAGAACTGATTTAAACGATAATAGCCGGCGCCCCGCATAAAATAGGCCGCGGCCCATCCCGGATCAAGTTCAAGGGCTTTTGTGAAAACGGCTATGGCCCCTGGAACGTCTCCCTGCCGGTAAAGCGACAACCCTAGATCGAAATAGAAACGAGCGTCTCTTATTTTATCCTGCGCTATTTGACGCGCGGCAATGCCGCACGCAATGGTTGCGAGGGATGGCAGGGCCGCGATGGCCGCAACACCAGCCTTCCTCAAGAATTCCCTGCGGGAAAGCTCAAACGGCGAGGAAGATTCTCGCGTATCTAAAATCCATGACGGCCGTTCCTTCCTGAGAGCCATCGGGAATTCATGGATCTCCTGAGAGGGCAAGAGGCTGCCCCGGCTCATGCCTGACATATACCGCTGTGCCAAAAGACGCGCCCGCGGCGTGCTTGGCAGAAAACCGCGCCTGAGATAAAAAAGCGCTCTCTTTTGGGCGTCTCCATGCGGACTGAAAATCTGGTCATGCTGAATCGCAAAGACCTGAAATCCGAATACCGCAAACAAAAATCTCAATCGCAAAAGAAACGCCTCCTTAGCGATATGACCTCCTCTAAACTCCGGCCATATCCGAAATGTCAGATCCACAAGCCGATGACCGCCTTCGCTGAAATCACTTTGACCGTAGCCTGCCATCCCGCCTGCAACTTCGAAAATATCAAAGGTCTCCCGCAGCATGCCTCGCCGCGTCATCAATCTTGCGGCGTAAAACTTAAGCCCTGCGACCCGCCTCTCCAAAGCGAGGCCTTCGGCAGAAACAGGACGCATAATCACATCGGTGACACGGGACATGCCCTCTATCCAATCCAGCACAGCGCCGGCGTTCCAGCCTCTTGTTCTCTTCCGGCCTTCGGCCCCTAACCAGGTCTTGAACCGGTTCATCTCCTGCGGATTCATCGATCGATACACAACGGCCTTGCGCATCTCCCACAACGTCTGAACCCGATAAAATTGACTGCCGGCATTTTCTTCGTTACCTTCCACCGGCGAAGAGGCAGCCGGCCCACGGGACGGCCCATGCGCATCTAGGGACTCGCCGGGATAAATGATATTGAGCAGACGCTGTGTGATATCCGTAAGACCTGCCTCATTCGTCACGGCCCCGACAACCTCGGGGGAGAAGAATTTAAACACAAGCCTGACCTTGTGTCCCTGCCAGGGAAGCCATCCTTGTTTGGCAAACAAAATCACGCCGGAGAGTCTTTCCTTGAGAATCTCAAAATAATTGTCTTGGGAGGGCATAAAATAAGGTTTAATTGACTCCATATCCTCTTTTGAGAGGCGAAAAGCCTCCTCTCCAAGGATCTGGTGTAAATCGGATGGATCAATTGTAGGATTCTCCGGGTTTTCACCTTCGCTCGATGGGAGACCATCCAGGGCGCCCGTCTCAGGTTTCCTGTGAAGCAAAAGGAAGCCCATGCTGACTTTGTCGACGCTAAAACCCAGGATTTCAAAAACAAGCTCCGCCCTGAAACGATACTGCCGTATCTGCTGATCCAAGAAATAAGCCGCCTCCGGCTCCAGGCGCAGCCACTGCGCGCAGGCCAAAGCCACAAAAATATTGGCCTCAGCCAGGGCTTCCAGATTCTCAAACGCCGCGTCATTCATCTCATTGATAAAATCCACGATATCAACTACAGTATCTTTAACTCTGACGAAGCTGTTTGTACCGGTATCCTTAAGAATGTCCCGAGCTGTGACAAGATCGTTTACGCGAATATCATCGTAGAGCTCTTTAATCTTGGCCACATCCAGGCGATTCGGCGCAGAGACAGGGCTGGAGGCCGAAGACCGGCGGCCCGGGCCTGTCGGAGGACTGACGGCATCGGCTCTTTCCCTCTTCGTCCTGAGGGAAACTCGGCTGCCGCCCCGCGACTTTAGAGAAGCCAATGTTCCCTGGCGACTGTCTGCCATCCGATAAGAGGCAGGCAACCCGGCGCGATGCGCCTTTTCATGCGCCAGGGAATACCGCGCCGCGCCTTTCCCGTCAACCGGCAAAAAGCCCGATTGCTGCAGAAACATACTGATGTCCGCCTGGATTTCATCCTGGGTCTCATCGGCCGCTTTTAACTCTTTCCAAACCGCGACAATGGAATGATGCCCGTCCTGCTCCCTGACGAATTTTCCCATGACCTTTTTCAAATCTTCCCCGTGCCCCGCGCGCATCTGCAATATCTCCAGGAAAAACAGGTCATCCGCGAGCCTGACGGCAAAGACAGACGCGATGGGAGACAGCGGCGTGCCCGTAAAATAGAGACGGCTTCCTTCCGGCACCTGAAGCCTCCTGACATATCTCTTTTTAAAGAAGGACGCTAATATGAATTTTATGTCTTGCTTTTGCCTGACTCTGTTGACCCGGCCCGGCCTTATCCTCTTTACCATCTGTCCGTGATTGGCCGGAGCCGATTGATGGATTATCGAATGGCGTATCCCCGGTAGGCTGAGCCTTCCCCCAAGCATCTCTAGCGCTTTTCTCGCTTCACGGAAAAAGCCGGGAACAGACACCTTCCCTCCCTGGCTTGCGCCCTTTTTAACTTTCTTCATCGACGAGGCCTTTTTGTTGAGACAAGGCCTCGTCACCAGTGAGGAGACAACCTTGTCTCCGGCGATAAAATCACCAATGAGCCTCTTCAGAGCCGCGCCGAATTCGTCATGCCCCGCCGCCTTATGGGCGTTCGGGCGCAACGGCGAGGAAACAGCGGCTTGACACAAAATAAAAAATATGTTATGGTTCTGCGGCAACGAGGCGATGAAATGAAAAACTATTTTAAAAGAATCTCGATCAATCACCAGATATGCCACGGCCGGCCATGCATTAAAGGCCACCGCATCATGGTATCGCAAATACTGGATTTGCTCTCGGCCGGAATAAGGCCCGAAGAGATTACAGGCGAAAGATATTTTCCGCAAATAACCATCCAGGACGTCTACGCCTGCATTGCCTACGCCAGCCAGCTTGTTCAAAATGAAGAAGTCCATTTCTTCGAAGAGATAAAAGCCGGATAAAATGAAACTTCTGATTGACGAATGCGTTCTCGGAGAAACGGCCATGCTTCTGCGAGATGCCGGTTTCAACATAGACGACGTCCACACAATCCTCATGCGGCTGCTCAAAGAACTCAAACCCGCCGAAATAAAGAAATCTCTCATCATCGTGGACAGGAACAAATACCAGCTGCGCCGCGAATAATCCGCAGCATCAAACAACTGAGCAAACATGGCGTGGATGCCTTCAATATTTCCCAACGGCGAGGAACTCCGCCTTTGATGGGACGACGAAGTCCCTCGCAAGCGAAGGCCTTCGACTTCGCTCAGGCTGAACGAGCCGAGAGGCGAGGAGGCCTGCCTTTGTGAACGCCTGCCTGCCGAAAGACGCGGCCCGGTCCACGGATACGCCTGTTTGCTTTCTTTCCCGACCATCACGGGATAACCTTTCGGCGTCTCGTTGAGACCGGCGGGATTCGGGAAACCTCGCGGGATATAACCCAGCCATCTCATCCGCAGGCCCATGATATTCCCCAGCCCGGATATCCTGTACAACTCCCTGATCTGAACATCTTCACTCCTCTTAAAAAATCTAATGAAAATCATCCCGTCCCCCTTCATCATCTCCACGGCGATCATGAGGGGATCACGGACAGAATGCGGCGCGTTGATAAAAACAAGGTCATAGGAACGCCGCCTGAGGCCGTAATCTTTCCGCAAACGAGCGGCGCCGCCCGGGGCATCAAGAACCGCGCGGACACTCGTCATGTCCGCCTCCACGTAACGGATATCCATCTCCCTTCCGGTTCTCGCCCGTGCCTTCCCGACGGCTTCCCCGGCCTTTTTCACGGCCCCGGCGCTTTTATCCACCCCGACGTAATGAACGGTAAATCCCCGCCGGGTCAACCCTTTCCACAGCCGATAGGCAAACCGGCTGCGGCCCGGACCGATCTCCAGGACACGCAATTCCCGCCGGCCGATCTCCCGACGGATAATCCTGGCCAGAGACGGCCTGAACACCTTCAGAACCATCCCCCACAACGGGCTTAACATGAAAAGGGGCGAGGAGGAAACTCTCAACGATGGATGAGAGACGATGGATGATGGACGACCGTCCCTCATTCCCGCCTTGCCCTTCCCGTCCGGCAAGCGGGCGGCATGCCCGGCGGCGGACTGTTTTCCTCGCGGCTTCTCCCGCGAACGGTTAACCTCAATCCACATGGCCAGATCCACACTGTCGTTCCATACGACCGTCCCGCGATAACCCGCGTCATTTTGTTCCGTCAGCGTGAACGATCCGGCGTCATTGAAAATAAGAATATGATTGGCCAGAAGGCGCGCCATGCGGCCGTTGCCGTCGGCAAAGGGGTGAATGACAATCATGCGATGATGCGCTTCAGCCGCGGCAAGAATCGCCTCCCGCTCTTTTGCGATTGGTCCCTTGATGCGGCGCAGGCGTCTCAGTTCATCATTCAGCCACCGCGCATATTCTTTCATGGCCGACGGCACCGCGGATGGCTCCGGATGCGTCATATTGGAGACGCTGAAATATTTTTTACGGTATCCGTAATAATCCTCCCGGGAAACAATCAAGAAAGGAACCGGGTTATGTATGCAGACATTGATCACGTTCCAGAGCACCTCACCGGGATCTAAAATCTCGTCGTGCCAGCGGATAAGATCGCGCTCGGTGATCTCTTTATGCTTAAGAGCAAAACGGCGCATCTTCGAAAATACGGCATCATACCTTGACTGTCTTCGCGGAAACGACGGGTGAAGGAACCAATTGACCCCTGATAAGACCCGCTTGATATACCATACCGGACGCAGGCGAAACAACGAGGTCATGCCTCGACGCAGCGTCTTCCCGCAGCTCCGCCCGGAGACCGGAGAGGAAACATGATCTCCTCCGGATTTCCCGTCTGCGGGTTTAAGCCGGCTGGTTATCCCTGTCATCTCCTGCTCGATGTCTTCAAACCGGCGCTGGATTTCTGTTTGGAATTTCTCGTTCTTGTCTTTCTCAGACCTGATGTCCTGGAGGGTGTTTTGGAGGGCACGAAGGCGGGAACGCTGATACCGGAGGCTGACTTTAATAAGACCGGCGGCAAAATGCTCCTTGACCTTGGCGCTGTCCAATTCCCTCTGGAGCCTCTTTTTTAACTCCTGGATGTCAGCTTCTATCTTTGCCTTTTCTTCCTCGGTCCGCTTCAGCCTCTCCACCAGAGAACGGATAACGGCATCCAGCTTGTTGAGTTTGTTCCGGAGACCCTTCGCCTCTGTTGTCAGTTTCTTGAGCCTTCGGGAATGATCGGGCACGACAGCCTCGCGCTTCCCCTGTCCGCCGGACCGGTTGTTTTTCTGCGACGATTCTTGCGCGGACGCCTCAGCGATGCGCCTCTTAAAGGCGCGGATGAAAAGGGAATCCGGATGGCGGCGGGATGCCTCCTTAAGATAGCCCTTGACGAAAAGATGGATGGAGGGATTGTCAAGGAAGGCCTGCGCGATGCCGGAGAGAACCTCCGTCGCCGCGTCTCCCCTGACCGCCTCGTCAAACTCAGGCTGAACCACAGCCGTCAAAAAATGCCTTATGCCTGCGTGGTCTTTCTCAAACCGCAGGGAAGCAATCTGGCCTAGGAGCGCCTCAAAAGGATTTCTCTGACGATAACGATGGGGTTCCTCTGTCCAGCTCTTGATGAATCTACCGATCAATGGAGGATGATGCCGCATGTTGCCCCGTAAGATGACCAGGACCTCGTGATGGGCCAGTAATTTTTCAACCAGGACATCCACATCGATTTTAAATTCCCGGCCGTATCTGGCTTTGATGCCGGCAACGATCGCCTCTTTATTCAGCGCGATATGATCAAACCAGTTCGACGGCCGGAAAATCTCCGTGTATCCGCCGAGCCAGTCCAGAATCATCAACCTCTCTAAGGTTCGCCGCACGATCTGCTGTCCATGAATCGAAAGACCCTTATAATCCTCATCACCAAAGATCAGTCTCAAATAATGATGATTACGGATCACCAGGCGGAGTTCAATGGGCGCGTCAAAGCCCTCCCTGTCTAAAAGATTCTCCGATTGAAAGGCATGCTCGACTTTGAGCCTCGACAGATCCGGGTCGTTCGGACCAAGATGCGCCGGCAGGGTGACAATGCAGTAGTAATAATCGTTGATGTCCTTGCCTAAATCATGAAGCTGCGCCGCCAGCTTCAGAAGTCTGGCCTCGACATAATTTAAACCCCAGACCTTCGCGGCCACGACGGCCATCTCCGCGAGGCCCATGGCGTGCTCTTTCGTGAAGGGGTCGTAGAATTTCAGGACGGTCTCCAGCTTTTTTCGGGTAATGCGCCACAGCCGCCACGCCAGGACAGCCTTGTAAATCCAGGCGACCCTATAAATCCGGGACAAGACGCGGGAGCCCGCGACGGAAACCAGGGCGGAGAATCCCCCCCAAAGCGGCGATGAGGCGCCGGGGGATCCTTTCCTGCCCCCGCCTGTTGCCTGCAGATCCGGGATGTCTATTTCCGGCAAATCCGCCGCCACAAGATCCTCGTCGAACTTCACGCCTTCATCGGTTATGGTGACCTCGGCGAAACGATCCGGGTCGGCCTGGAACTCCTTAAACGTCACATCGGCATTTTCTTGAATCAACTGCTTCTCCTTGAACTCAATATCCCAAACAAAGACCTTCGGCTGTCCGGGCATCAAGGTGTAGAATTCTTTCTCCTGACGGTCATAAAAGACGATGTTGTTGAATTTCTCAAAGGCCACGCGCATCCTTCTCATCACATCCGCTCCCACCTTCATGTTTTCGGCCCCGGCATAACGGGCAAACATATTCCTTTGGTAGGCGTCATAGCTCATCAACAGGGCATCGACCATCCTGCCGCGCTTATCGACATTGACCATGACAACACTCTGCCTCCCCTCCTGGACGGCAGGCAGGAGAAAATAATTCACATACGGTTTATCCTCGTAAACCACCTCAAATCCCTCTTGCGCCGCGCGCACCAAAAGATCTATCAAGGCCTCCTCGTCTTTAAGATGAAACTCCCTGATAATCCTCTCGCCGGCGGTGGCATAGATGCCGTCCGGCCACTTTCTCTTGAACTGCGTTATGCGCAGCCAGCCGATGCTTGTCAGCTTACGTGTCTCCTTATTAAAATTGATGAATCCTTTGACAAGGACAAGAACATCTTTCCAGATGAAATGACTCCCATGGACGTCAAAGGCAAAAGACGCGACAGCCTCTTCCCTGAAGGCCAAGCGCATGGGGGTCTGAGATCCACCCAGGCCAAAGAGCCACTCGTCATCCCCCCGGAGCAGATTAAATTGAACCAGCTCAGCCAAATACCCTGCCAAAAGATTAAGCGGCAGGCGGCTCTCGCGCAAAACACCTTTCTTCTGCCACTCCATTATCTTGGAGACAACGAATGCCACCGTGTCCGCAGAATACTTCTGGGCAAGAACAGCCCGCAGCCCCTCTTCAGAATCCACAGAAACCACAGGCTTAGTCTCAACAACATTTTCGGCCGCGGCTGTCTTCTCCCTGGCTGTCTCCTCCTTCCTGCCGGCCAGGGCAGGCTCCTGATTGATTAATGCAGTCACCTCAGTGGCCGGCATCAAGTCCGTTGAGGAAAACGCCTGTTCTCCGGCGGCCTCAATGATGCCGTTTCCGGCGCCCGGCTGAAGATGCTCCAGAACCTCTTCCAGCGCGGCGTGTGCCTGGCCGTAATCCGGCCGCAGACGAAGCGCCTCTTCGAGATCAGTTTTTGCCAGCCCAAATTTTTGCTGATACCCAAAGGCCAAACCGCGGTTAAAGAGCACCCTTGCCCTCTGGTCACCATGAAGATCAGCGCGGCCCAGCAGGATCGTGAATTGCCCAACAGCTTCCTCAAATCTTCCCGTATCCAAATAAATCTTGCCTAAGAAGGCGTTAAGAGTCATATCCTCAGGCGCAGTTTTGAGCGCCTCACGGACAATCTCTTCGGCCCTGCGGTAATCCGGATCCTTTATGGCCAACTGCGTCAAGACATAGGCATAATTGATCTTTACGAGAAGAATCAAATCGGGGTTGCCGTTGGCCGCGGCGGCCTCCTTGGCCCCCTGCCAGATTTCCTTTGCCGTTTCAAAAATTCCGTAGTCGTAGAAAACAAGACCTGCGTCAATCAGGAAGGCAGCCTTGAGATCAAGAGAAATAGGGTCGAAATCCTTATCCTTGACGACGCGATGGTATCGCTTTTGCGCCTGGTGGACATCGCCACGGCTGAAGTCGCCTTTCAACTGCTTGAGGACACGGACCAAGGTCTCATCATTGTAAGTGAGGGGACTTGAGACGCGGGATGGATCACTGTCCTTTAAAATCTTATTTACCGCTCCATGGAGAGGATGACTGGGGTTTGTGGAAAGGCCGACAAAAAGGCTTCTTGCCCTTGGACTGGTTTTATAGAATCCGGCTAACTTTCTCAGGATGGACTTGACTTCTTCCATGCGGCCCCGGATGCCGGCGTAATCCTCCAGGTCTCCCAATTGTTTCAGGAGGGCGTCCACCTGCCGTTTGATTTCGGAGTCTTCCATCCTGTTTTCAACAACCGGCTCCTTCGCAGCTTTCTTGATAGTGCCGGTGCCGGTCACATAAGGACTGCCCTTTGTCCGGGCCGGCGCCCTGTCCGCCGCCTTCCTATAAATCGCAGAGCCTCCGTCGGTCTTAAAAAATCCCTCAACCGCCCCTTTCTCCCCGTCTGATCCGCTCCTCAGAGCATTGATCTGTTGAACAAAAACTCCGGGACGGAAAGTCACAAACGCCTGTATCCTGCCGAAGGCCAAACGAACCGCACCTAAACGATGCCTTTTCCTGACATCCAAAAGCCCCGTGTAAATGCGCAGATCCTCCAAGAGGGCATCCTGTTTGTTCTTATAAGCATCGAAGATAACCTCTAAGACATGGTCGTCCTGTTGGAAATTAATGTTTCCCTGCCGGGCCGCCTGCAGGGCCTCGAAGGCTAAACGGGGATGGCGGACGATGATATCGTTGTAATTTTGCGGAAGCCGGACAAACTGCTCCTGCATCCGCGCGTAAATAAGAGACTTCCTGCCGCCACGCAGAAAGCGATGGATATAACTACTGATGAGATCAACAGACGGCCCTTGGACAGCGCCGGGTTCATGCGTCAGCTCATCCACCATTTTTTGTCTTTCCGCGGCCAGATCCTCGACGCGGATGACGTAGTCCTTCCCTTCTCTTTCCCTGATCTGATCGCGCTTAAGAGAGGGGTAGCGGTTCAGCCATTTGGCGATCGTCGCGCCGGTAACCCGGAAATGCTTCGCGATAGCCGCCTTATGCCACCTATTTTGCTCAAAAATCTTCCGAAGTTCCTCCTCAGACGGCACGCGGGTGGCGCGGGATCCCAGCGGCGAGGAGGATGTGCCCACCTTATTTCTTTGAACCACAATCTCGGTCAATCTTTCCATCAACACAGGATCACTAAAAATAACCTTGCTTCCCCTGCCGTCAATATAACTCCTGTTCCCCCTTTCAATTCCTGCCGCAACCTCAGACATTTGTTGAATGGCAATCCCCGTAAACTCTCCTGAACTTCTCTCCAGGACACCGGGAGCCCTCAAAGCGCTTATTTGACGCAAAAAGTTTTCCTCTTCTGGCGTAAGGAAATAAACATAAATATTCTCGATCGCGCGGCCATTAACAGCATTCCCCGCCCTGACAAAATGAGGCTCTCCTGTGGGATGCGTATGAACAATATCCTGAGAAGCTGGCCCAAATCTCTCGACGGCCTCCGAGATATCCATCCGCTCTACGGGTATATTCTTCTCTCTTGCCCGGGCGACCAATGCCGCATTTTTCTCAATGCCAACGATATGGGGCGTGAATCCGCGACGGATTAACACCTTCCCAAATTGATCCACAAAACTCCCGTCGCCCGTCCCCAGGTCAATGATATTTAGATCAGTCTTTCCGATGGTCCGGCGAATAATATCGGCCATGGACGGCGCCCAAAGACCCTTCATCATCCCTTTTAGCGGTGAAGAACTTTCCCCTGCCCTTTGCTTGACCGAAGGACTCACCTGTCCACGACATCCTTCAAAATCAATAAGCACAATTTTCCTGATTTTTCCGGCATTCCGGTATATCAAGATATTGCGGGGCTTAAGGTCAGGCAGAAGCTTTTTATGATCATTCCCCAGCAAACGCAAAAGACGCGGCCTAAAAATCCTGCTGTAATCATCATCAAGGCCTCCACGGCCGCTCCAATCATGCAGACTCATGGCATCTTCTTTCACCGACACAAGATAAAAATTGCCTTGATGACTAATGACGCCGGCGAATTCCTGGACGCCGATCGTCTTCTCCTCCTTCAACAAGGCGGCCAGACGGGAAGCCTCTTGAATTTCTTCAAATGCGCAGCGGACATTGAAAAGATCAATGCGCTTTGAGACAAAAACCGTCTTGCGGCGTGGATCATTGGGATGACGCAGGCTGAACTCCTTGACCTTCCCAGATGGATAAGGATATTTCCCGAGATCAAGAATCCTTCCTTGATGCATCCCCATGTTCCTCCTGATGTCGCGCCGGGACTCAATGAATCCGGCGGAATTGTCATGAACAGCCCCTCCCTTGAAGAAAGAACTGTATTTCGGCACTATGGCGATGAGCGGCGGTTCACCCGTCAAAGATTGATAAAATCTCGGTTTTAAGTCCAGCATCAAACGCCCCGCAGACAAAAGATCGTCCAGAAAAGCGTCCAGGGATTCTCCTGACGGCCCCTGACCCGGCTTTCTGTTTTCCATGAGAGGATGGATCAAATAAAGCTTAACGTCATCCCTGACGCCTCTGAACAAAAGGCTCTGCCGAGGCACCCCACCCCTCTCATTTATGACAAAATGCTCCAGCGACATCAGGCCATTCGCCAAATCCATGGAGGCGAACATATCCTGCGAGACCTCAACGTCAGGGTGCCTCATGCCGGCCACTGCCAGCATCAGCATGACGCCCAATTTTCTATAGTCGACGAAGAAGGCATCATCAACCCTGTGCATCTCAAGCATAAGATGGCTTAATAAATAAACATCCCTCTCACGGCTCAGGCCAAAGCCGAGCCCCTTGAGGGCATCCTGGAATTTTCTGATCTCGCCGTGCCCCAGATTGTTTTGCGCGTACCCTCTCCTAAAGCCGACGGCAATCTTCCGGATCCTTTCCTGTCCCTTCAGAGCCTCCCGGAACCTCCTGTGAATCCCGGCAACGACAACCGCGTCAAAGGCCTTAAACGCCGGGGAGGCATGCAAGGGGCTGGAGGCATAAAAAAGATCGTAGTGACATTCATTCAGCAAAGACAAAACCAGGCGTTCCGTCTTTTCCTGATTCAGGCTCCCGATATCCCACTCCTCCCTGAACAACCCCCTTAAATACGCCTCGATGCTTCCTTCATCGTGCTTCATTTCCAGGTCGCGCTTTATCCCGTGCCACTCCCCGATGGAGACCACCAGACCCTGGGTGAGAGCAATCGTGGAATTGATGATATCGCGGACATTTTCTGTTCCTTCCGGATAACAATATGTCTTGATGCCGGCAGCTTTCATATCCCTGACGGCCTGAGCCATGACAATGGTTCCAAATCCAAGACCGCGATATTCTCTTTTTACGTAAAAAGGATAATTCTTCAGCATGTTCATCAAAGAGCCGGTATTGTCTGCGTCGCGGCTTCCGGCCCGTTCCCCGCGGCCGTGTCCCTGGATGTTCGAAACATACACCAGGCCGCCGATAAAAATGGACCCTGCCGAGGCCAACAGACGAGGCAGCGCATCTTCTCCCATCTTCCCGGAGGCCGCCTCCCGCAACAAATGATCCTGCATCATACTGAACAGGGCAACATTGTTGACGGTGTAAACGTGGCTGTAGCCGCTCACGGCTTCCTCATTCGTCACAAGAGCCACTGCCATGTCGTATTTTTTCCCTTGAACGCGGAAGACATAACGTACGCCGTGGACCGGCGAGGAGGAACCGGCATCCTTCCATCCGCGAACTTTTCCTCTTCCCTCTTCCCTCTTCCATCTTCCATCCTCTCTCTTCCCTCCCAAAACCACCGGCGAGCCCGCCGCCGTGCGGCGAGTCCGTCGTATTGCGGCGAGACTTCGCCGAAGGCGAGGCTTCGCCAAAGGCGAGGAGGCGGGGTTGTTTTTGTCCGCGTTCACGGCAGAGGCGCTCAGGACTTCCGACGCTGTTTTATTGAGAGGATGACTGCCGTTGGTGGCCAAAGCGGTCAAAAAGCCTTTTGCCGTCGGGCTGATCGGGGCGAGCTCGCCCAATGCCCGCAGACCGGATTTCATCTTCTCCATGTTCGCGCGGATGTGGACATAATCCTCCATGTCCCCCATATCTTTGATGATGGCGGCCGCGGCCCGGACAGCATCCTCGCTTTCGGTCTTCTTTGCAACGGCAGGCATCTTGGAGACTTTTATCGGCTCTGTCACGATAGAGATACCCCTGGAGAGGCCGGACGCCCTGGCCATTTCATAAAGCTTGGCGCCTCCGGCGCTGTCGAGAAATTCCCTGACAATCCCCGCCTTCACGTCATCCGCCTTCCATCCGTCAATGGCTTTCAGGAAATCTTTTGGATAGGCCCTGGCAAATTCCTGTATCCGGCCAAAGGCCAGCCTTGGGACGTAAAAGCCATGCTGCTTGCCCTCTTTTTCAGCGCCGGTGTAAAGACGCAGATCCCTCCAAAGCGCCTCGGAATGAACCTTGTATTCCTCAAGAAGCATCCGGATGATCCCCGGTGAGACGGTATCGAGACGATCCTTGGAAGCCGCCTGCAGGGCCTCGAAGGCCATGCCCGGATTTTTTAAGATGGCCGGATTCTCCCTGATGATACGATCGATGTCTTCGGGGGTCTTTCGGGCCGCGCCCGAGACGAGAGTGCGCATGACAGCAAGCATCTTCTTAAACACGGTCTTCTGCTCATCATCCGGTAGATTTTCCTTCTTCCCTGAAACCTTTGTCCCCGCCTTTTCTATAGAAATGCCAAAGCCATTAAGGATATGGGAGACGGCGCTAAGGACAAGCCGGGGCTCCTCGTCCCCGCCGGCATCTTTTTCAAGACGCATGCGCCGGGCCATCGTCTTTAAATCGCCGCCGGTCTCCTCCAGAAGCCGGATGAACTGTTCCTGCATCCGGACAAAGATAAGGGATTTCTTCCCGCCGTTGTGGACCCCATGGACATAACTGTTGATGAGCGCGTCGGACGGCCCTTTGACGGCTCCTAGTTTCCCCGTCACTACGTCCAGCATCTTCTGTCTTTCCGCGGCCAGATCCTCGACGCGGATGATGTAACCCTCCCCTTTTTCCTTCCTGATACGGCCATACGCGGCCGCCAGGCTCTCATCATCCCTGCGGCGCAGGTCCTCTAAAAGCGACCCTGCGGCGGGAGATTCTTCTTCAATCAGGGTGATCTCATTGCTGAGACCCGGGAGGCTTAAGCCAAGATGATAAGCAACCTCTTCCCTGCCCCAAAATTTCCCTTGGGCCTCTGCTATGGCCTTTATAAAAATGCCGTATCTTCGTCTGGACTGTTCTCTCTTAAGAGACGGATAGCGCTTATGCAGCCACTTGCTAAGCGTGACCGGCAAAACCCCGAACCCCTTCGCAGCCGCGGCCTTATCCCAGTTGTTGTGCTCCAGGGCCTCCCGTAATTGCGTCTCGGACGGCACGCCGGATTTACGGGATCCCAGCGGCGAGGATGCCCCCTGACAGCCGGCACGCAGTCTGCTCATGTGCGTCTTCAAAACTGTCCCCGTTCCCTGCGGTCCATGAAGAGGCATGATAAAGACATCCAGAGATAACGTCTGAGGATAGATTCCTCCTACCCATACCGCAACGCCTCCCGCCTCAGCCACAAGGTTCAGCATCGGGATGTCAATCTCGCTGTCGCCGACGGCAAGTGTCCGCGATAAAATCCGACCGACCGTTAAACCATGCCTTCCAGCCACTTTTGGGGCCACATACATCAAGGCGTCCTTTTTATCCACCCTGGAGACCTCGACAGCCATGCTTGTGGAATGAATTTTATATCCCGCCTCTTTCAACTCTTCACGAAGACCGGCTGCAAAATGATAAAGACCGCGGGGAACGGTATTGTTTATTCTTACCGTCAGGGCCGCGGGTTTTTGCGGAGGGCCGAACATCTGCGCACGGCTGGACACCACCCCGCTTCTGCGCAAGGCGCCTTCAACACGACCCTTCAAAACCTCAAGCTCTTTTTCCGTCTCGACCAAAGGCATAAAATAATCCGGTGCCGCTCTGGATGAATCCGGCGCAAATATCCTGCCTCCTCCGTCTCCGGCAATCCAAAGGCCTTTTTTGACAATGCGTTTAAGATAACGGATGAGACGCTCATCAATCTTCTCCACGCTTGCGCCCGAAATAACGGCCAATGCCGCCGGAGGATTGATGTTCCGCAGCGCGAAGAGGTTTCCCGCCATCCCCGGGCTTACAGGCAGATCATCGCCGGTCAGCGTGCTGTCCATGTCGAAGGCATACAAAAGAAACGCCTCATCAAGCCTTTCCCAAAGCCCATCAGGCAGGATTCCGGCTTTTGCCAGCATCTCACCTAAGGTAACAGACATCGCGTTGGCCAGTCTTTCCAGCGTGCTCAGCCGCACAAAAGCCTCATACCTCTCTTCAATGCCGCTGATAACGCTGTTGCCGGCCAGATCCGCCCGCCGGGCCAGGGCATTTCTGGACCATCCCTTTTGCATGCGCAGCCTCTTTATCAAATCCGCCAACGCTCCGGTGACGGGCAGGGTAATCCTGCGGCTGCCCTCCGCCGGCGAAGAGGCGGATTTTTTCGCTATCAGATAGACGTGGCTATCGGGATAATCACCGTAAGTCACTTCAAAATCTTTTATCCAGCGCTCATTAAGAAGATAGGGAAGTTTGTACGTCCGGAATTTAATAATCTTAAAATACTTCGAGAATATATTGCGGTATTGCGCCTCAGTCACCACGCCGAAGCCCTCTTCCATCTCATCCTTCCAGCTATAGGATTTGGTATAGATGTACTTAATCAAGAGCTCATAGAAATCGGCCCTGGACATCTCAACTTCAGCGCCCTTCCCGTATTCGTAAAAATACGCTTCCAAATTCTTTATCCGCTCTTTGGTAAGCGGATGAAACGCATTAATCTTTCTCTGCTGAAAGTCGCGCGTGAATTTAACCAGTTGCCCCCTGCCAAAATCCGTTTTTGCCTTAAAAATCACCCGGCCATTTGCAGGCTTTAACCCGTCGCGGACAATGATTATTCCTCCTGCCTTGAGGAAATAACGGCAGAGCCTAATGACCTCCTCTGCCTTCTCCATGCCGTAAAAAGAAACAATCTCATGAAAGACCGAGCCTAAGATCACGACATCAAATTTAGCCTTAAAACGCTCCCTGTCGTACCAATGACAGGCATCGCGCACATAAAACTCTACCTGCGGATAATCACTAAACCTTCCTTTAACCCTGGATACCAGATATCCGTTATAATCTGTCCCGGCTAACCGGCGAATACCCCGAATATGCTGTAAGATGCCCGCCAATATCGCGCCTCCGCCGCAGCCGATCTCCAAAACATCAACCACACCTCTTTGCCGCTCAATTTCCTTAATATCTTCAATGATGCGCATCTTATCATCGCTTTTATCCATCAGTTGGATAAGCGTATCCCAGCGCTCATCAGGCGCCTGCTGTATGGCCTTGATTTTCTCCCGTGTTTCTTTGTCTTCAACCTCAGATGCCTTCGCCTTCATCTGCTCTTCAAAATCAGCCTGCAGCCTTTCGTTCACCCAATAGATACGGTTGTCTTCAATCAAGATGTCGGCAAATTTAACCTTATCCTTCAAAAACTTCTGGTATTCACGCGCCAAAACCCGATGATAAAGGCGTATCCCTTTTTCGGTGTAACCATATTTCTTAATGTCCCTGTCCAGCAGGCGCTTGAGCTGAAGCTTCTTATCCACTTTCATAAATATCTTTAGATCAAATAGTGAACGCAGGGCAGGAATGGTCCATGTGACCAAACCCTCAAGAATAATATAATCGTATCTTAATGGGTTAACCTTTCTGTGTCTTACCCTTCTATGCGGGGCAAAATCATATATAGGCATATCAACGCTGCGCCCTGCTTTTAAATCCTCGACAAAATCAACAAATTCATCCATATAGACGGATTTAGGATTGTATCCGCTGAACTTCATGATTTTCTTAATATTATCCAGGACGCGTTCTGACTTTGGTTTGAAGAAATGATGGGTGGGGATTGTAAGTACTCTGTATCCTTGTTTTCGTAAGAGGCCAGCGAGGGCCTCCGCCTCGGTCGTGCCGCCTGCGCCGCGCGGGCCCATTGCGCCGATAAGGCGCGGCAGGCCATTTACCGGAGGAAGTTTTTCTAAGATATGCGCAGCGATGAGCTGCTCCATCGTAGCATTCTCCGGAGGCAATATCTGAGCGAATGTCCACTTGTCGGAATAGAGCTCGTTTTCTTTCATATAATCAAAAACGACTTTCGGGACATAGGCGCGCGCATTTCTTCCCCTGCGGATTAATTCTCTTACCTCAAGAGCAGAATCCTCTCCCCTGCCCTTATCAATAGGCATCTCATTTGTATGAGAATGGGCTAAATCCTTAACGTCCGCTTCTTCCAGCCTTGCCTCTATCCGCGCGTTAAGTTTTTTCCGCTCCCTTAGAGTGCCTCTTGGGGTCACGACAAATCGAATGCCTTCAAATAAAGCACGCAGATATTCTTTGGGATTCCTTTGAGGCCAGTTAACCACCGCCTCCATGGTGTCTAAACCGGTAATAAAATAAAGCTCTGTGCCGGCGGGATATTCATCTTTTAACAATTTCGCCATATCCAAGAAATCACCGCTGTTATCAACGGCTATAGAAATCCCTGCCTCGCCCTCAAAAAACAGCTCCAGCATCCTTATCCTGTCGTATAACGGCGCTTCGATTTCGCGATGATACGGCGGGTCTTTAGTAATAACAATGACGACCTCGCTTAACCCGAATTTTTCCCGGGCTTTATTGATCAACTCTATGTGAGTATTCGTTAACGGGTTGACCATTGCGCCAAACACGCCCAGTCTTCTGCCCGGAACAATTATTCCCTCCTTAGCCTTCTTAATAAATACCAGATAAGGAATGGACGCCTGGGGCATGTTCTCTATTATTCCATTTATTCTTGCCGCGTCATTTACCGGCGAGGAGGCGGGAACTGTGTCGCCGCTGCCTTCTCCGGCATCATCCAAGAGGCGCAGCCGCAGCGAAAGGAAATAACCCGTAAGCCCGGCTGAAAGCCTGATGCTCATCGCAACCGCATCCCCGTCGCGCAACGGCCGTTCGGAGAAAGTCTTGATTTTCCCGGCCATGGCCTTGATAACCTCATCGTGACGGTCAAGCCAGTGGCCCATCATCTTCTCCATGACGATCCTGGAACCCGCGTTCCTGACGGCGTCTTTTATGGCGAGCGGAGTCGAATCATCCTGATCGAGAGACATCAGCGCCTCGAAAACGGCCAAGGACAAAAAGAGGGTGATAACATCGCCTTTGACGTCAAACGCCTTAACGCCGACTTTTATATACCCCCAAAGGATGCCGAGCGTCGCCTCGGCCATCTTCTGGATGACCCTGCCGATTCCCTGCGGATAACCTTTAAAATCCTTCCGCGGCATCTTGAAATAACCCACGCGCAAAAATCTTGATAAGACACGGGTCATAAATTTAGCCGCATCTTGTTCTATTTCTGCCCTATCAAGAAGCGGATCGCGCTTAAGCCAATAAGCCGAATTCATCACCTGAAACAATCCGAAGCCGCGCAATGTCTCCTCCCACGAGCGCCTGCCGGCCTCCCGCCTGTCATGCCTCACAACAACCTTGTCCTTGAAAGAGAGCGGCGACAGATGGAGCATCCGCGATTCCAGGCGGGCCACGGCATCGACAAAGGCGTAGTTCAGCGCCAGGAGCCGTTCCCAAGACGCCTCATATTTTTCTTTGTCAGCGCCGGCGGTCATATCCGCGAATAACCCTTCGGCATCCTTGGCGTCGAACAGGAAATATCCCCTCTGCTCGATAAAAATCAGCGCGGCAAAGAAATCCCCGAACCGGACAAAGGGATCAAAAACCCGGCCGTTCTCTTGCGCCCGGCGGGCCGTCTCGTTCCTCCAGGCGCCGAAGGCCCCGCGCTCCTTTTCAAACCCCTTCCTGAATTCCCCAAGCGACGGCGGATCCTCGGCGCGGACCAAAGGCGAGCTGGCCGCGGGCCGTTTTGTGCCGGAGGTCAAGGCAGCCAGATTTTTCATCAAATACCGGCCAAGCGCCTCGTGTTGGGGATGATCCTCGTGGCCAAAAGGCAGCCCTTTGAGATCCCTCATCGGCCTTGTGAACTTAACGGCGCGAAGGACGATGCCGGACGTCCTTAAAACCTTAACCGTCCGGTCTATTCTTCTTCTGGTCTCCTTCGCCGATGCCCGGCCGTTATCCGTGAAAAAGTTAAAATTGAAACGCGCGATCGCGCCCTGCCCCGCGGCATTACTTTCTTTCTGAGACAAGAGATAAAGCCGGTTCTGAGCATCCTCCGGCGAGGATATCCATGTCTCATCACCGATCACCCTCCCCCGGCTGATGGGGGCACCCCAGTCATAGAGGCCGCGGTCAGGCGCCGGGTCAAAATGCAAAACAGTCAACCCCTTGGCAAGAACCCCGGATTGCACCAGGCCGTTTATCCACAGGGGCAGGAACCTTGCATCGTCGCCCAAGGTGTCGGCAAATGGAATGTTCAGCGCAAACCTCTCCTGCCCTGCCGTAGGATGCCTTGGCGCCACAGCAGGCTTCACCGGTGAAGAAGAGATATCTTCTTTGCGTCCCCGCGGCCTTGAATTCCCGGCGCCCAAAAGGGGTGAACTGGCCACACTGTTGGTTTTTGATCCCTTCGATTTATGTTCCTTTCGGTAATAATAAGCGCGCGAAATGGATATTTTTAACACCCTGGCCATTTCCGTTGCCGATGCGTTTTGCTTCATTAATTCTGCCAGCAAATTTTTATCAATTTGAGAAGGTCTTCCCGTAGAGGGCAGCTTTTCGTCTACTTCAGGTCCAAAAGCATCCTTGGAGACGTTCAGCTTCTCTGCTAATCGATCATGATATTGAGCAGGCGGGATCTTGTTCTCGACTTCCCAATCTCTTATAGGCCTAATGGAAAGCGAAAGTTCTTTAGCCAGCCTGGATTGAGTCCATCCTTTTGACAAACGCAATAATGCTATGCGCTTGCCCATCGGACGTATCGACCGTGCTTTTCCTCTTTCGCTGCCCGTCAGCAGGAAAAATACATCGACATCCAAAGCATGAGCCAGTCTTGGCCAGGCGGCCGGATCAGCTAAAACTCCCGATTCATTTTCTTCCAAGCGTTGCAGCGCCTGCCTGTCGATGGATGCTAAAACCGCAGCCGTTCCCCGGCTTAATCCCGCTAAATGCCTTAATTCTTTGATTCTTTCTGCCCTGCTTGACCTTCGTACCCGCTTAAAGATAATCGGTTCGATCTCCGCACGCGCATGGCCTTTTGTTAAAAGGACAGGCTCTATCCCCAGCATTTGACCAAACTCTTCAATCTCCAGTTCTCTTGGTTGAACCCCATTCTTCCAGTCATAAACGCGGCTCCTTATGGTATTTCCTGAAACACCAGGAACGCCTCCCATCTGGCCCCAGCTGAATTTATGGGCTCGCTTGATGAAAAGAATCCTCATCGCCGTAAATCCGGGAGATTCCTTGCCGCGAATACGCATCCATCGATTTCTCAACGCCCTCGGCCATCCTTTTTCAATGCTGAAATATTCCTGACGCGCTATGCCATTGACCATCCAACGGTCGGCCAGGCGTCGCACGGGGAGCCCTTTCAACTCCAGCCATCGTAACCCCTGCTTGAGTTGCCAAGCATTCAAATATTCGATGTCCGACGCATCCAAAATTTCTTCTAATGACCGTCCGTCGCGTCCATCCCGCAAATAGCGATAGGCAATCATAATCTCCCATGCCGCATTGTTGGAAAGTTCCGCGGCTGCATCTCTTAATCGCAACCCATTTTGTTCTGCGTAGTCCTTGACGGCCAGGTCATAGGCATCTCCTAATACATATTCAAGAAAATCTCTGCGCTGATACCTTTGGAAATCCTTTGAGAACAACCACACACGTTCGCTCATGCCGTTCCATTGCAGCGTCGTATCTCTATGCGCTTTGACCCATTGAGCCAATAAGCCGATAATTCTCCCCCCTAACCTTTTGGATTTAATCATCATGTCCGATAACTCATCGATGCTTATTTCAACGCCGCGTTTTTGCGCCTGCCTGGCAAGTTTTTCCAGCGTATCCAGCGCCTTCTGCCTGGGTATTTGCCGCCATGCCTTTCGAATGATCGCAGGGATTACCTCCCGCGGGAAACCAAATTGAACCAATATTTCCTCAAGCCTTTTTGTTCGATCAATCTTAGTATTTAAGCGTAAACTTTCTTTTACCGGCGAGCTGACCCTGTTGAAGGAAGTCTGCAGCAAAAATGCGGCATCCTCAGCGGCGCGCCGCCTGAACGCCTTGATGAAAAGGGAATCCGTATGACGGACAGACATATGATCAAGGTGTCCCCTGACGAAGAGATTGATGAAAGGATTGTCAAGGAATGCCTGGCCGATGCCGGAGAGGACCTCCGTCGCCGCGTCGCCTCTGACGGCCTCGTCAAACTCAGGCTGGACCAAGGCCGTGAGGACATGCTTGATGCCGGATAAGTCTTTTTCATGGCGCAGGGAGGCGATCTGATCCTTCAGCGACTCAAAAGGATTCACGTGGTAACGATGCGGTTCTTCCGTCCAGCTTTTGATGAATCCGCCGATCAGGGCAGGCTGGTGGCGGGTATTGCCCCTTAAGATGACCAGGGCCTCGTGATGGGCCAGTAATTTTTCAACCAGGGCATCCACATCGATTTTAAATTCCCGTCCGTACCTGGCTTTGATGCCGTTTATAATCGCGTCCTTGTTCAGCGCGATATGGTCGAACCAGTTCGATGGCCTGAAAACCTCCGAATATCCGCCAATCGAGTCAAGAATCTGAAGCCGCTCCGTCGTGACGCGCACCATCGCCTTGCCGTGATCCGGCAAATTCTGATAAGCCTTATCTGCCAAAAGCGACCCCACGTCATGATGGTAGCGGATAATAAGCTGGAGCTCGACGGGAACATCCATGCCCTCCGCCTTTAAAAACTTCACCGAGTGAGAAGGATGATCGTTTTTGAGCCTCTTTAAGTCGGGATCCGCGGCATCCAACTTTTTCGGCAGGGTGACGATGCAATAATAATAATCGTTGATATCTTTACCGAGGTCGTGGAGTTGCGCCGCCAGCCTCAGGAGCCTGGCCCCGGCATAATCCAGGTCCCAGGCCCCGGCAGCCACGCCCGCCAGCTCCGTCAAACCCGCGACGTGCTCTCTCGTGAAGGGATCGTAAAATTTCAGGATGTTTTCTAACGCCCTTGAAGAGATGCGCCACAGCCGCGCCGCCAGGCTGAGGCGATAGATTTTTGATGACCGGAAAAACACAGAGGAGGCCAAGGCGGACAACCGCGCCACGACCGGCGAGGATCTGCGGCCGCCGGAATCAGGGTTGTCTTTTTTCTCTGGTTTTTTTGTCTTTGCTTGCTCTATGCGCGCTGACTTTCTCTTTAATCGCTCTTTTATCTTCTGGACAAAAACTCGCGCAGCGTTTCTATAAAATCTCATTTCCGACTTGAAATCAAGCGCCAGCCGATAACCGGCCTTCGCGTTAAGCAATACAGTAACAGCAAATATACCTACTAAGGCATAGCTTATATACCGGCCTACCCCCCACAGACTCATGGCCCCCGTGTGGTTATTGAAAAACCAGTATGTTTCTCCGCCGCGGCATAGCCTTTCTAAATATGCGCTTGTAGCAGCGCCAAAATTAATACCTATAGCCCATTTCAATGTCCACGGGATATAATTCACGAATCCTTTCGTCTGTAGTTTTATGACTATGAAGAAAAACAGCGGTATTAATATCAGCTCGCCAAACCCGATCTTTTTAACCGCAAAGATATTTACAAAAGCGCCTAACTCATTGTCTGCGGAAAAAGGCAACATGAGATTAACAAGAATCTTTGCAGCGACATCTAAAATGAATGCGGCCATGGCGATTTTAGTGACCCCGCCCATGACCGGACGTAATTTATATTTTAACTTTGAGGGAATGAAAAATAAGAAGGGCGCGATGTTTAATTTCCACGAGGATGGCTTTTGCTCCGCCGGCGAAGAGGCGGTAGCCTGCATCCACGGCAGAGCATAGACTACGGACCATGGGCCATAAACCGATGATGGAAGGAAGATTTCATGTTGAATTCTCTTGAAGAGTGTAGTACTATCTCTTTGAGGGTACAGGGGGTAGATAGAATGAAAATAGAGAAAATTGAAAATATCAAAAAGAGATTTAAAAACGAGTGGCTTTTGATCCGGGTTCAAGAGGTCAAAAATTCCAAACCCGCGACCGGTTCTCTTCTCGATCACAATCCTGACCGAGCGGTTATTTATAAAGAAATTTCCAGATACACTTCCCAATATCCTGTTTTTGTCAGCTATTCGCAGGAGGATCTTCCCAAAGGTTACGCCGCGGCTTTCTCCCTCCATGTCTGAATATTTTCTTAATCCCAAACTAAACTTAATCCCCATTGATGTGGCCGTAAAAGGATTAAAAGGCAATCCTGTGTTTTTGACCATGGCCTTAGACACCGGCGCCACCCTCACCAGTATCCCAGGCGATGCCGCCCTAAGCATCGGCTGCGATCCCACAAAATCCCGACGGAAGATAGAGATCCTCACTGCAAGCGGCACTGAATATGTATCTATCGTAACCATCCCAACCTTCCAGATATGGGAGGCAACCCTGAAAAATATCGACGTTATCTGTCTTGATATGCCTCCCAAAAGCAATGTCAGCGGCCTGCTCGGATTGAACGTCCTTAAATGCTTCGACATTTTCCTTAAATTTTCCTCAAACACATTAGAGGTCCTCCGATAACCCACCGGCGAGCCCGCCGCCGGGCGGCGGCGAGACTTCGCCAAGGGCGAGGAACTTTTGTCTTCCTTCGATATTCGTTCATGCTGTCCCGGAACCTCTTTGTATCGATAAAACTGGATGCGGTAGCCGGTATAGGGAACCCATTTAGGCTCGCCGAACGCGCCTTGAAGCCTTGAAAAGACGTGGTGTTCCTGCGCGGTATGCCCCCATGTAAAGACCATCGCAAACAGACTGTCTTTCTTAACGCGCCGCATCTTATTTTGCAACTGCTCGCGCAAAGCATCTCTGAGTTTCTCCTGCGTCCGGGAATGCGTGTAAAAGAACAATACAACATCTTCCTCTGCCCAGGACACATCCAAAGCATCTGTCGCGGGTTTAAAATGAACGCGCTCCGCGAACCCCAGTTCTTGGGCTTTGCGCAAGATTGCCGCTGCTTTTTGCGAGATACGCGGATCTTTCTCAATGGCCGTCACGATCATCCCTTCAAAAGAGGCGGCATACAATGCATCCCGCAGGTCGCCCGTCCCCACAATCAAGAGCCGCTTCCCGTCCAAGGGGCCGGTTTGTTTTGCGATTTCTTCAAAGAGGGACGGCAATATCCTGTATGGAGTCGCGACATAAACGGATCCATCCAGAGCCAGACCTTCCGGAATACGATTCTCATCGACAAACCGCTGCAACGCCTGAAACCGTTCGAATCTCACCGGATCTTTGTTGTTGTCTTCGCTCAGAGCCATCTGGATTTCCCCGCCGGTCAAATGCCCTTTCTTTTGGCCAACCGGGCTGGAAACGCCCCCGTCCGCAGAGGGGTCCGCAGAGGGGATGGTTCCCATTTTTTCCTTTAGGTGAAATCTCTTATCTTTTAGCTGAGGGACTGCGGATAGATAAAACATATTGCCTTCGACCACCTTAATTTTAGTTTTCATTTTCCCTTTCTCCTCCGCCGGCGAAGAGGCGCCGGGTTTTTCTCTCTCCCCGGAGTTTGAGCCGGATTCTTCTGAAGTTCTTCCCGCAAAAGGATTGAAAATCCCGGCCTCGAAGGCGTGCTCCTTCTTGCCTTCGTCGGATTCCGTCCGGCGCAGGAGGGAACGCCCGAAAGAAAAGACGGCGCCTTTGACCGCAAGGATGATATGAACACTGCCAAAAAGCGCGGCAAGGCTGCCGACATAGACACCCGCCATCAGGATAAACGAAGGCGCGAAGGTCACTTCTTCAACCCACACCGCCGCATCCGCGTACCTCCGGCCGACAGTGAGCTTTATCTTCACGGCCGCGTCCGCCAGCTCTCCGCGGTTTCTCACGGCCGCCAGGAGCAATGGCACGGTCTTCAAGACGTCCTTCCCAAGGAACACGCCCAATCCCGTCAGGAGGCCGCCGGCTAAAGAGAGTGCCCACGGCAAGAACGGAAGGGCGGCCACCGCCAGAGACGCGCCGGTGAGCTTCCAAAGCGTATCCATGCGGACAAAGGCGGTATCCTTCTTTCGCTCCTGTGGACTTGGATTCCCGTCGCCGGCAGGGAGGCGTGCCCGCTTCGCCGAGCGAGCGAGGCGAGCCCCGTTTTCCCCTCTTGTCTTCAACCGCGAGATGACGCCGGATACAGCTTTGACGGCTGCCGTCAAGACAATCCTCGCGACCCATGCCGCGGCGCCCAAGAGAGCCACGGTCAGCGCCAGGCTCATCCACGCCTTGCTCTTCATCACACCCCCCAGCATCCACGCCTCGAACCCTCCGAACGCCACGTAGGGAAACGAACCGAGGAACCAAGAGACCATCTTACCGACCGTCCACGGCTGTTCGTCTGCATCCTTGATCCTCTTCTGGAGAGGGGTCAGGGGTTTGCCTGTTTCCTCTTTCGCATCGCTCCTCAGCGGCGAAGAGGAACCGGCATCCTTCCCTCCGTGAACTTTTCCTCTTTCCTCTTCCCTCTTCTCTCTTCCATCCTCTCTCTTCTCCCTTCCTCCCAAATCCACCGGCGACGACCCCGAGAGCCTCTGCGCGAAGTCTTCGGGAACCGTTTGTTTTTCTTGAGGCTCCGGAGGCTCGGCGGATCGGACAGAAGGGGCCAAAAGCCTTTTCACCGCCTCCACCACGCCTTTTCCGAAGTAGCCTTTGGACGTCCGGAAGGGAACTTCCACTCTTAAGGAAACATAACTGTGCGGCCCTTTCTGGCCCTCGAACCTCTCTGTCTCGAAGACGGAAGCCAGCTTGAGGTTAAAACCGTTCGGGAGAATGATGTTCTTTTTAACGTTTACTCCGGCCCCATAGATCATGCGGCCGACGCCGAAATTCTTCTGAACACGCGATCCGTCTTTCAGCGTGTTCCCGTCCAGCGTGATGTCACGCAAAACAAGCTCCGCGTCCAGGGCGGCAAAGAAATAAACCTGGTTCCGGAGACGGGCGTCAGGGTCGTCGGGAAGAGAGGCCATCGTTCCCCTGCCGGGACGGTTCAGGAAATTCGCGGATTTATCGCCGAGATTCAACCCGAACTGGACCTCGCCTCCGGCATTGACAAACGTCCTGAAATTCCCCGCGCCCGCGCCGTAGTGCGCGAACACATCGGCGCCGAATGTCCCGGCCCTCCCTTTCCAGAGCCTGCGTTCGCCGGCATAATTTATCAGCACAAACGGCTCAGTCCCAACCTGGTTGCCCCATCCGTGAGAGAGGCCGTTGTTTATGAGCCTGTGAAAACCGTTCTGCATCTCCCCGCCAAAGGCATACGGCCCCACAAGCCCAAAATCCACGATCAAAGAATGCTTCCGGTCTCTCAGCGGCCCGACAACATGATAGGCCTGCTCCAAATAAAGCAATCCGGAGTAAGGATGATCGTTTTCCATGGCCCGCGTTGAGGCCGTATCGTAGGGCGTGTACATGTCCTGCTTGAGGGAGAAATCCGTATAGTAACGATACCCCGGGCCTTGCAGGCGCAGCAGTTTTGTCAGGCGGGAAAAGAAAGGACCTTCCACGGCATCGGTCTGGGGAGAAACCCACGTCAGGCCAAGACCGTTTGTATAATAACGATTCCTTCTCTTGAAATCATAACCATTAAACCAGTCATTCTCCGCAGTCACGCCGAACATCCCCGTCTGCGGGTATTCCTGGCCGGTCCTAGGTGTTGCCCGGGGCTCAAGCGCCGTCAGCGTCCGGCCCGAGAGTCCGGCCATGATCCGATCGTCCGCGGGAGGGCCGCGGCCGCTGTGCTGCCAGAGGGATCCCGTCTGCCATTGAAGAGACAACGGCTGGGCCGCGGCGGAAGACTGCGCGGACAAAAGCGCGGAAAAAGCAGCCGCAAGAAAAATCACAAAAACGCGCTTTAAACCTGAAGCTAAACTTCGGGAAGCGTTTGAGATGGGCGAAGAGCCTCCGCCTTCATCGGGAAGGCCGCCGTTCTCACCCTGACCCCCCTTATCCACCGGAGAAACCGCCGGATCACGGGTCATGCGCCGGATGGTTTCCAGTTTTCTCTCGATAATCCAAAGTCTAACCTTGTCGAAATCCTCCTGCCGTGAATTTTTCTTTTTGACGGCCTCTTTTTCCTTAAGCAGATATTCCACCATTCCCGGGAGGTTGCTCTTTTCAAAGGCCGTGAATTCTGTTTCGTAGATTTCCGCGGCGTGCTGCTTCTCAACATTCGAAAGCACGTATTCCCGGTAACCGTTGTGATTCGCCAGAGAAATGTTGTGGACGTGCGGCAGGCCTTGACCTGTGGTGCTAAAACGCCTGACGAAATTCACCGCGATAAGCTCCGCGGTTTCCTTCAGACGGACGTCCACCACATCCCAGACAGGACCAAGACCGGGGAGCCGGGGGCCGGACAGCCGCATACGATATTCAACTTCTTTGCCGTCGAGCAGGGAAATTTTCAGATGCCTGGCCGTTATCATGAAGCCATAAATGGCAATATGGCCGGCCGTGCCGTTCTCAGGAGTCCTTTTCATATCAATACGATTGAATGTGGGGCTTTTTGTGCCGCGAACAACCCTGGCAAGAGGTTCCTGCGGAACAACATCAGTCCTTAAATTGAAATAATCCTCCCATGTCCGTTCCGCCTTGATATTGCCCGGCAGGCCGGCCTTAAAACAAATCGTTTTCTTTGTCCACATATCTTCTGCCAAAAGGAAGAAATGGCCAAAGAAGCGGCCTTCTTCGGAAGAATACGCCTTAAGGACCAGGGCATCCCTGTCCGTTTTCTCCGTGTCCACGTCTAAATAAAAAGCCGGCGTCCCGCTGGGGATATAACGCAAAACAATGGCAACATCGCGGCCGTCCGCCGTGCTTAAAATCTTTTTATAGGGATACGTCTGTCCTTTGCGGCTGACATAAAGCCTGTGACCGGGAAACTTCCTCTGCTGAAGTCTGGTTTTAAGATCAGAGATAAAATGCGCCCATTCTTCCTTGTGTTCACCTATTTTTTCCTTCTCCATTTCCTTTTCCGCATTGGCTGCCTCGATCGCCTTCAGCACCTCCGCCGTTCCCGGGGGCTCCTTAAAGTCCTTCTTGGCGTAAACCCTCACGGCAGTTTTAACGCGTTCGATAAGCTGCCGCACCCTTTCCCTGGTGCTGAGAAGAGTTTCCCTGTCGCCGGGATTAAGATTTTTGATCTCTTTAAGCGTCATTGTCCTGCCGTTGGGGAATCCATATCTGAGGCCGAACATGGCGATGGCCTCCCTCGTCTTCTCAGGAGACAACCCCGGCAATCTTTTGCCCTCCCTAATCACATCCCCGAAAAATTCAAGAATCTTATCTTTTTGCTCGCGCCACAGCGCCTCTGTAAGCTGGGATTGCGGATGAGAAAACCTCTTCACGTCTCCCACCGTTGCCGATTTCGGATCCTTCTCGTCCAAAGGCTCATCCATACGCACTGAGCTTTTGTCCAATGCCACGTCTTTCTTCTCTTTAAGGCTCATGAGATATGCCAGGATTTTATGCTTGGCATATGTGACAAAGCTCCCCTCTGCGGGATTCCACTCAGCGACGTCCTTAATGGCCGTCCGCAGGCCATACCGTATCAATTCCCAGCCGTCGCCCCCTTCAGGAATGTTTGCGGCAAAGCGCGGCATACGGGCAAAGTAATAAACCATCCCTTGATTTACCCTGTACATCTCTTCCTCTGCCAACTTATCCCCTCCCAGAATTCTCCCCCTCAAAGAAAGATTCTTCTCCTCCATCTGCGTATGGCGCTTCTTGTCCTCGCCGGCGAGAAGCCGGCGTATGGCCTCCCGGTCTTTTTCGCTCAACGGCGAAGAAGACGCGACGTCATTCTCCTCCAGCCATTCTTTAAGGCGCGGCGGCAGATCCCCTTTGTAATAACGGCCGAGTTCCCCAACAGCCTCGGACACGGCCTCCTTCCCCTGCAGGGATAAAATCTCATCCAAAGCCCTTTCCGCCATGTGATATTCCGCCTCGCCGCCAACCGCCAATAACTGCAGATACGCCATGATGACGTCCCTGCTTTTTCTGTTTTCATCGGGTAAAACATCCTCACCGCTTTTTCCCCTCACCGGCGAGGAGGCGGAAGGTTTGACAATCAGTCCTATTTCATCCAGCTCGTCCGCCA
>CAYIMR010000001.1:79461-92673 GCA_964364455.1 uncultured Planctomycetales bacterium | reverse complement strand
GAATGATTCGCCGGCGAACATAGCCGCGGCTCAACAAGCGGCGGAGACAGCTTACCTGGATGAAATCAAGAAGCCGGGGGGAACGCGTGAAAAGGCCTTCGATGAATATTTCAAAAAGTACGAAGCGAATCTGGGGTCAACGTTTACGATGGGCGCGTATCGTAAGGGGGAGGAGTATATAGCTTATGCTTCGTTGACCGGAGTAAAGGAAGGCAAGAGCGAACTGGATCGACTCATCCTGATGAATTCCCTGATCCAAAGCGGGGTCTCGTCGCCGGATGATGTCGCGAATAAAGATAAAAGCATTTACGGAAGCGTGGATTTCTTTTTGGGGGGAGGTTTCCCAGGGCGTAATTTAGACGGCAAAAACAAACTTAGCTTGGAAGATTTTCTTAAAAAGGCCATTGTCGATCCTGATGCCCGTGAGAAGGCCGCCTCCTTGTTCAGCTTTATTGAACTAGCGGAGAGAACGGGTATTAGTATCGCAAGGCATTCTTTTAAAGGATTTGAAGAACGGGGTTCGGACGGCGGCGGGGCACGCCCGTATGCCGCTGAACAAAGTGCCCTCCAGTCAAACGAAGAAGGACTTTTGGACATTGGTCGAATTTATCAGATGAAGGATGAGGGAGGAGCGTTTCGCGGAATCTATCAAAAAGAAACTGAAACGGCTTTGAATGTGGGTGGTTTAGCCAAAACATTAAGGAGAATGTCCCCAGGGCTAACAGAGGAGGCCGCAAAAACATTGGCCGATGGCATTTTAGCCAAGAATGGTATTTCCGTTTCTTCCGGCGCCATAGGTAGTTTAGTATACCAGCTTGTTATGAGCGAAGCTCTTGAGACGAATCCCGGTCAACATGGGATCTCGGTTGTTGGTGATAACTATCAACAATTTTTTAGCGTCAAAGACTTCAATGGTAAAGAGAATGTTTTGCTTTCCCGCGACGCCCTCTTCGGCACTATGGATGATACGATGAAGCAGATGGAGCAGGCGCGGGAGAAAAAAGCGGCGACAACGAGTCCGAACGGAGGTATTGATTTTGATGTGCTTAAAGGAAAGATTAAGGGCAACGGGAAGCCTGTCAACGACGCGGATATCGCTTTTTACAAGAAGGAATGGGCCGGCATCGGTCCTGAAACAACGGAATTAACCAGAGAACAACAGATTGCCGTTGAGGCGGCTATGGGCGCGGACCAGATTGCCAAAGGGGCGGAAGCCACTTTCGATTACAAACCGGAAGGAGGGGGAAAGATTGTCAGCAGCCCTATCCCGTGGTTTAAGAACAGTTATAACGGAGATGGCAACCGTCTGCCCGCGGAAAATCCTCAAGATTATGATACCTCCGACGCCGCTCTTATCGCTGTGGCTAATGGTCACAAAAAGAAAGAGGCTGTTTCCCTTGAAGGCGCGATTTTAAACGCCGCGTTTCGTGATTTGGCTAACGCGACGGTCGAAGGCTCGACGTTTTCATATAAGGCGGATCAAGATGGGGCCATTGATATTGCCAGCGTTAATCTGAGGGGACGTTTGGTTTATAATCCTGATGGCGGGCCGTCTTATAGCCAGATATTAATGGTATCAAGAAATAATAAAAGTAAAGATAAAGATAGTTCCAATATGAATGCCGGGACATTGGCCTATGACGTTAACCTTCCTGATAACCTGAACTCTTTAGCGCCTTCTTTGAGAATGCAGGAGTTAGGAGAAGGGCATTCTATTGTTGTGGAGCAGGGGTCTCCGCTTCCCTCTTATTTTGGGTTAACCAAACCAGATGAACGCGGTACGAGGGCAAACTCTACGATTGGACAGTTGAACGACGGAACTGTTATCCCGGGTGAAGAGTATCAAGGTGTTCGTGAGGGGAAGACCATCGTTGCTGGAGAAAGCCTGGTAAGAAACTGGGAAACCACCTACATGCTGGGGGGAGTTCTGGCTGGAATAGCAAAGAATGTGGTGGTGGCTCCGGAAGGAAAAATTTTTCGTTACAAGAATGGCAGCTACCTTCTTGTGGACGCGCAGGGTCAAATCGTAAAAGGAAATATCCCGCTTGACGGAAGACAGGTTATTGAAGAGGAGATTACCAAGGAGGTGGCGGACGAGTCTAATCTTGATGACAGTCACGTGGGAAAGAAATATACACAGGTTTTAGATAAAACTCGGGCTGAAAACGGGATAGTGACGTTTGAAGGGGAAAATCAAAAGGTGATTATCCGCCGAGGCCTTGATGGTGATGTCGCTGGAGAGCCCGGGTCGGCCGGAAACAGACCCGCATCGCATGTAACTGTAACATGGGAGACTTCCGTTGAGGATATTATGCAAAGAGACCCGCAATTTTTCTCTTTTCTACAAGAGCACTTCGGCACCATTCAATCTGTTCCTACAGCAAACGACACTGGTTTGACTAATGGGAAGGCCGGGGCCTGGATGAAAGGGGAAGGAGACAAGGACTTCCTGGTTATCTCGGAAGACGGTCTTTTTCTGATGGACGGGGAAAAGAATTCGGGCAACTTTGTCATTTTAGGCAAGGGCGCGCTCGGGATAGGCCCGAAAAAAGAGGGAGATGAGAAAGAGGGTGCTCCTGTGAAGATGATGACAGTGAGTGCTAATGGAATGCGATTTACCCTTATGGGGAAGGGAGGAACGAGCTTTAGCATCGACAAGGACGGTAAATTCAGAGGGGATTCAGAGGTTGTTACGATGGAGGGAGGTACGGAGGCATTAGCGATTATGAATAAATCCAGAGGGGATTCCATAAAGCTTGTTGAGACGCCGGAAGACTTGGGGATCCTTGGGATCGATGAAAAAACCGCGAAGGGCATTGGCGCGACAGGGGAGAATTTCTATACATATTACAAAAAAGAGGAAAACGGCAAGCCCCAAGCTTTCAAGGCCCCGCTTGAAATCAAGGAAGGTGGGCTTATTGCCATTCTTCCCAAGGGCGCCTTCATTCCAGGCAGCTTCTCCATGAAGGCGGCAGAAAAGATCGTTCTTGAAAACGGCGGGCTGCCGGCCGGCGCTTTAGTGCTGGATGAAAAAGGCCGGACATTGATCGCGGACAAAGGCCAAAATAAGAAAACCGGAGAGGATGTTATACAGTTCAAGCCTTATCAGGGCGAATTCGAGACCCCCGACGGTAAGGTCACGTTTATTTATAACCAAGGGACACAGCAGGCGATGAAATTTAAAGACCCCAAGGCCGACGCCGGAATCAGGAATTTACAAACCAATCTGGGTGTAACATCGGATGGATGGATAGGGAAGGAAACCGCTGAAGCGGCATATAACAAGATAAACGAGAAGAACGAGAAGGAAGAGAAAAGGATAGAGTCTGAGCTTTCTAAGCTTTCGCCGTATGAGGAGTTCACTGCTCCTTATCGTTTTGGGTTTGATGTTATGGCAGGAGCTGGTGGTAAACCGAAAAAGGCAGAGGGGGCGGCAAAGTCTAAGTTTTCGCCGTATGAGGATCTGACTGCGCCCTCTTTAAGCGAAGAGATATCCTCGCTGTTAGGTTCGGAGAAGGAAGAAGGGCTGATTGCTCCATCCTTAAGCGAGATGATAAGGGCATGGCCACTTCCCAAGAGGGAAGAGAAAACAGGGGCAGAGTCTGAGCTTTTGCAGTACGCGGAGCTGATTGGTCCCTTTTTAAGCGAGGGGCACCGACAGAGGCTCATGGGATATCAGATCCAGAGAATGGGGATGGTACAAAACAAGATGAGAGAAATTATTAATAATTATTTGTCGGGATCTTCCGGGGCGCAGGAGAAAGCGGCGGGCAATGAGCTTTTGGGCAAAATGGCGGCTGCTGACCCCGGTTTTATGAAAAAGGTGATTGATGGAGACGGGAGGATAGGAAAAGGGTTTGTCGATGGGAAATACGGGGCGGTGGACCAAGTTTTTGAGGAATGGCAGAAAAGCCACCTTTCTCTACCAGTCGGAAACACTACGGTCATTTTGAAGCTTGATGGTAAAGAAAACATAGGGAAGGATAAGAATGTCGTCGAGTTGGCAGATATTTTGGGCGGGAAATGGTTCATAACGACAGATGGAGAGGGCGGCATTATCGGTGCAGTCCGCCAAGGCGCGACATTGTCGGAAGTAATGGGCCCGCTGGAGGCAGAAAAGTTCGGTACCCGATATAAGGAGAGAGAAGTTGTTGTATCGCTCGGGGAAGAAGCTGGTGAGGGATCGATTTCGTCGGTGCCAAAAGAGGGTACTGCTGAAAATCCGGAATTCACGCTTAAAGAAATGTTTTTCGATGAGAGTAAAAAAGGTGCATTAATAATGCGCTTCTCCAATGGGTTGAAAGAAATTGTCTTTACGCAAGATGGAGACAAGATGAAATATGAAATCCTTTTTCCTGAGAGTGAAAAAATAAATGAGGTGATAATGACAGCCATTGGGGAGCATGGTCAAGCCTTCCAGGAGTTTCGGGATAATCCATATAGAAATAATCTGAAGGTTAAACTGAGCGATGGACGTGAAATAGATATTCAGAAAGATTGGGATACTTATACCGCCACAATTGATGGGGATAAATCTTATGAGATTCTGTTGGGCAAAGATTTTGATTCCCACGACATCCTGCCAAAGTCCGATTTAGGAGCTGTAGAAAAGACTCTTAATTTGATTCCTTTAGGTATATTTTCTATGCTCAGTTTTTTGGACAATAGTTTTGAGGGTGATGCTGAGGTGTATCGTGCAAAGAGCTGGATACTTGATCTTTATGGCGATGGATATGATGCGACGCGGAGAGCACTTGTTGAGGAGGGGAATATTAAGGCCGGGATATCCCAGACGTCAAGGCCATACGGCGAAATAAGTTTCGGACGGGATATGTTGCGTGGTGTGACGATTGCTCTTCTGGTTCCTGTTGCTGCCGGTATTACAATATCTGGTGGTACGGAGAAAGCGGTGGATTTCCTTATAAACCCGGACGACGGACTCAACAAAGTATGGAGAGTGGCGAGTGCCAGCGACAGCTATGTGGATAAGGCTTTGGGGTATGGCTCAGTAATAGGGGTCAAGGGATATTTGATAGCAGCGTCATTGTATTTGGCGGCACAAACCGGAATGCCTGTGACAGGGAGCACGGCGGCTTGGGCCGTGGGAACAGATGCTGCAGGTAATGTCGTTTCATTATACGTTCATGGAAAACTCCTTGACCCCGGAGATGATATAGCGATCGGTGTAAGTTCTGTGCTTCCCGGAGCAGCCTCAAATCTTGCATCCCGAATGGCTGCTTTAAATCTCGTAGGGGGCGGGTTGGCAGGGAGGGCGTTGACAGCATCCCTACAGATTCCGCAGGGAGGCGGATGGAATTTTTGGATGGGGGTGAGGCAAGTTGAGATCGTTCTGACAACAGGAAAGGCCATGACTATTGATGAGAGTGCCGGTTTTCTTTTGGGGAGTTATGCCACAGAAGCGCTTTTCAAGTCCGGGTCCCTTGCTATTGGCAAAGCGGCCGGAACGATCTGGGGATCCAGCGGTACATTAAGCAGTACGTTAGGCAAGGCATTGCAGGGTGGGCGTGCGTGGGTAAATGGCAAGGTTGGCGGGACGCTGAGTCAGCCCGTAGGGAATTTGGCAAAAGAGGCATTGGGCCCGCATGCGGTCTCCCGTCTCAACCTTGCCGTAAAGGGGGCGCAGGCAGCCGGTAAGGCCACGGCGGATTACGGTAAACGTGTTCCCGACAGCATCAGGGTCTTTGGATTAAGCGCTGTAGGTGGTCTTGGTTACGCGGGCTATCAGAATCTTAATAAGGATTCTTTCAGCCTCTTTTCCTCTGCGTTGGATTTTGGCAAGGGCTTTTTCATAATCGCTGCCTTAATAGGTTCCCATAAGTACTCAGGGACATGGGCTGAAAAGATATTAACGGCCGGCGGAGGGTCCACCCGGTTTTTGTCCGGCTCATCTGTCGCGGCGTACTCAAACATGCAGCGCGACTGGAATTGGACCAATTTAGACGCTCAGGTCAAGGCCATGGGCCCGGCGGCAGGATTGCTTGGAATGTTGCTTAATCCCGGCCGCACTGCTATTGGGGCCGCCGGCAATGTTCTGAATAAGGCAGGGTATGAAAATACATGGGCAGCAAGAACGAATATGCTCAAGTACGCGGAAAGGACAAATTTCGACAAGGCCATGGCAGAGACGTTCGGCTGGGCGGCTGTTGTCCCGGGCTTTTTGGTGGGCGGCATAGATACTTATCTGCAATGGGCAACAGGCGCTTATACCCTTGATGCCGCGTCCAATCCTTTGCAGACTATTTCTGATTTAGTGAAAGGAGCTGGAGTTATAAAAGATATTGCTAAGGAGACAGGGCAGGGCAAGCCGCCGGAGTTGAATCCCGCCTCTCTCGGAAGACTTCTGGGCGGGCTGGCAGGGGCCTCGGGCGCTAAGGATTTGGGCAAAAGCATACGATCCGGGATGGGTGCGCCGACGAAGGTAGGCCAGAAATTTATAATCAGCGAGACAACTGTCAAAAAATTTAAGCTTGCCGAAGACAAGATTGGCAGTGTTGACAGGTATGTGGTTCTGGAAGGGGGAAAGACTTCTTTATATTCTCTGTTATCACCTGAGGCAAAGCTTGGCAATTATCTTGCTTCATCCCATGAGATGGCTGCCTCGCTCATGCGGGCCAACATGGTATTAAGTGTTATGTTGTCCGGACACAATCCAGAAGGTATACAGGCAGAAGGTCTTGTCTCATGGCTTACGAATATTAAGTCTTTCTGGGGGAAAGGGATTACTCAGCAGATGGCTGTTACGGCTTATAACCTGGATAATATAGCCAGCGCCGCTATCCTGGAGGCCCTTGCCTGGAATGCTCTCACTGGTGTGCTTTCCAGGATAACAGACTCTCCTTTTGTAGGAAATCTTGCAGGAGATCCTTGGGTAAAGAAGATTATGGGAAAGTATGGTCCGGAAATAACAGGGGGAATTAGATTAGGCCATATTATTAATCCTGTCGTCGGAATGGGAGCAACTGGGGCGATGTATTATATCGCGACACAGCCTATAAATAATCCTCTCACGGGGGAGCGGTTATTCCAGATGAAGACTGAAATGATAAACGGCGTTGAGGTTGAGGTTGTGGATTCGCTTGTCGCTAACTATCTCGCGGCGTTTAGCAGTATAGGTTTCGGCCTTTCCAGCGCCCTGGCTATACATAATTTCGGCAAGATTTCATGGTTCAATCCCAAGAACCAGACGCTTTTTAATAAAATTTTTGGCATTGGAGAGACATATGCCAAGGGCTGGACACGCCCCATTGTTTTTGCCGGAAGCGGCGCGGCTCTTGACGTAGGGTACCGTCTTTTAAAAGGAGATATTAAAAGTTTGGGCGATGCCGGCGTTTATGCCCTGGAAGGCGCGCTCATTGGTCAGGTGATTCGGAAATCTCCGGCTATAGTCGCCGCGGCCGCGAAGACCGTCTCTGCCGGGGCATTGACTTACGGGATTCAGAAAGGTGTCTATGACCCGGCGGTCTCTTACATAGAGTCATTATTTGATCCACGAAAGCCTTTTAACCTGGATGTCTGGAAAGAAAAATCCACCACGGGCTTGTTCCGTCAGCATGCGATTATGGAGTATAAGACAGAAGCGCACGCTAAGTATGATGAAAAACTGAGAAAAGATCTTGATAACGGAATTTTATCCATTGACAAGGAGACAGGAAGACTTTTTGATCCAAAGACTGGACTTTATGTGCGCGGGCCGCAAATGGGTTTTGAACAAGACAAGAATGGCAAGGTCATACGGGGGGAAGACGGTAAGGCCAAATACGATCCAAAAAGAATAGCGACAACCACTGATTGGGTTGGCGCCCTGGCCATGGGGTTACTGGTTAGCAGCCTTGTCCGGTTCAGCAAACAGTCCATAAACGTTTACTATAAAGGTCGCCCGGAACAGGCCAAAGGATTCTGGACGGGGATTCTGGACGGGGGTAAGGGCGAGGTTTCGGCAAGATTTCTAAAGACGTACCGGATTGGCGCGGGAAAGGAGACACAGACATTATCGAACTTGGGCATGATCGGAACGGGCGGGCTTTTATATAGCATGGGAGCCATGGATAAGGACTCGAAGATACATCTGCCGTTAGTCGGAGAAGTTCCGATGCCGTTTTCCGGTACAGTTGATTGGGGGAAACATTTTGGTTTTTATGAAACAAGTGCAGGGACTGCCCTCATGATAGCGGGGGCCGGCATAGGATCCATGGGGGCGCTTAGTTTCCTCGCGCGCGGACTCGGCGCGGATCGGTTATCCCGGGGGATAAGCGGCACAGGTCTTGCCGTGACCAAGGGGCTTGTAGTTGATGTGGCAGGGGCCAGCGCATGGAACATTGTGAGCGTCATGGCGACCTTGCGTTTTGCTACCGATTTGACTGGATTTATAACCGATGAGTACGTGATTCCTTCCATGGGCACAGATTCTGCCCGGTGGGTTCTTGGCAATTCTTTGGGGCAGTTATGGACATCGGATAGGGAGGCCCTTGATTACGGCCTTAATCCTTCAAGAAGGCTTTATGAAGATATCCTGGATAAGAAGGGGTCCGCAGACAGTTTAGTTGGGCTTGGACTGGATCTGTCTGTCCGGTCATTGCTGGCAGGCATCTTCGGTCAGAATGAAGACGGTACTGCAAAGATAAAGGCTTTGAGCGATCTGCCGTTTTCTCCAAAGCCGATATGGGATGCGCTTGATAAGGACATCGTCGGATTTTCCTTGGCCATGGTGTTTTTGTCTCCCTTGGCCAGGTACGGACTTTCTAATGTAGAATTTATGAATATCGGCAGGAAATATCAGGCCATGTCAGAAGGGTTTGAGGCCATGGGTGAGGGATTATTTAAGGGAGCTGAATCCAAGGCAGGCAAGGAAGGATTGTCTCTTGCCGAAAGGGTCAGGCTCGCCGGTTCTGGTTTTTCAAAACGGGTTTTAGTGGGGACTATCGAGGAGGGCATTCAGGAGCCGGCCACTGATATGATATTTCTTAGTTTCTTTCCCCTGCCGGTCCAGGTGAAGGAGCTCTTGCAGGAAGCGGCTGGTTCCGGCACAGGCACAGGGAAGAATTATAAGAATCCTCATAATTTCCGCAGGAGCCTCGAAATAAAAAGCGGGATTATTACGGATGTCATAGGTAAAACAGCTTTTGATGCAACACAACAAGACGCCGCGGATTATCTCATTGGTAAAACGTGGGCAGATATTCAAGGAGATGTAAAAGCTCTTGATGCTCTGGCGCAGACTGAATTTGCTCAAGGCACAGAGATTATTGTTGACGAATCTGGATACGAACGGACATTTGAGGCGGGTGGACAAGAGTGGAGCGACTTCTTTGATGTAAGGGCAAAGATGGCAGGGTATCAGCCAGAGGTTGACAAGGCTTTTGCCGTGTCCAAAGAAGCGGGGCACGCGAAGCTTACGGAATTAGCCGCTTTCGCTGAGTCGCGCGAAAATAAAATAGAAAAAGAGGCCATAGAACGTGTGGTCGCGGAAAATGTAACGGTTAATGATGCCGAAGCCGTGGCTAAGGGGTTGGCGGGCAGAAAAATTTTAGCCATTACAAACAAGGGATATGAAGTGTATGATGCCCATCCAGAAGTCACTCAGCAAAAACAGGATAACCAGTCATATATAAGCGTTAATATGCAGTACGTTGTTGAGGAAAGAATGGCAACAGATGACGCCTTTAGGGTTGCCGTTGTTAACGCGGGCAAGGCCATGGGAGAATTCACATCCGGCGGTGAACGCAAGAGGTGGACAGATCGTTCTCGTGATCTGAGATTATTGATGGAAGGCGACAGGCTCCATATGTATGACGCTTATGCCCAGTATTTGAAGACGGGAGAGGAGCATCTTCTCATGCAGTACCAGACGTTGTTTCATGAAACAGAACGTACGAAGACGGCCTCTGCTATTGATGAGCAGTTAGGCAGAGAAAATGAAAATATTAATTTAGCCGGTGCAGGCCCCATGCGCAGGGCCCTGTTTGTGGCCAATTGGCATACGTTAGGCCGTCTTGGTGTTGGCAAGGCCGGCAAAATGCGGAACGAGATTAAGGGAGAGTTTAAAGAAGACGGTCGGTTTCAGTCCCAATTTGATGATATTGAGAGCAAAAAGAAAAAGATTGTAAAAGAGGAGAACGATTTAGAGGTCAGGAAAGAGAAAATCAAGGAACTGGAGAAGCAGGAGAAGAAGCTCAGGAAGCTGCAGAATCTGGGGACAACTGTAAGGCTCAAAGATGTCGCCCTGCGTCAGTATGATCAGGATGTGTGGTATGACTTGATGGGAGAGGGGAAAATAAATAGGGATATGGCCATGGAGTTTGCCAATCAAGTGAAAGGAGAGGGAAGATTCGAGAAGGCGGAGGCTAATCTTAAGAATACGTTGAATGAAGTCAACGATAGGTTAAGCAAGATAGACAAAAAAGGACTGCAGAAAGAAAGAGATACTGTCGATGAGGATATGAAGAAGGAAGGGATGGAGATTGCAAACGATGAGAAAGCGTTGTTGGAAATGGCCAAGACATTGCCCAAGGATAAGACGGGAGAGAGAAAGGCCGAAATCATACTGAGAAAAATTACCGTTGAGCGGAAGTTTAAAAATATGGAGGAGAAGCAGAAAGAGTTGCAGAAGAGAAAGGAGAATGCAGAGCGCGGTCTTAAGATGGTGTCCGATGGTGGTAAGGCCACGCTGGAAGCGCTACGGAAGACGGCATGGAGTGACAGCCAGGGGCTGACCAATATTTTAAAGAGCGTCCTGAATGGCATGGACATGGATGAACTTTTCAGAAAAGAAGTCAGGAAAAGCATTGATGCGCATATCGCAAGTAGCAGGGAAAGGATAGAAAATCTTCGTTCTTCTGGTGACGTTGCAGCCGCTAAGGATTTGGAGCAGAAGATAGGAAAACTTGAGGAGATGTTGAACAAACCGCTGGAATTGGTTGATTATGCCTCTTTGAGGAATGAAGATTATACCGGCGGGCAGGTTACCCCGGCTCAGCATAAGGACAATTATATCGCGGCGGATGCATTTCAGAATTTTGATTTCAGACGGGACAAGGATGGGAAAGTTGTTGTCTCAGCCAATGCCACAGGCGTATATAACGTCAGCGCCGGTGCGCATGAATATTTTCATGCTCTTGTTAAAGAAATTTTGAATACGTATCAAATTTCTCCTGATACGAGAAAAGGCATGAAAAAACATAAAATAGAAGCGGCCAGGGTCCGTGAGGCAAGGTTGAATGCCATGCCTTCTCTCAGGCCGTTATTGGAAGACTTTGAAAAGATAGCGGGTCAGCGGATTGAAGAGATGGATTTGAGTCTTCAGGAGAATGGACTGAATGAGGTCCTGACCCAGTTTTTGAGCGCCCGTGAGGCGGCCAAATATATTAAGGATAATCCTGCTTTACAAAGGGGGCTGAATGACCCTATTTACTCTCTCTTTGCGAGAACCCTTACGAAAGGGAGAAAGCCCTTGAAGGATGACGGGTTGAAGGCGGTTGGCCGCAATGTCCTCGACACGGTGGCGGAAATGGATGACAAGGATTTATTAGAGTTTGCGTATAATCAGGTGTACGGCCCGCATGAGCGTAAGACAGAGGATCAGATAAATGCCCAGAAAAAGGCAAGGGAGCTCTGGGGCAAGGCTGAGCAGAAGGCGGTCAGGGCTTATAAGAAAAATAACAATTTGCGCTCCGAAGAATTGCGCGGGATATGGGTGGAGGAATTTTACCGCTTGGCCAAGAAGGAAGGTCTTGATGCGCGGTTTGTCCAGGGATTAAGCACATTCTCCGTCGGCGATAAGACCTCGGTTGCCGATTATCAGGGCAAGGGCCGCGGGGATGCCCTGATGAATGGTGATGCGGCTCTGATGGATGTGGTCATCGAGGTTAACGGGGAGAAGATGGATATCACCAGGTCATTCGTGGTCAGCCGGACGAAAGACGGCGGGCTGCAGATGACAGGGATTGATTATACAAAGAAAGGGGAGGAGTTTAAGAAATATATCGACGGCCTGGGATTGAGCAGGCAGCAGAAACAGGGTCACTTGGCCATTAATGAGACCCTGCACCGTATCCTGGAGGGGCTTGAGATGGGTGCTGATGGCGAGCGCAAGATTAAGCGGTATGAAGAAATGACCGCGAAGGCGGTGGACATCATTTCCAGCCATAAGATCGGAAAGAAGTTTGGCTTCTGGAGGAAGATTCATGAGGTCTTTGGTGAAGAGGGCGCGCATAATTTTGGCCTTGGACATTTTCAGGACAGGAGTCCCCTGAAAGGCAAGATTCAGGTTGGGGATATCATTAACCTTGAGCCCGGGATTTATATCCCCGGGGGAAGCGGTTTTCGTAATGAGGTCCAGGTTCGGATTACAAAAGACGGGTATGAGATTGTCGGCAGTCCCCGTTTTCCGCCGGACTCCCCTTATCCCCCTGTCAAAAAGAGGGTGGAAGTCGAGTCGTTCATGCCTGGTTCGGGAATGTCTCGTGTGGAAATGGAGGCGGACGATGTTGGTGAAGTATTGGATCAGATGGGACCGGATTATCGGAAAGAATTCGAGGATGGAAAAGTTATTGTGCTGGTCAACGGTGAGCCTGTTCAAAAAATGGAGACACCATTGAATCCAAATGATGAGATCAGTTTAATGCGGCCGATGGCCGGAGGCGCTGGTGTGGATGTGCGTCAGGAGGAAAGTCCAATAACAACAACAGGCCCGCCGGAGGGGACACAATCGCTATCGCCATCACATATACCAATACCACCGCAATTTAATTTGCCGTTACTACCTGTACCTCTTATCTCCTCACCACTTATTTTAAGTAAAAACCAATTTGTAGAATCCGTAGAAATCAAAGACCTATCTACCCATGGGGGGAGAATGGGTCGGTTAGCTTCTGTTTTTAAAAATATACCCTATAGTAAAAATATAAAGAATGCTTTGAAGAGAAAAATAATATTACCCATCACCCTTGCCGGGCTTTTGATGCTTCAATCGGCGGCCGGGGCTTTTCAGCCCGCTACCGGGGAATTTAAAGTTGATCCTTCGAGTACAGAATATTCTCTTCATGTCGAAACACGGCAAAACACTACAGAAGAATTGGCTGCCGGATACGGGATTAATATCTCCTCTTTCGGTGCACCGCAATATACCGCAACGGCAGAAAAAATAGAATTGGCAAAGATAACAGATGTGTCTTTACAATCATCCGCTAAAACAGG
>CAYIMR010000001.1:0-79361 GCA_964364455.1 uncultured Planctomycetales bacterium | reverse complement strand
AAATAGAATTGGCAAAGATAACAGATGTGTCTTTACAATCATCCGCTAAAACAGGAGAGAGAACACTTCGCAGTGGCGGAACAGAAAGGTTTCTTGCGTTTGAGGCCGAAAGCCATCGAGGGGCGAAAGAAAAGGGAAACAAAGCACAGTCTGTTCAAATTGTTTGGGGCTCCTTATCTGAACAAAGCACTTCTCAGGACGGCGAGATTTTGTCTGAAGCAACAACAGTCCAGGAAGAAAATATATTGTCCTTCCAGGCATTACAAGGATCTTTTTCTCAAGAGGAAGGTTCATTACGAAATGGGCAGAAACTTGTTTTAGAGGATGATGAAGGATTTTCTCTGCGTTCCTTTAATCAAGTCAGGTCGATGGACCCTTGTTTAGACGAAGGCAGATGCGGGGCAAAAGTGTCGCCTGTGCGGGTCATGCCCCGTCTTCTGTTGAGTCTTGCCGGCGGGGAAGCTACAGGTATACAATCCCTAATTTTACAAACTAGTTCTCCGCTTCAAGAGGATAAGGAAAGTCTTGCCGGCAGGGAAGGTATGCAACATCTCTTAATCTCACAAGCCAGTTCTCCGCTAAAACCGATAGGATCTGCGGATAACCTGGAGTTGTATAAAGTGGATGATTTTGTAAAAGCGTTGGAAGATAGTGTCAACATCATGAAACCACCCAGAGTGATTGATAACGATTATATCGCCGGCCGTTATGAAGCATATAAAAATAAAGCTTTTTCATCGAACCCGAGAGAGGACGATAGGTTGAAAGATGAGGCCGTTAAGCTTGATTTGGCGAATGACTTTTGGCGTTGGCGAATGGATGGGGATAGTTACCCGGCAGACCCCATGATAGACCTCGCCAAGGCAGACGATGCCGTAAATCTGTTTAAGAAAGGGAAAAAAATTAGATTTGAAATTCCAAATCCGGAATCAAGGGTCAATAAAGAACGGATTGGCATATTTCTTCAGCTCGCGAAATCAGGAAGGGGTTTTGACGCTCTTGCTCTGTCAGGAAAGAATACAATAGCTTTTGAGAGAACCAGTGGATATCAGATACCTCCGGATTCTGGTTCACAGATAATGTTTAGTATTGATCCTCAGCGTCGTAATGAAGGTCTGTTAACAATTAAAGCAGACATTGAACAATATGCCAACACTTCTTTCACAGATTATGTAGGCGTAGATGTCCCTGTGAAAAACGTAGTTACCCTCAGGGGAGGGGGAATTCGGGGCCTGCTTCCTCTGATTTCTCCTGATTCCAGAGATGAGGCTTCCTTTTGGAGCAAACATTCGGCGGGAAAAAAATATATTTTTGATGTGCCGGCGTCTGAAATAATGACCCGCCACCAGGCAATTCCATCAATCGCCTATTTCAGGGCGGTGGGAGAAATAAACCAGTTTATTTATGGAAAAGATGAGAATGGAACAGTAAAAGGCATTGCCTTGGTGCACCCTCATAACATCGAGGCCCCGGGGAAACTTGCGAAAAACAAGCAGATGGTAGCTGATATATTGCAGGACAAATCTTTGCGCAAATATTTAAGCAAAAATTTCTATAAATTTGCCCGTAATGTTTCCGATAAGACGGATATTGATATAAGAGAATTCCAGGGTTATTTGTCTGCATCAGATGTTCAAACATTATTCAATGATGGTGGTTTTTATCAGAGAGCTATTGCTCTTTTTTCGGTTATAGCAGAGATGGATGAATTTAAGGATAACATTAAGGGATTGAACGTTGTGGATCCTACAGGCATGAAAATGTCGAATGAAGAAATAGCTTATAGGCGTGATGTCGGAGTGCAGGTGGCGGATTTAATCAGGCAGGCTGCAAAGAATAAAACGTATAAAATTGAGGACCCGCGCAAAGCGGCATTGGTTGCGGAGCATTTCTTAGGGATGAAGGATATCACGATTCGAATCGAAGATCCGCAAAAAGCGGCAGATAAAATGCCGTCTTACGTGAAGATGACCAAGGGAAAAACCTCTTCTCCTATAACCATCATCAGATCGTCGGTTGACGACATATTTAATCCGGAAATGACGCGACGGGACTTTCTTCGGAAAGCCGTTCTTACTTCTGCTGTCGTGCCTTTCGGTTTAGTCGGATATTCTAAAAGCGATCAGGAAATACGAAGATTAAAGGAAAGGATGGGTCCCTTAGCAGTACAACTGTTAAGCGAGGCAATTAACTCTACTGAGCCTGCTTTACTTCGAAGAGGCGATCTCCATCTTACTTTTCTGCCTCTTTTCGAAGCAAATATGCGGGGAAATATTCAGGCGTCCGCGGCAAATTTAGGGGACGGTTTTCTTATGACCAATTATCATGTCGTTAAAGGATTTGGCGGCCTTGATAGGGGTTATATTTCAGTGCTCGTGGGTGCCAGGGGGGCGACAGAAAAAGCTGATGTGTTGGCTGTCGAGAAGGAACCCGACTTAGCGTTGCTCAGACTTACGAATTATACTACCGACATCGGCAAGATAAAAGGATTAACCGGTAAACCTCGCCTACGGCTGGCGAAAGATTTACCCAAAACGGGAGATCCGGTTTCTGTATTTAATTTTAATAAGAAAAGAAAACATTCTTCTTATGATGTGAAAATAACAGGAGGGGTCGATCTTTATAATAACAGCAAATCATTTGATCCGGGAAGAATAATTAGCGGGGCCGATGAGGATTTCAAGGAGGTGCAAGGGAAAGTTTTAGAGTACAGAAAAAAGGACATTGGTAAAATACTTAAGAGCATGAGAAAGAGTGATGCATCTTTGGCAGGGGCTGGTATCGAATCCGTAAGTTCGCTTATGGCATATAACGGAACAAGCGGCGCTCCGGTATATCGAAGGGTTAGGTGGAGAATCGGGGAGCGTATGACAGAAGGATACGAGTGGATAGGAATTGCAACAAAAGCTTTAGGCTTAGCGCACGAGATTGCTGTTAAAAACTATGAATATAAAAGCATGCAGCAGGTATTTACATTTTTTAGTCATCGGGATCCTATAGAAAAATTTTTTCAGGGTTATCTGAATAAAATAAAAGCGGGATCTTCGCCAATATCTCAAGATAAAGAGCCGGTCCAGGGCAACGTTTCTTCCCCGCTTGCGGCCAAGAAGCCGCCCGCCGCGCCGGGGACGATGGGGGGAAATTCTGTCAATTGGGATTCGGGCATCAAGACGCAGGACATCGCCTCCTCGCCGGTGAAGCATCGGGAGGCCGTCAAAACTATCGCCGAGGCTGTCAAATTACAGATAAAATCGAGCTTGTTGGGGCGGTCATCTGAAGATATGGGGAATTTGGGGGTGGCGTGTTTTCAACACAGTTATGTTGCCGCTGAGGTTTTGAAGAATAAATTCCCTGACGCGACAGTCAGAGTCGTCGCGCGTCCTTTGGAGGGGGATACAGGAGAACACGCGTATACTATTATTGAATTTAAGGACGGGGAGCATTTTCTCGTGGACATATTCCCCCGGGGAACGAATAACCGGGGAGTGGCCAAGCTGGCCGGTCCCGAAGAGACAATCGTTGTGGAACCATTGAACGGGAACGGAGAACTACAACGTATATATAATTATGATGCGGCAGAACCTCCTCTCTCTCCGGAGAAGATAGAAGCGATTAAATATGCTCTTGAGGTAAACAATGTTTCTATTAAAGAGATAACAAACAACGTGAAGATATCCGCCTCGCCGGTTGCGGAAACAGCGGAATGGGACCGTTCTTCCGTCAAGCCGGACATCGCCTCTTCGCCTTTGTCGATAAAAACCACATTGACCGCCGCCGCCTTGACGTTGGCCTTGATGGCCGCACCGGATTCGGATGCCCTGGCTAAGACTAAGACACCGAATGCGCCGCCACAACAGGCAAAGACATACAGCAAGGTTTCACCCAGCCAAATCTCTGAAATATCACAGCGCCGTGTTCAGTCATTGGTGGAAAAGCGTCTCGGCAAGCTTTTAAAAGACGGCGCCAGGAACAAGACCGTTCTCCAGGGCATTGATCTGGACGGCGCGAAATGCGCGACTTATGTTACCCATCTGCTGTCGGAGCTCCTGGGTATTCCTTCCGGGAAGCTGGGGCTCTCCGGCCACGCATGGCTGATGCCGAAGCGGCTAGAGAAGATGAATGCCAGGAAGGTTTTTCAGGCGGCGGAAGTAATTTCATCAGAGAATAAGCAGGTGGTGTCCGCCTTGCTCAGCGCCGCCATGGAAGAATACAAGCGGCTTGAAGGGCGGGGCGTCAGGAAGGAGGAGATCTACAAGACCTTAAAGTCCAGGAAATTTGATCTCAGGCCGTATCTTCCCGGCAATCTGAAGGAAAAATACAGCCGCGAAAAAAGCATCAAGGGATTTCTTCATCCCGTCTTTACGGAAGTCAAAATTCCCGTCGGCGTCGCGGGAGGAATAGAGACGGGCGATGTCCTTTCCTTTTATTACACGGGTTCCGATTTTCAGGAGCGGGCGCTGATCGAAGGCGGGAGCCGCGATGTTAATACCCATATCGGTTTTGTGGCGGGCGTCAAACAGCGGTCGTTCACCTATGAGTCAAAATGGCGGCAGCGGAGCCTGGAAGACTTTTTGAAGAAGGAGTACAAGTTAGCCAGTATGGAATCCCTGCGCGCGCTGAAAGGTGTTTCCATCAACGGCGTGAAAGTTATGCTGGCCGATGACAACAAATTCTACAAGGTCTCCGATATCGATGTTTCCGGGAAGCCCAAAGAAGGAAGCCGGTCCGTCGAGGTGGAAAACGGCAGCAAAAACCAAGTTCTGGTCGATGAGATTTGGGTTTCCCATCTCTATAATGGAAAGCGGCTTGATGGCCTGCATACAATTCTTGATATAAAAGGCGCCCTTCTTAACGGAGGGGAGTTCGCGTTATCCGCGGCAACGAGACCGGATTATGAACGGGTTTTGGGAAGAGAAGCGGCGGCCGAGGCCCCGCCTGTGGTGAGCGAAGTCGAACCGCGCAAGGTCACTTTCAACATCAGCGCCCCGGACATTAAGGATCGCAGGTCCGCTGTCAAGACCGCGCTGGAAAAGGTTGGATATTTTGGGCGCCTCGGCAAAGAGCTCAAGGGTAAGGGGATAGGTGAAAAGAATAAGGCGGTTGCGGCTGTTTTAGATATCCTAACCCAGCATTCCCCTTCCGGATTTGAAAAATTAGCAGAAACGAACAAAAAGCTCGGTTTGCCGTTGAACACGGAGGAAATAGCTGCCCTCAAAAAGATTTTGTCGTTCGACGCCGGCAGTTCGCCGGTTGTCAAGGAGTCCGCTTCCTCGCCGCTCGAAACGACGCAACCTCAAATCGCCTCCTCGGCGGTGACACGGGATGTTGTCACGGCGCTGGCAGCGGAAGAGGTTTCTTTGCCTATTTTGCCGGCAAAAGAAGGGAAGATTTCCAGTCCGGTCACGGCGTTGCCGGAGCAGTTGAGCCTGTTTGATATTGCCCCGCGGGAGATTAAGCAGCCTGAGTCTGCACAATTGGATTTGTTCGACGGGGAGTCTATCGACCTTGGCAGAACTTCAATGATGACGGCGGGGAATAGTAATGTACATTCCAATAAGGGTAATGACAATCATTACGAGAAATATATAAATGAGAGCTACCATGATCAGTCTCCTCTCTTTTTTAACACAGATAATCCCCAGACAATAAGTAATATAGTGAATCCTATGCCGATGGAAGACATGGCCAGCTTGATACTTAATTCTTCTTTGGAAACAACGGGGCCTAATACTACGACCGCAAACACCAGTTTAGCTATGTCAAGCAGCGTCTTGGAAAGTTCTTTGCATTGGCCTTCATTTAGATTCATAGATAATTCCAGTGGGGGAACTATACCATACGGGATTCCTCCTGTCAAGGCAGCGGAGATTACTGCGGATGGGATTAAGAAGCAGCAGCCCGCGTCCGCGCAGTTGGATTTGTTCGACGGGGTGGAAATGGATACAAAGGCTTCGTCTCAGCAGCCGCAGGCCCCGCCGCCGGAGGGTAGAGAGCTTGCCCCGCCACAGCCGCAGCAGTTGGAATTAGACCTTTCGCCTTTCTCTCCAGTTCTCTCCGCTCCTCAGCCCGTCTCCTCGCCGATGATTGTGCCGCCCATCCTGCCGCTTTCGGCGGTGACGGATCCGGTCAGTTCGCCGGTGCAAGATTATGCTTTATTTGCCGATCTTCCGGATTCAACAAAAATCGTGGCCAGTCTGGTTGACGGCCGGGAAGTCGCTGGTCTCTTTAATCAGAGCAACAGAGATATTCAATATAGAGGGGTTATCATACCGGCGGGACAAACCGTCCGCTTTGATGAAATTGTTTCTGTTCAGACAGAAACCGGCTTGGTGATGGTTCCCCTTGTGAAAAAGGGTGGCGTTGAGAATTTGGCCGCTGCAGTTTCTTTCGGCGTGTTTGAATTAAATCGGGGTGCTTCTGTCGTTCGGGATGGTAACCGCTTTACCATAATCAATCAAGACGGCTCAAAGGCCACGATGGATTACGATCCGGCCATTGACATCCCCAAGCCGCCGGAAGTGGTCACGGTTGCGGACCGAAAAGATTACGGCGCGGATTTTATCCAGCGCGCCATTGATTATAAGGGGACAGAGGCGGTTTATTATCACGTGGAAATATCACCGGTTCTCTTCAGGGCTTTTAAAGATACGCCTGAATTGAAAGAGGATCTTCAGAGCGTTCAGTTGGATCAAAATAATCAAGCACGTTTGCCGGCATCCGTTTATGAAAAAATTGTTAGTTTAAGGGATGTTGAAGCTGAACCCGTTGTTGCGCAAGCCATCAAGGATGTCGTTACCGGATCCGAAAGAAAGGATGTGAGAAGCATTGATCCCCAGGATCCAGATTTTGTTTATCGGCAAGCCATTGATTTGGCGCGTCGAGACTTAAGCTCAACCGAGATTATATTATTGACCGAGCCGATGGATGTTATTAAAGCACGGCTCGATAATTACGTTGATGAAAGGGTTCAGGATCCGTTGCAAAAGGTGCGCTTAAAGAAAGCCCTGTATGACCGTGTTCCGGGTGGAACTATGATGGACGGCACGATGATTCTTACGGGCGCGGCGGATCGAAATTATGATTATCTCGCACGGACCGCTCGCGTCGACGTGGCTGAACAAGATCGCGCGGCGCGCATTGCCCAAACCATGGATCATGAATACATGGCCGCGCAGGGTGAAAGCCATGAAGTCAATGAGGGACTTCAAAGGCAGGCCAATATTGAGGGTGGAATCGCGGTTACTCGATTGCCAGGACACCGCGGTGAAGCGGCATTCATCGATCTCTCCGCTGTTCAGGCAAGCCTTGATCAGGCATTGTTACAGAAAGACAAACGCTATCGAATTGCATTTACACCCTCGCCGGCGGTTTCAATCACGGATATCCAGTCCGCTGTGACCCATCGTTTAAGCAAGGCGGCAGAAGCGATACTTGCCGCGATAGCTGACGATTCACGATCACGGGAAATGGCTGAGATCCTTAACGGGGTTGACGCTACCAGGCTGAAGCTTATGAATTTTGGAACAACCACGATGACTTTTGACATAGGCAGCGGGCGTGTGGCTAAATTCGCATTGCTGGAGGACCCGCGTCAGGCCGTGAGCGATGAGGTGCCTTCCTTTGTCAATCAGCCGTATCTGCGCACAAATTTAAACGGGCTTTTGGTTTCTAAGGATGCCACAAAAGAATTACCTCCGCCCAAATTGCAGGATTCCCTGGCGCTGTCGCAGACGGAACCGAAGCCCGCCGCCTCGCCGCTGGAGAAACCCGAAATCGCCTCCTCGGCGGTAACAAAACATGAGATCGTCTCTTCGCTGGAGATCGTTCATAGATTAATAGTTAAAAGAAAACCTTCTGGAACTATTGGTGTGATTGGTGGAGACCCACGGAAAGGTGATACATATTTTGCTTATTCTTATGACGATGCATCTAAACATAGACCAGACACGAGTGCAGTATCTACTAAATTTGTAGACCCAAGAATAAATCCTTTAGAGTGGGGAACTAAAGATTTTGATGGTATCGCAGATAAAGTTGGCTTTCCTAAAAACTTCTGGGAAGTTGAAGTTAGTAAGGAGATGCGCGAAGCATTTAGAGAGGCTGTGATAAAAGCCGGATATGATGGGATCAACTTTAAAGGTATGCCTGAAAAAGGGATTGTTGGTGAAGGTGTCATATTTAAACATAAGATTCCGTATTTCTTTTTCGAAAAAGGAACATATAAAGGCGAGTCTATTGGTAGGACTCTTAACTATAACGAGAATCAAGTTGTTGCTGTTTCTCCCGAGGGGGAAGATTTAGCATTAGTTATTTATAATAAAGAAAGCGGGGATGTTAGGGCCGCCGAGGGAAGTGAGGAGGAATTAGCGGCTATCAGGCATTTTATTCAGAAGGAATATAAAATTGATGTAGGGAGACAGACTTTTTCTTCGCCGGTGGAAAAAACAGAGTACACGCCAGAGGTCAGCTCGCCGGTGGAGAAACCTGAAATCGTCTCCTCGCCGGTGAAGAGGTCAATAGATGTATTAGCGTTGGCGATCGAAACACGGCCGATGGGGGAAATTGTTAAGATCATTCAAAAGGTTCTGCCGGCGGGCTACGATCAGGAGCAGGCGCGGCAACTCGCTGAGGATATCGGCAGGGTTGCAGAAGATCCGGCCATTCTGCAAAATCCGGCAAAGGATGACGCGATACCGGCTTTGTCGCGTCTTATGACAACACATGGCCGCCGTATTGCCGAAGGATTGATGCAGGAACAGGGGCGTTTTGCCGAAGACATGACGCCGTCGGCCGAGGCCTCGATGCGGATGGTGTATGAGGCGGTTCAGCAAGGTCTCCGGCCGCAGGATCTCGCCGGGATTATCAAGCCGTTCGTCGATATGAAAAAATACGAGACGCCGGATCTGAGAGATAAAGCCGTCCGGGATATTAGCGACGATATTGTGAAGCTTGTCCAGCAGCCACAGATAGATTTTGACAAGGATCTGCCTGCGCTGAGGCCGGTGATGGAGCAACATGGCTGGGACATCGCCGCGAAAGTCAAGGCGCGAACGACCACCAATAGTTCTTCGCCGCTGAAGCCGGTGAAGGGGCTTGAGATCAATGAATATCGGCTTGACGAGGGGATGCCAAGAGTTGATATGACGGTTCTACGCAGTGTGTTGGAGGATACTCCTATTATTATGAGGAGTATGGAGAAACTCTTCCCCGGGGCGCGTCGGGATTCTTTAGAGCAGGTTGAAATTAGGAAGGATCCTTTTTCTCTTGGTGGTGATAATAAAGATGTTTATATCGTTTTTATTCCCGGATCCGGGAAGATGATCGTTAAGCTTCCCCAGATTGTAGAAGCTGAACCTGATTCGCTGGCAACGGAATGGAATTGGAGACAAAACATACAGGAGAAAAGCGATAGGAAACTTTTCCCTCAGGGAGGGGACATCCGGACAATTGAATTAAAAGATCGGCGGACAGAAGAGACACTCCCTGTTGTCGTTTATACGGAAGAATTTGTCGATGGAGTGGATTTGGCGACATTGCTGAGTGATGTCAATTTGAAGGAAAAGGAGAGAAAACAAGCCATTCGTTCATATCTTGATTGGGCTGTCTATGTTTGGACGTTGACGGGCGACAGAACCATGCCTGAAGAATTGGCAGCAGAGAGCATGATGTTTGCAAGGGATTCCCGCGGCAAATTAGACTTAACCCGAATTATAAACATAGATACGGGAATTTTCTATAAATCTATGACATTGGACGCACTGGTAAAGGGGCTTCGCAAAGAGTTTGATTATGATAGCCGGCACTTGAGTATTGTTGATAATGAAATCCCGGGAGTTCTAGAAAAGTACGGCTTTAAACCCGTCGCGTTGTCGAAGGATATCGTTTCCAGATCCGCTTCCTCCCCGGCGGGTGCGGCTGAAATTTTGTCTTATATACGCAAAGCCGGATATGAAAGTCCTGAGGCTATGATTAAGGCTGTGGTAGAAAAAGGCAAACCGCTCGGTGCCGGCAGGGAGGCCAGGGTTTATGAGGTTTCCGGATTGCCGGAATATGTCCTTCGTGTTCCCAAAGGATGGGCGGGGGATTCGGCTGACTGGGGGCCGTTCAAGGCCGTGGAAGATCCGTTCCCGGGCATGAATGTGGGCCAGCCGGTTGCCAGGATGGGAGATGTTCTGCTTATAAAATACCAGCCGGGTATTCTGGGCGGGGTTCCGGAAGACGTCAAATCCGGCGAAGAGGCGGACACGATATACGAAAAGCATCTTGAGCGCACGGTTGGGATGTCGCAGAGCGCCTACGATAAGTTCGCCCGGACTCTCAAGGAAGTCGGGGACGGCGGTTACAGATTTGATCCAACTGGAAGTAACGTCAATGTCGATAAATCGAACGACAGCTTTAATGTGTTTGATCTTAAGCAACAGCCCGATGGCATGCCTGTCAGGCACACGCTTATTGACATGGTGGATTCTTTGATGAATGGTAGATATGCCGTCCTGGAGTATCAGGGGAAGGGGGACAACCGGCAGGTTGATAATTGGCGAAATATTATTCTTGACCGGTCAGTCGATGCGGCTGCAAAGGCCGGCCTGGACATGCCTGCCCACGACGATCCGAAGATGACGCGCGCATTTAAATTGGCAGGGAGGGAGGGTCAGTGGCCTGACGTCAGGCTCCGGATGGGCGGAGTGCTTTATGACAGTATTTTAGAGGCCATTCGATCCGGCCAATCTCCCACAGTCGTAAAGCTTATGGAAAGTTTTGCCCGGAATTATCCCGAAGAGATGGCTGAAGCCAAACAGTACATTATGAACAATGCCGGATCGCGCCGTCAATTTGCCCTGAAAGAACTCGAGGATCGGGGAGTCAACGAATTTACGTTAAAGGATTACATCGAAGTATTAAAGAAAGAATTCGGTGCAACAGATGACGATGGTCGTCGGATGAGGAATGATCTTTCAGCGATGGTCAGGCAGGGAAAAATCAAGTTGCCGGACGGGGGATTGGTAAAGGTCATTAAAGATCCGGCCAAGAGCGGAAGGGGTAATATCTACAAGATTGAGAGAGTCTCCTCTCCTGTAGAAAACGATACAGGGAAGAACCTTGATTCTATCCGTGCTTTCATGGAAGAGGCCTCATCGCCCGTCGGCAAGGATGTATTCTTGACTCATGAGGATATGAATCGGGTCATTGCAGACGGCCTTCCTAATGAGATCAGGGAGAATCGCGATATGGCTTATACGGACAAATACCGCAGGGAGGGACGCATCATACTTCCCGTCGAGGGTTTGGTACAAAAGACAGGAAAATTGCTTCATATTGGTTTGGGATCTTCTTACGGCGAACCGGTGATTTATGCCGATGCCAATCTTACGGAGAAAGAGGTTAAAGAGTATGTGCTGCCTCACGGCATGTCCCAGATAGAGAAAAGGGAAGCAAAAAGCCTCGACCCTCTCTATAAAGAGAACGTAGGCATCCGGGAGGCTTATCAGCTTGGAAGAATGGAGAGGATAGGACATGCCCTGGAAGGCGCTGCTAAAAATAATCTTGCTGATTACCAGAAAGTGTTTAACGGGCTGCAGGAAACAGAATTGCCAGACCTGGAGGATGTGGCATGGAACATTGACCGTCGGGCAAAGAGCCTGATGCGGGTAACGACCTATGAGCAAGGAAGTCATGTCCGGGGTTTGTTGGATCTTGTCGAGGCGCTTAACGATGATGAGTTGGCCTTTCTCCTCGCGCATGAATATCATCAGGCTCAAACGGGACGTTGGGAACAAATCTACGATAAAGATGTCATTATCGCCTCCTCGCCGGTGAAGGGTAGAATCGAGTCCGGAAAAATTCCTATGGGCAAAATTTACAGCCGGACGGAACAGTTTATTGGCGCTCTTAGAAATCAGGATGTTTCCAGGCCTCTTCGGTCTTCCTCCCCGTTGACCTCCAATACCCGCGGCTCGGTCGTTCATTCTTTCTACAGCCCGGTGGGCGAAGTGGTCCCGATGCCGGAGGCGTTGGCCAAAGAAAAATCCATGGCCGGCAAGATTGAACTGGCGAACATGGCCAAGGGCAAAACGTTCGTTTTGTCGGCCGCTTCTCCTGTTCAGGAGGCGCGGGCGCTTGTCAGCGATAATAAATTCACGCGGCCGGTTTATGCCGTTGAAGGTGAGGATTTTTTTGAAATCAAAAATAGCGCCAACGGCATTGTTTCTTCCCCGGTTAATAACCCGCAAGATATCGTTAAGGGCAGTTTGGTCCTGGCGCGGGATCCGTATCGTTTCAGGAATGCGTTTGATGGAGCTATTTTTGATGGAGCTGTTGTCGAAAGCCGCCGGGCATCGCCGATCGCGCGGGATCTGGCCGCCGTCCGCGGCTCGGTCGTTCATTCTTTCTACAGCCCGGTGGGCGAAGTGGTCCCGATGCCGGAGGCGTTGGCCAAAGAAAAATCCATGGCCGGCAAGATTGAACTGGCGAATTTGGCCCCGGAGACAAGCTTTGTGTTGTCAGCCGTTTCCCCCTTAGAAGAGGCAAAAGGGCTTGCGCAAGAGAGCAAGCGTCCAGTTTATGTTATGGAAGAGCAGGGCTTCTTCGTGATGGGAAAAAGATCCGATGGCGCCATTACATTCAGTCCCGTCGGCGATCCTCAAGAGGATATTCTGAGAGGCGCTATTATTTTGGCACGCCCGGACAGCCTGATGCTGGCTAAAACAAAGCTCAGGCCAGATACAGTCATAGAGTTTGCCAGAGTGCCTCAAAGAGAAATTCGTACGGCGCAACCGATGGCGTTCCAGCTCATGGTGCCAAGGGGAATACAAAATGTCCGCGGCTCGGTCGTTAACTATTCTACGTCGGTGAGCAGCAGTTTCATTAAGGAAGATCTGACCGGCGCGCTCGTCAGCCGCGCGGGATTTTCCACGTCGCGGGCCGCGTCATTGGCTGAAGATCTGGCATCCGCCGTGCACAAAGCGGTTACCCTCGGCAGGACCGGCCGGCTGACCCTTGTCCCTGTCCCGGATAACCAGACGGCAGAGGCCGTCAGAGATTATATCGGGTCGATAGGGGTCGACAGCCGGAAGATCTTCACGGGGAAGATCGTCCTGGAAACCGTGGTGGAAGAACAGAAAGACGAAGCGGGCAGTATCCATAAGGTCCAGAAGACGATCACGCGCCAGGTGTTTTACGATACCGGGGGCAACGAAGTGACGTTTGATGAAGTTGAGAAAAACGCGGCGGTTCTTGTCGGCGAACCGGACATCCGGATCCCGTCCGATTGGCGATCGCGCATCCTTGCCAGGGCGCTTCCCGTGGACGCGTGGAAGGAAAACAGCAAATTTAATCTTCCGCAAGGAGACAGGGATTACGCGGTCGCCCTGAACATCGGGATCAAGCAGGGGATCACGATCGCCGAAGGGCAGGTCAAGCGCGTCAGCCCGGGTCAATTTAATACGATCTTGGAGAAGATTTCCGGCAGCGGCAATGTCGATGTGTCGCGCGCCCGTTTGCAGAGAGCGATTATTGTCAGCACACCGTTGGCGGATGGCACAGAAAGCCACGCGCTTATTGTCAGTTCCGACGCGTATATCCAGGGAGAAGGCCTCGAGGCGCGGATCGCCATCAATCCTCAATGGACCAGGCAGGCGGAAATTCTTTCCGCGACGGCCGATACTCAAGCCGTACGCGACGAGCAAAAGAACATTGTGGATCTCGCGGGTGAGAAGATCATCAATTCTCTCCGCGCGCTGGCGTTTAGTTCTAAGGACGCGCAGACGCTGGATGTTGTTGATTATAAGAAAGAATTTGCCGAATTCATGCCCGCCGCTGTCGTTGAGGACAATAATGACAGCACATTGGGCCAGTTGGCAAGCCTCATTGATAAGTATTATGAGAGTTCAGTTACTACAAATATGGAAATCTCCAGCAGCCCTGTTGTGAATAGAGCCGCGGATCAAAATGACGTCAAGAATATCCTGGATAATTTTAAAGCCTTTAGCCGGTTAGAAAGAAAGGTCGGCAGCAATGATCAAAATATTTTAGAAGCCTTTAAGCAAAATACAAAAGTAGAAGTTCTCTACATGGGAGACAGCAAACGTCCCGACGCCGTCCTTGTGGCCATTCAGCCTAATCCGGACAATGACAAGTTCCTCAATTTGTATCATGTCGAGGTCGGGACGCAAGCGGGCGGTAATGGGTACGGCAGAGAGCTGGTACGTAAATTTGTTCAAGAATTTGGCACAGACTATTCTTTGGGTACGAATCTTGTCTATTTAGGAGAAGAATCGGGAGCGCAAGCGGCCTGGGAAGGATTCTTCAAGGGATTAGGATTCAAGCCGCTGGGTGAGAATAGTTATTATTTCAGAAAAGCTGGCAGGCTGTCCTCAGGCCGTCGAGACGATGACGGATTCAAATCCCAATTGCGAGAAGTCCTCAATACGGCCGATACAACATATAAAGAAATAAAGGAGGGATTAGATGATCTAAGAAATGTCAGCCTCCCAACGACATTAGAGGAAAAACTCCATCGGAAGGTGTATCCGATGCATGGCAATGTTCTCGTTGACACTCAGACAGACAAGGGTGTTCTGATTTTGGGGGCCCCGGAAAGTGGAAAATCCTTACTGAGCCATGAGATTCTGAATTTGAGCCGCCGCCACGCCCTGGTTGTTGACGATATTCCTGTTGGGTTCTTCTTTGATGAGAAGACATTCATCGCCGGTCCTAACTATGTCAAAGGGGCGCGGACGTTGCCTTACAGAGATCGGACAGGAAAACTCATAAATGATGCGGACGTAAATCGGATGCCTGAATTTGTAAGGGTTAAGAAGGTTGTTTTGCTTGAAGTCAGCCCCGCGTACACCTCCCAGACAGTTGAGAAAATTAATTCACCCGAGGCTATTATAGAAATCATCAGGCGGAACAGTCCCTGGGGCGGGCATGTCTCTGAGGAATTTCTTAAGCAGTTGGCCGCGAGCATTGATGAAGCGTACCTTGTGAAATTTCCTGAAAATGAAGAAAAGAAGGATTACGCGGCCGCCGCGGCCTATCTTGCCGCCTCCTCGCCGGTGACCCTGAAAGATGTGCTGAATCTTTCCAACCGGATATACAAAAAGGTTAAAACCGGCTTGGATAATTTGAAGAATGTCAGTCTCCCTGTGGCATTAAAGCAGGAGCTGCGTGACCTTGGATTGAAAGATGCGGATGTCTATTCGATACACGGCAATGTCCTCGTTGACAATCGGACAAATGGAGGGGTGCTGATTCTGGGCGTTCCGGAAAGCGGCAAATCTACTTTGAGCCGTGAAATTTTTGACTTGAACCCACGCGATTATGCCCTGGTAATTGATGACATCCCTGTCGGATTTTTCTTTGATGAAACTTTTATTGCCGGCCCCAACTATGTTAAAGGTGCTGGGAGATTGCCTTACAGGGACAGGGAGCAGAACGGCAAGCTTATCAGAGCAGATGTGAATCAGAGGCCCGAGTTTGTTACGGTGGACAAGGTTGTTCTGCTTGACGTCAGCCCGGATTATACCTCTCAGACGGTTGAAAAGATTGAGGGCACGGATGCCCTTATGGCAAGTATTAGGCAGAACAGTCCCTGGGGCGGGCATGTTTCTGAAACGTTTATTAAGCAGTTGGCCGCAAGCATTGATGAGGCGTATCTTGTAAGGCTTCCTGCAAAAGAGAGAGATTATGCAGCCGCGGCCCGTGACCTTATCGCTTCCAGCAGCCCTGTGGGGCAACCTGGGAATAGGAAACATTTTATTGAACGTCTAAAAGGCGGCGTGAATTTTGGGCCTGAGCTGACCGAAGAGACACGGCCCGTTAGGGCGTTTGAGATTGAGATGCTGGGGAGGATCGGCCCTTCGGCAATCAATCCTGATGGCAGCAGGGATATCACGGTTTATTATCCCGGCGCTGGATTTGATGTGCTTGGACCTTTGGCCGCAACAGATGCCTCGCGTTATGTATTTGTAGATCTCTCCCGGCAGTTCATGGGAGATACGAACGGACTGGATAACTTCACGGCCATCGAGAAACAACTGCGAGGGGTAGGAGCCGTTGATTTGAATATGGATTTGAGCGATGCCTCCAGGGCCGTCTTTACGTTCGGCCTTCCGGCGACAGATGGCAGGATAAAAAATCGTGAGATCATTTACTATGTCAACAAAGACGCTGCGTCATTTGTGCCTCCTGAAGTTACCAGCGATTCTCTCGACGGTGCCAGCGGTTATGATGTTTTATATGTGAGTTATTCTCCTTTCTTAGGCGGGGATCTTTTCAAAAAAGTTGTTTCGAATCTGCGCCCGGGCGGGCATGTTGTGATGAATAGTGGTGGACGCGGAGAGACGAGGCATTTTGATTCTGTCTCTGAAATGGAAGAATCCGGGTTAAAAGTTGTAGCAAATGTGCCCATTTCGAGAGGGCCCAATTGGGGTGCAGTGGTGATCGGGCGCAGGGAACCTCAATCCGCGGCCTCGCCGGTGAAGTTGACTCCAGAGGAAAAAGAGGGGGCACGGGAATTGCTGGGCTCTCTGAGAGAAAAGGGTGTTGTGAAAGGCGCAAGAGTTAAGCACACCGCTCAGGGGTTAGGCACGATTCATAGTTTCAGATTTATGCCGAGGGGATACGGTATTAACACGTTTGTCGTTCACGTGAAGTTTGACGACGGATCCTTTGGGTCTTTCAATGCCCGGGGTTGGGCGGAAGGAAGTCTTGTCACTATTAAACTTTCCAGCTCGCCGGTCATGGGACAGTCAATTCAGGCGGCGCCGCCCGAATTGGTTCAAGGCCCGTCGTCCAGCAGCCCGGTGGAACCGGCCCGCGATATGAAAATCACCATTTCGCCGAAGATCAAAGATGTTTTGAACCCTCAGGCGTCCAGTTCGCCGGTCAAGGCCAGATCCCCGGTTGACAAGTCAGCTATTAGCGGCGTTGTCAAAACATTTGAGAGCCTTCAACAAAGATTTACGAGAACGGGTGGAGTCAAGAGTTATTCTAAACTCCAGGAGGATTTAATATCGCGAGTGAAGAAGGGGAAGGAGGCCGTTAGTATTTCAATGATCAAACTTCAGGATCTGAAATGGCTTAATACCCTGGGTGAAGAATTAGGGGTTGGCCATGAAATAGGGGATAAGGTCCTGGCGTATACCGGCCCTGAGATAAATGGTGCGATTCGAGAAGCCATTCGCGAGACGGTCAAGAGTTACAATCAAACGGTTAAAGAGGGCGAGGCACCGTTAAATGAAGAAGATATTGATTTTGATATCTATAAGGCCGGGCCTAATTATGCTGTTGTTTTCGAGGGCGCTCCTCAAGTAATGGTCCCGCGGCAGGCACAAGTAGCCGGGTATAGAGAAAGAAATGCCCGCGCGGAAAGAGGGGTTAGTTTCACCGAGGATGTTTTAAGCAATGTTCTCTTGAGGACAGACGCGGTGACCGATAATTTCAGGAATAAAATTGTTAACCGTATTAAAACAGAGATCGCGGAAGAGCATCCGGAATTAAAAGAGAAGGTGGATGCCTTTGGGGCAGGGGATTTGAATTTTTACGCGGGTATTTCACCGGTTTATACCGGTGGGGCAGAAGTCAATTTAACAGAAGCCAAGCAAATAGCCGATAATCTTTATAGCGAGGCTCTCCAGGCAGGGAAGTATGTCCAATTAAGTGAATTCAGCAACAAATTGCCGCAAACGCGGCAGGCGATTGTCGAGGAGGCGCTAAAAAGGCCGGACGCTCCGGGAACAGATAAGACAGTGAACCAACGGTTAATAAAAATTCGAGAACCATTATTGAAAGAATCCAAGACGGCGCCGATGAGCGCGGTTGCGACGTATACGCCGGATATGCAACAAGCGATCCGTGAGGCAAAGGTTATCGGCATAGAGGACTTCGGGTTTGATACTCTCTCGCAAGGGTATTCAGGACAGATCCCCGGAGAGACAGAAGAAGCGTTTTATGATGCGGTTGATTTTGGGGATATCCCCGGGGCAAAGAAAATTATTGATTCGATGATTGCCAGCCAGGCGAGTTATACAAGCTCTCGAATACCCGGTAAACAGAATATTTTTGTCGGTAATGATAACTATAAGGCCTTCATCAATATGGTGGCCCGTACACGCCCTGCGGAGAATTTGGCCATTGTTTCAAGGATGGGGCCGGGTTCGGACGAATATGGCATTGTTGTTTGGGATGCCGCTAACCAGGATATCCTGGTTTATCGCCTGGATGGCAATAATATCGGGGCCATCTCAAATGTTCATGGCCGTCAGGCCGGTGATGAGATCATTGACCGTCAGTTAACGGTGGCTGATTTAGTCGCTCAAGAGGCTATTGGGCAGACATCAATGGATGTGGGCGCATACATTCAACATAATTTGCCAAGGGTTATGCGGCAGGAATTTGATCATCCGGATAATTTAACACCTGTTGAATATGCCATTGCACAGCCGGAAGTGGTTGTGCGAATGCCGCGCCGATCAAAGGTATCTCCTCAGGCGGGGGCTCCTGAAATCCATCTCGTTGACCGTGTTACCGGCGATCTTTATGAGGTTGCCTTTGATAGTCAAAGGATTAATAGCGAATACGCGGATATCCCTGTTCCGGTGATCAAGGATGCCAAGGGGAGAAATATCCAGGCAACAGCAATAGGCCTTAAGGCAGAACGGGTGAATGATTATGAAATTAAAGTGGAAGCCCGGGACGCGAATATATTGAAGATTTCTTCGCAGCAATATCAGAAGATCAGGTCCCAGGGGAATTTCAACCTTTCCCAATTAACAAGTCATACGGAAACATTGCCGGCTGTCACAGGTGGTTTTGTGCGCATACCGCTAAAAGGTGTGCCAGCTGAGTTAATTGATAATAGGGACATTGCCTATGGTCAAGGACGCGCTGATGCCAAAGGGGAAGAGGTTAAAAATAAGGAGGTTAAGCCTTATCAGTTATTAAATGAGGGAAAGATCCCTCTCAACCGCATGGTGGCCGAGGCTGAACCTTTCACGCCGACGGAAATCCAAAGTTTACCCGGCAAAGAGATGACGGCCCCTGAGCAAGCCATTGGAGAATGGATGATTCGTCAGGCGCAAAATACCAGCGCGGCGCAAAGAAGAATTGTTTTGGCCCAGTCCAAGGGCGCCTCCAGCCCGATGACCGAAGCTGAAAAGAGAAGGTTGAAAGAAATTGTCCCGAATAATGTGCGCGCGGAATTAGGTGAAAAGGCAGAAATTGTGTATGCCGCGGCCCATGGAAGCAGCCTGTGGAAAGATGTTGATGTTGTTATTGTCGCGGAACTGCCCGATGATACGCGCGGTCTTATAAACGGCAGATGGGAAACAGACTTAGGGCCGGTTGATTACAAGGTTATTAATAGGACTTATTATCAGGAGAGAAAAGATATCGGTAAGATTGAGCAGAAGGATAAGGATAGGTTAATGAACGCCCTCGCTTTCTTATACATCGGCAGCGAAGAGTTGTTTGCTCAAAGGGAGAATGTCGTATCTGATCTGTTGGGTTTGGTGGATGTGAAAACGCGGTCAAAGGATTTTTATGAAGGCATGCTCCAGCAGGCCAACAGGCGGGTTGAGGCGAGCTATAGAGATTCCTTACAGAACATTGAGGCGAATGAACAACTGTATGTGGGTTTGTTGGATGGCCGTGAAAAACAAAGTTTCTTGCGAGATGGCATCAAGGCATCTGTGGCCGCCGCGATGCTGGTAAGAAGGGTCATTGATGACATTGGAACAAAACAAATCAAGTTTGACTCCGAAGAGGATATTCGCAAGCGGCGCTTACGCGCGGAGGAAGGAAACATCACTAAAGAAGAGATCCGGGAATTTAATCAAAAGATTCAGCAGGCGGTAAATGAGGTGACTCCTTTTCTCCCCGTTGAGGTTCCTGTCGGGGGTGCCGAAACAGGCAAGGGGAAATTAACCACACGGAATTTAGCCGGAAGCTTGGGAGTTCTTGTATATGATCTCAATAATAAAGTTGCGGTTTTAGGGCATTTAACCCCTCCTCTTTCGATGGCTTCTGCGGCCGAGATGCAAAAATATACGAAGAATTTTATTAATGGCGTGATGTTAAATAAATTTAAAGGTTCAGGGGCTGGCCTTAATAATTTAAAGGTACGGTTGGTTTTAAATGAAACCAGCGAAGATTACGGCTTTGATAAGTTTGTCAATGTAGTTAGGGATGAGCTAAAGGAGGTAGGAGGGAATTACGCGGAATACATGAACGAGGGCCGCCTCGCAACCAGGATAATTGAATTCGATTCTGAAATTGGGGAATTGCAGGTTGATGGAAACAAGGTAGCCAGCTCGCTGGTTGAGGCTGAAGGCGGCGCCTCTTCGCCGGTAGTTTCCGGAAAAGCCGCGGAAACGGCGCAACGCATGAAGGAATTATACGCTGTGCCGGCGCTCTTGCGCGGGGTGGGGCAATTCTTCGAAGATTTGAAACAGTTTTTCTCGGGCAAGAATAAAGAGTCAGCGGCGGTGGAATCATCCGCAACAACAGCCGCTGACGGTCAGCCGGCACTCAAGACCATGACACCTTCTTTAGCCCCAGAGAAGGCCATACTGCCTGTTCCGCCAACACCTATTATTATTATGCCGCCAGATTTTGGTCCTGGAACGCCAGTTATCGCACCTATCCTGTCATTGCCTGTTATGCAGCTTGGCCTCGCTCGTGACCGAAAGACACCTTTTAAGATCGATCAGAAAGGCAATATCAAGGGAACCTACGAGCTTGATCGTGGGTCTATGACGACCAAGGCGGATACGGGAACCAGAACAGATGCGTTACCATTTGGCCGGGATGATCGGCCTGCTACCGCCATCCCCGCAATAGCGGTCGGTGGCATTCCGCCCAGTCGTGTTGTTGGGGATGTTCCGATAGTCCAGGTGGTGAAAAAGGCCCCAAGTCATAATGATTGGTATGCCCAGATTAAGAAAAACAGCATTGGTGAGGCTCCTGATATAAAGGAAGAAGTTTCCAGGGCACATAACCCAATCAGGCAGGTTTCTCAGGACACTAGTACAAACTTTGGCAGAAGCGGTCCTAGTCCGGGCATTTGGAAGCTGCCGTCCACTTCCGCAGTGGATCAGGCAGTGCAAAAGGCAGGAGAGCGGATAAAGAATACAGTAGAAGTGGTGTTTGCAGTAGAGAAGTCAGAAGTGTATGTTTCTAACTCATCAGATCATAATGGGTTAAGCCATAATGGTCAAAATGAAGGAGTAGCTGATTCTCGAAGTGTGTCTCAGGCAGTAAGAGTGGCGAATGGAGTGAATAGCAGCAGAAGTACCCAATCTACTCTGATATATATATATGTTAGAGGACGGTTGGCAGAAGTAGCGGAGTTAGTAGCGCAAGTGCTGAAGTACTATGGACACGAATTCGTCCTGGTTAACAGGAAGGGATCTCGTGAATATAGGACAGCTGGTGAAGTTGAAGCCATTTCAGAATTGGCTGATAAGAAGAATTCTGAATCTGGCCCTGCGACAGTTGGGTCTGGATTAGCTCAGTATGTGGTTCTTATAAGTGGAAAAAGCAGTGCGCGGTCTGTGTCCATCAGAAATGATGGGTATAGGATCGTTCGAGTTCTTGGAGTGTCTGCTGGATTAGAAGTAGGGCAGGCCTTAACCAGGAACGAAGCTGTTGAGGTTCTCTGGTCCGTAGTTATAGATGTAAGGACTATTGGAATCAACGGCAATGCTGCTGATAGGGTTGGATACAATCAAGGTTCTACGAATGTAGGCCTTGTTGATCAATACAGAAACGTCCTTGGAGCACGTGAAGCTTCTGAAGGTGTAGCTGGAAGCCGCGAGTCCAGGGAGAGCTGGTTTAGTGCAGCCGCAAGTCCGATTGGATTACCGCTTCAAGATTCGCGTGAGCGTTCGGATGTTTCTCGTCGTGTGTCCGAAGGAGTTAACGCGAATACCGCCAGGGGTTTAACCGCCCTCTTCAGTATTATTCCGTCTGTCTCCGCTTTAAAAGGCAATATGGATAATAATACGATCCTGATCGCCTTATTATCCGTGCTGCTTGCTGCTTACTTTGCCCGCTTACCTAATGCCGTATCTCGTATCTCGTATCTCGTATCTCGTTTAGTTATTTGGGCACAGGATAAATTAAATCAAGTGGTTAATCGAAAGGGTCTGGTTGGTCCCGGTGTTTTGGTTGGGACTGATCATGCCCTTTCTGTTGTTCGTCCCGTTACGAAATACGAAATACGAGCGACGAGCGACGAAAACAAAGGAGGTCTGTCATGGTCCGACTTAACACAAGCTGTGCAAACCTTGAAGTCAAGCATTTTGTCTACGTTCCCACGTCGAATTGCGTCATTGTTACAGCAAAAGACAAAGATCATAACCGCCTTAAGGTCTATCTTGTTCTCACCGGTGAGAACCGTGCGTACCAACGCAATGGTATCAACCAAACCTGGGAAGAACTCGATGGCTTCAGCGAAAGCCGTATCCAGCAACTTGTCTGTGAAGCTTTTAGTGACAAGCGAATTCCGCGCTACCGAACCTCAACCAGCGCGCTCAATTAACGAAGGACGAGGGACGAAGGATGAGGGACGAGGGATGGCCGTATCTTTTATCCCTCATCCTTTGTCTATCGTTGAAAACGCCTCCAGCCCTGTTGATTCGAAAGGCGCCTCTCGCCGCGGGATAGGCCGCGTGGCCGGCGTATGGAAGAGCCTGATTGCCAACAGGCTTCAGGCAGCAGCGGCGGCGTTCTTGATTATCCTCGGACTTTTGTCTTTGCCTGTGATTTCAGCTCTTGCGGGCCTGAAGATCCTATTGCGCGTTTATGGAGGGGGTTTCAGCCTGACCAGCCTTTTGGCCGGGGGCTATTTCTTTACAGAAGGGATGTTTGGGACGGGGGTTTCAGTCATTGTGGCGGGAGCGGCCTTCAGGGCATTGCGGTCCCTGTATCCGCGCGCCTATTACGGATTCGTCTTTGTTGTCTTTACTGTTGTATCCAAGGCAGTTCTTTTCGTGTTAGAAAGACGGGGTTCCAAGGAGACGCAAGAAGGCGCATTGTTCAAGATGCAGGATACGGCAGAAAAGAAAGATCATCAAGAAGACAAGGCCTCCTCGCCGGTGAAGAGTTCCAGCCCCGTGAGAAAACGAACTTCAGCAGAAAAAGCAAGAATAACCGAAGAGATGATCCAAAAATATTTCGAAGGCGCAAGGTTTACGGCAAAGGATGGGAGGGAATATAACGTCATTGTTTCCATCCAGTTATGGGGAAATGAAAAAGTGATTTATCTTGAGGCTGTTTCTGTCGAAGAGGAACTTTATACACGACTTCCGGAAGAAAGTACCCTGCCGGAGCATCCATATATACTTTTTGGCCTAAGAAGTGAAGAAGGAAGGAATATTCTTGATTTGGGCGGCTTTGATATGAGGCAATACAATGTCGAAGGACAGGGCATATTTACGAGTCTGTTAGACAGTGTGATTTATTATGTCGACGCGGTCAGATTCTCTGTCGATAACGAATGCGCGCAGACTGCCTACGATATAGCCAGTATTTTAAGAAGAAGAGGATTTGAGAAGATACGTTTGGATAAAGACGGCGGGGAGTTTGCAAATCCAGCACCACGGCTTTTTGCTTCCAGCCCGGTTGGGGAACAAAGGATGAAGGACGAGGGACGAGAGAAGAAAGCCGCAGGGATGCGCGTTTCAAGTCCTGTGGAAGTGCAGGGGGCACAAGAGACCGGGCGATGGAGACATTTGAAGGAAAGATTTCTTTCAAGAGAGGCCGTCAGCATCTTATCAGCAGGGCTCCTTGCGGGTATTATGACCGCCGCTGTCGGTTTTTCATGGCTTCCGGCAGTGCTCTTTTCCATATTCTCTTTTGAGGTCACATCGCTTATAGCGCTGGGCATGGTTCTGTTTTCCTTCATGGGCATTATCACGGTCCTCGGCTGGAGGCTGTGGAGTGGCGAGACGGCTTCCTGGAAGGAAAAGGTCAAGCCGGCGGTTTCCGGTAAGAACGCTCATTTGCTCGCAGGCCTTTCCGCGGCAGAACAGGAAGAGGTCGAATTAAGATTGATTAAAGAATCTTATAAGATGTTTAAGAAATCGCAGCAAGGTGAATCCAAAATCAAATACACCCGCAGGCTTTATTCCCGGTACGGAACGATTTCTATGCCGCTGGCCGTGTTGACGGGCGCAGGGGAGATGTTGTTGCATAGTTTCTGGTGGTTCTTTGCCATGAAACCGTCCGGCAGATTTGGCTTTGTGGCACTGAAATTACAGGATAACTGGTTCGAGAAACTGGTCGATTCATGGCAAAGAACCACAAGGCAGAAGGTATCCGCGCAAGACCATATTCGAGGCGTTGTGGCTGAGGTCAGGAGCGGATCCGGATGGATGAAAGCCGGAGTGATTGGCTGGCTCAGCCGGCGGCTACGCGCGCTGTGGTGGCAGGTGCCCATGCTGGCCAGCATGGTCGACTTTACAGCGTCCCGTCTGACACTGTATATCGTTAGCGGTATCCTCGCCGCCGGCGCCGGCGCATACCTCTTGGGCGGGGTGTTTATTCAATGGGATGTCCTGGAACATCTCTTGAGGCTGTTCGTATCGCCGCTGAAGGCAGTCCAGGCTGCCCATTTTGTCGGCGAGGGCGGTTTGAAACTTTCTTTCACGATCGGTGGGATTTTCCATACGATTGTCATAGCCCTGCTCATGAATCTGCGTCCTTTGATCAAAGAAGTTTACAAACAGACACTGCAGAAACGCACGAGTATGGATATTGACGCAGGGGCGGTTATTACCCAATTAAGAGCGTTTAGAAAGACAGGGGCAGAGTTGAGCGGTCAAGGAGAAAATTATGTCAAATCTGTATTCAAGGTTCTTTACGCAGGGGAAGGAAAAATTTTCTATACGACCGGCAGGCACCTGCGGTACATCCTTGAGGAGGAATTCAATGCCCTGAGCGCTCAAATGCGCGTTGAGCAGCCAAGGGCGCCTCCGGCGGCAAAAAGAAGAATCGCCCGCCTTAAAACAACCCTCCGGTATTATCCGCAGGCCGTGGCAAAGACGTTATACCTTATCTCCGTCGGTCTTTTTGCCAATCTCATCCGCATTTATGACGCGTATCGCAGCGGCGAATCTGTTTCCGCAGACATCTGGTTTAACCTTAGAATCGCGAGGCGGTTCTGGGAAGGTGTTCTTGGCCTGTGGCTCATCAGCGCAGAGATTCACGCGGTGACCGTTGCCGGCGAATTGATAGGCGGGCCGTTCCATGTCTGGACGCAGGCCCTCGAAGGTCCGAAAGGCATCTTGAACATCGGCAAGGATATCTTTGGCGTGGCCGAGGAGGCCGCGGGCCAGGCAACGTCTTTTGCCAATGAGCATGCCTTAAGCCGGTTTGGCGTTGAGCTTCCTCAGATGCGCGAAGGATCGATGGCTTCTCTCGCCTCCGGCGGGCAGAACCGGCAGGGCGTCGAGGGGCTGGTGGATGCGCTGCCTTATGATCAAAGATCCAAGGCAAGGAACATTATCCGTCAGATGCAGGAGCTGGAGAACGGCAAGACGCTGGATGTTGAGCATAAAGGCAGGCTGATGGAGATGCAGGGCGAGCTGTCCCGCATGATGGAAGCTGTTACACAGAATGACTTAGTGAAGAAAATCGAGAAATTACAGAATAAGCCGGACAGAACGCCCGATGAGACGATTGTCTTAAAACAGATGCAGGCGGAGCGCGTCACTAAAGAGCTCAGTGAATTGTATAAGAAATCTTACGCATCCTTGCCTGTTCAAGGCGCCGCCCAGTCAGCAGAAACTCCGGCAGAGGACGCGATGATTAAGGTCCGGGAGGAAATTCACCAGAAAGAGCAGGAGCTTCGAAGCCTCCATGAGGAGATCATTACCGCCGTGGAAGAAAGCGCGGCGGCGCGTGAGAAGAAAGCCGACAAAGACGAAGCGGAAGACCGCCGCTTGCGGGAAATACAGTGGAGCCTGAAGACGTCTTTCGAGGCAAAGGCCAGGGCACTCAAAGCGGCGGAAAAGGATGCCAGGGATTCGGAACAAAAGGCCGCGGCGCTGACAGAAAAGACAGGGGCGCTTCAGAAGAAAATCCTTGACTCGGCCCGGGCGCTTGCCTCGGCAGAAGAGGAAATTTCCCTCGGCCGGTTTAACCTCGCCCTCGGATACGGGAAAGATATCAAGCAGCTCAAAGAGATGTTAAGGGAAGCGGATTATCCGGTCGATGAGATGCCTTTAAGGGACGTGACCAAAATTTTCTTCAGGACGCATGGCAGGGATGAGAACGCGAATGTCTTTACGAAGGAAGACCGTCAGATCCTCGTGGAAAAAGAGATCATAGCAAAATATGAAGGCCGGACAGATCCTTCCATGAAAGAAAGAAAGGCGCTTTTAGCCGCGATGGCCAGGCTCAAAGACGTCCAGCCGGAGTTAAGGGATCTTCGCAAAGCGATCATCGAGGCCGGACTCGAAGTCAACCGCATTCAACAGCAAAAGGAAGATTCCACCGCCGCGAAGGAACAGCTCAAACAAGCGCGGAATACGCTGCAAAGAAAAGAGAAAGAATTTTACTTAGCTGCCATTCATCTTGCCGAGAAGGATTTGGAGGCAGAGGTGAGCAAGGTCTCCGCCGGGGAACAGGACAAGGCAAGGATGGATTTACAACGGCAAAAGCTCAACGCCCAGATGGAACTGGCGGAGAACGCGCGGGAGAAAGAGCGGATCAAAGAGCAGTTGCAAAGCCTGGCCGATCAGCAGGAGATGCTTGGTCTTGAGGGCATGAAGAAAGAGACCGAGGAGTTCGGCCGGCGCAACACAAAGACGTTTGACGCGGGTGACAAAGGCTGGCAGGTCCGTCACATCCGCCAGATCGTAAGGCTCGCCGAGGCGAACAAACCGGCCGGCGATGAAAAGGCCGTTTATCAAAACATGGCGCAGATGATGGCGTTTAAGCATGACGCCGAGGCCAACGCGGACGTTTACACGGAAGCCCTGAAACAGCGCGTGAAAGAGATGCAGAAAAACCTTGGGATCGAGGAGACGGGCCGCTGGGATATGAAGACCCAGGAATTCGCCGTCCGTCAGGCGCTCAACAGTATGGACGCAGACATAGAGCGCATGAACACCCGGAAATCCGACGCAGAAAAGGCCAAGAAGGCTGCGGCGGAGAATGAGGTCATGAGCGCCGAGTCGTTTGAAGAAGATATCCTCATGCCCATTAAGAAGCAGGCCTGGGGCAGGTACGCCATATTCCGGCACATGGAGAAGAAATTCGGCTTCAGCTTTGATGATTTTAACAAATTGGTCCTTGCGACGGTTTACGCGGAAAGCCGGTTTAACCCGAAGGCCGTCAGCCCCAAGGGCGCCAGGGGGCTCATGCAGATTATTGCCACGACGTGGGAGGCGACGGTCCAGCGTCTCGCGCGCGAGGGCGTTATCCCCGAGGCCTGGCCGTACGAACCGGATGTCTTTGACCCGCGCAAGAACGTGACCGTAGGCGTGAGTTATCTGGCGGAGGTTATGGAAAAGATGAGCCGCAGGTATCCCAAGGCTACGCTTAAAGAGCTGCTGCAGTACAGCCTGGCCGGATATAACGCAGGGCCGGATCATTCCGACAGCTATTATCCAAAGGTGGTTAACGGCCAGATCAGCGGCAACCACGAAACGCCGGATTACGTCAGGAAGATCATCGCCATGTATAAAAACATTGACAAGGACAAGCTCGGCCGGCTCTTTGTCCAGGATAAAGCCGCAGGCTACACGGAGTATTTGTCAGGGACGGGCGAATTCAGCGTGGCTGAGCGCAAGATGGCTGCCGAGGGCAAACGTCCGGTTGCGCCGGCCGATGTCCCGTCCGAGGCGGGATATAAACTGCCGATTGAAGAGAGGGTCAGGCTGACCAGGAAGGAGTCCGGCAAAGAGGTTATATTCCCTGTTGTTGAGACATTGATGGTTGAGGGCAAGGCCCTGCGCCTCTCCGGCGAGCCCGGCCTGAATATGCCGGAACCGTATTTGGTGTTCAAAGGAAAAGACGGCGGCCTGATGAAGCTCACAGACAAAGGCATTGAGCCGGCTGATCATCTGCCCGGGGCATTAAAGGCCAGCATTGAGGACATTTTAGCCAGGAAGGGACTGAAAGATCAGGAAGGCGCCCGAAAGGGTCTGGTCCTCGTGATATCGGACAAGGATATTATCAAAGACAACGATGCCCTTGGCCGGATCCTTAAAGGATTCTTTAGGACTGTGAATAAGGCCACAGGGACGGACAGCATGACAAGCAGTCTCGTTATCTTCTCTAGGCATCCGGTGAGTCCGTTCCTGGAAGGCGGCGACAAGGAAAAAGTGGACCTGCCGAGGTTCCTGGAATCACAGACCTCAGAGACGATGGCGGTGCGCGATTCCCCGGATTATAAGATTATTCCTTATGAGAAAGGCATCCGCGAGCACGTGGTGCCGGAAGGGACACGCGTGCGCAGCATCCTGGACGGCAGGGTCACGGCCGTCGAGCGCGGGCCGCGCGGTTATGAAATTACCGTCGAGTCAACCAGCCAGGAGGGCATCAAGATTAAACAGGTCTTCGGCCATCTGGGCGCGGTTGAGATCACGCAGGGCGGCGAGATCAAGCCGGGCGCGGTTCTCGGAACAGCCGGGGCATTTGCCGGGGCAGAAAAGAGAGGGGCGCATTATCTGTTCAGGTTAAAGCTTACGGATTCTGATTTGGGCGAGGCGAGCGGCGAGGCCTATGAGGCGCGGTTATTGAAATCGAAGGCGGCTGCCGCGGACGTCATGGGCCGCGTCTACGGCGGTTTATACGATAATTTCCTCAAGGAGACGGGCCGGTTCGCCGAAGCGTCCGCTGAGCTTAAGGCCATTGATGTTCTTGAATCTGTCGGCGTTTCAACAATCAGGGAGGTCTTATTGCAGGGGGCCCAGGAGGCCGGACTTTTCGAGGCAGAGATCAACAAGATTTCCGAGGACATCGATCGTCTCAGAGACGGCAATGCAGGGGCATTTAAGAGCATGGAAGAGTTGGCGAAGGCCGCGCCTGAGACCGCGGATGTGGTCAGACGCCCGGAGGTTGCCCGGCTGCTGGCAACCCTGCATAAAGAAGCCCGCATCATCAAGGATATAGCCAGGCTTCATAAAGATCTGGCCAAGGCAGAGAAAAAACTCAACCAGGCCAAGGGCGGCGATGCCGACCAGAAGCGTTTTGAGCAAGAGGCCCGTTACGGCCTTATCAAGGCATCGGCAGAGGCCATTCATACGGATCCGTACTCGTTTATCGACAACCTTTTCAGGCAATACGAGGAGTTGTCAGAAAAGGACAAGACCCGGCTCTTCGCCGGCGTCGGCCTCAACTGGAAACCCGGCAACAGCATTTACAATTTCAGAAAATACCTCAACAAGGTCAACGATCTTTCCATAGATTTTAACGTCGGCATAGATAACAGCTACAGCCTCTATTTCGACCTGATTGTCCAGAGCATTGGTTTGAACGATCTCTCGAAGGCCTCGCCGGCCACCATGACCCTGGGGTATCTGGCCTACGTCCAGGTCCTGGCCAAGATTTACAATGAGCTGCGCGCCAAACAGCTTGAGTGGCCGTTGAGAGGCGGCCTTGTGATCACGCGCAAACATCCGTTCTGGCGGGTGGATAAATGGCAGGGGCCATTGGATGCCGCGAGGGTCTTTGTCGACGCCACGACGCTTAAGATGAGCGCCCTGCCCATGGTCAAGGATGAGACAACCGGCGAATACCGTTTCACCGACATGAAGAAGGCCAGGGAGATAGTCATTACGCCCGCCCAGATCCTGGAGGACCTCCCTGCGGATCTGCTGAGTTCCCTGTTTGGCGATCTGCCGGTTCTCGGCGATATTGTCGGTAAGCCAAAAGACAGCTCTGTGTTAAGAGGGCATAAGTACGGCGCGGTGCCGATTCCTGGGGCGCAGCAGGTCGTCTTCATGACTGATGCAAGGGAGAATGAGGATCCGAACAAAGTTTATGCCCTATACAGAGGCCGCGAAGGGGACAAGATAGAGGTTGATGGCAAAAACACAGAGCATCCCGAATGGTTCCTCTTTGGCTATCAATATGTCCGCGGCCAGGACGGCATCTGGGAGAAACGCGTCCGGTTCGCCGTTCCCCATTTTTATACACTTGAGGGCGAGACCGAGCCGGCGGCCAAGGAATACCTTGAAGACGTCGGCCAGATGATGACGGAAGGCCAGGAGTACATCATGCCTTCCAAGGCGGATGTCCCGCGGCTGAGGGAGCTGCATGAAATCCGCTCCGGAAAAGATCAGAACGGCATCATATTGGGCGCGACATGGGATCCGGCAGCGTTTAAATTTATCAGGCATTATGACTGGGAGGGCATGCCGCTGACTATCCCCTCAAGGGGATATGAGCGCGACGGCATGACGGTTTATTTTGGAAGGAACAAGGTGAAGGTCCCCGTTAATCCCGGCGTTATTTCAGGCGAATTGAAAGACGGAGATGCCCGCTATGTTCATCCGATTGTCATCGTCAGCCGCGAGGGGGCCAGACTTCATTACTGGTTTGAGAATCCGCTTGTCCCTGAAGACCTGCGGTCAAGCGTCAATCCTTCGGACGTCACGGGGCATCTTATTGTGCTCAACAGCCGCGGCGAATATCTGCGCACCATGCCCTATACCGGCAGGCCGGAAGACGTTGAAAAGGAGGCCTTCCGGTTGAAATGGCTGAAGAACAAAGACGGCATCAGAGAGAAGAAGACAGTCCTTGTGCCGGTGCCCAACAGGATAGAGTCCGTCGACATTAAGGACGGGGAAGGCAAGGCCGCTCAGACCGTGATGTTTAACGCCGATGAGCTTCATTTGAGCTCGTGGCAGACGCAGAAGATCCTGGCGGCAATTCCAGAAGAGCAGAGGACAGGGATTGACATGGTTGTCGTCGACCAGTCAGAGACGATGACCGAGCCTGTCATGATCGTCAAGATAAAGGCCGGGACGTCGAAGGGGCCGGTCAAGATAGAGGATTGGGCCGCGGAGATTAAAGACCGGACAGTCCTGGTGGTCAGGGCCGATATTCCTGACATGAATAATCCCAGGGAGATTAATAAGACGGCAGCGAATTTTAACGGGCCGGCACCGGTGCGCGAGTTAAATGGCGACGACTTTAAGAGGTTCTCGCGGTTTGAAGCAGGCATTATCAAGAGCGCGGCTGATACGATAATCAACGAAACGCCGCTGCCGGAGGGCACGGTTATGGTCACGGGCATTGCCGGCATCGAAGGCAGGGTTGTCGATGCGGGTGACGTTAAGGCAAAGGACCTCCCCTATGTCTGGGGCATCAGGAACAGCGGCAAGGACAAGGATACGGACGCCAAGGCCGTTGAGGGTGAGGTGGCCATCTTTGAGAAGAGGTTGCAAAGGATTCCGATTGCCGCTGATTTGGGAACAGGCTCGCGGTATCTCTTTACCGAAAAAGATGTTGCCGATTACGTGACATGGCCGCAGGAGGAAGGCAAGGACGTGAAGTTCATGTGGCGTAAACCCGACGGGACGCTTGTGGCCCATAAAATTATTGCGGCGCCTCAGGGCAGCAGGCAGCCGGCCAACATCATCGTGGAAGGCCCTGACATAGACAGCTTCAGTGGAGAGGCCCGTATCCTTGGGTTCGGCGCCAATTATCCCGACAAGCAGAAAAACGATCCCGCTGCCGCGCTTGTGCAGGAAAAGAACGGATCTTCCAGGCGGCTGCCGGACGGATATATGCCTCCTGTGGAAGAGGTTGAATATGAGGTTCAAAAAGACAAACAGCCTGCCGACAGGCTTTCGCCGGAGGCCAGGTACGGCATGAAGGCCTCGGTCGACGATCTCACAGGATTCCTGAAAGGCGCGGGATTAAAGACGGACAAGGCATATGAGAAGATGCTTTCCGACGTTCAGAAGGAGAATCTCAACATGAGCCAAAAAGAAGCCGATTATAAAAAGGAGGAGAAACTGGCCCGTGAGTTGTACGAAGGCCTCAAGAAGGCGGAGGATGCCAGGAAAAGCAACGACAAAGAGGCCTTCCTGAAAGAGACTAAGGCCATAGGGAATTTGATAGAGGCCGGCGTGAGCAAGATGGACGTGAAGCTGATGAACGGCAACTACCTCCTGAAGGGTCTCAGGACCATTGCGCTCGACAAAGATCCCACGGACACCAACGGCGAGAAATTTATGAGCGAGCTTAGGGAAAAGGCCAAGAACGGCGGCATTGTGGCGGCGCTGAAAGAAGAGATCAAGGCCTACGCGGATCGCGCCACGGCCTCGATATTCGGTCCGGATTCAAGCAGACTGCAGGATAAACGTTCCGAGATTGCCAAGAACATCGCGGACATGGAGGGGATGTTGCGCAATCCCGGCACCAAGACGGCCGCGGAGGGCTATCAGCTTGGGGCCAAGGACGCCAACGGCGATATGCTCCGGCCCGTTGAGAGGGCCATTGCCGTGGCGATCAGCAATACGCAGGAAAAGAAGGCGGAGGATGAGAAGGGGAGAGATGAGATCGACAGGATGCTTCGAGAGAAAGATTATGCTACTATCCTCCTGCCCCGCGCGGACGTCGAGAAATGGCTGTCCGATACCAACAAACTCATCAATCAACTGAGAACCGAGACCATCCCGTACTTGCAGGGCGAGATCAAGAAGGCCAATGGCAATGCCAAGTGGCTGTCCTTTGTCCAGGAGCTTCTTGCGCTGAGCGAGCAAAGGCTTGCCCTGGAGAACACGCGATTGCCCATGCTGAAGAATCAGAAGCTGGCATGGGACGCCAAGGATAAAGGCACGTTCTTCCAGACGCCGCAGGAGATTCTCAATGAGCGCAAGAATGTTCTTATCAATGAAATCCCCTACTTAGACAGAACGATCAAGATGTTGAAGGCGTCTTTGACGGTCGACGTCCCCGATTACGAGAATAAGGTGCCCATTTTCAAGGACAGGCAGGCTGTCCGGAGCTACTGGCATGAAGATGACAAGGAGCCGAGGACCACCAAGGTGATGGGCCGGTTGAGCCGCATAGAAGAAAACAGGAAATATCTTAAGATCGCGGCCGAGAATAAAAAGATGTTTTCCGAGGGAACCAGGAATCTTATCACGCAGTGGCTCCCGACGCTTGACCAGGAGAAAGAATACCACGACAATCCTGCCTGGGGCGTTCATCGTCAGGCCGATCTGGACGATAAATATGTCGAGTCCAAGGGCGCCTCCGAGACGCCCGCGCAGGTCATCGAACGCAAGCTCAAGCTGGCCAGGGAAGATCTCAAGATTGTTCAGGAGCGCATCAGGATTGTTGACGCGGTCAATCAGCTTGTCGCCACAGGCAAATATTTCGCCGACGGGGTCGGTGAGAGCGTCAAGAACATTATGGATATTGAGGAAAAGAATCTCCTGAAAGCGGTTGATACCATAGACGCGCTCACCGGGGCAGGCAAGAATCCGCTCGAGGATGTCCTGAAATCGCTTGGGACATCGAATGAAACCAATCAGACGCGCCTGCGTGAAAACAAGGTCATTAAAGAGGCAGGAAAGGCCCTTGACGACGCCAAGACAAAGGCCAAAAAGGCCCTTGCTGAGCTCGCCGGGGCATCCAGTGATTATAACCGCAGGGTGCTTCTCTTGACGGATCATCTGATGAAGATCAACCTTGAGAAGGCCGGGATACAAGAATTTACGGCGGACAGGTTCAATGCCTTGAGAAGTTACGTGGCGCGGATGACCCGGGCCCCGCCGGCGGTTGTCCAAATCGGAGACGAGTATTACGTCTACGTCAGGCCTTACGGCCGCATGGCCGCACTCAACGGAAGGTCTGTCACAGAGGCTTCTGAGATAAGCCTCACGGATATCAAGGAAGACGGAAAGGGCCTGGTTCCAACCTTCCAGCAGTTCGCCACGCAGAACCTCCTGCCTGGGGTCGATCTCTACGTCGGGACGTCAAAGGCCTCCTACACCGGCAGCCCGGACAACAGTTATTTCCTGGCGAATATCACCACAACGGGCGTGGACAACGACGGCATTATTCACAGGATTGCCGTGGGGCACAATAAGTCGGAGAGATACGAAGAGTATGCCACGGGGGGCGGCGTCACCAAGACAGAGCACGCCATCCTTATCCTGGACAGCATCGGCGTTCAGGGCAACAACGTCTATCTGGGGATTGCCGGATTCATCAAGGTGAACGCCGCCGGCGATAATTCGCAGACGCGGGCCGTTGAAGGCGTTGTGGATTATCAGGCGAGCGAAAAGAACCGGCTTGTCCTGAAGATAGGTTATGCCGATGCCCAGAGGACGACCATTGACAATATCACTATTACCGACACCGCCACAGGAAAGACGGTCGCGGATCAGAGCAACGTCGAATTCAAGAGCAAGGACGCCTATAACTTCCAGAAGCTGACCCTCAAGCACGAGCTCAACAAGAACGTCACGCTGAATTTCTCCCTCAACAGGGAGCACGAGAAAGGCTACCTCGACCTCTGGCCGGAGCGCGAGGAATATTACGCCTCCGTCGGCGCGGATGTCAATCTCGGGCCTGTGTATTTCACGGCCGAGCAGGCCATCGGATCGAACCGCTTCAGCCTGACGGGCCGCTACAAGAATCTGAATGTCTCCTACAGCAACGTTAAGGGAGCCGAGACCTACGGGGTCGGCCTGAATATCAACAAAGACGTGAAGATCGGCGTCAGCAAAGACTCAAATGACAATTATAAGGGCACGCTTTCCACAAAGTACGACGTCTCCGAGAGCACCAGCGTTGGGGCGGATCTCGCGACGTCAGGCACTCCCTCTGCTTACGCGAAGTATAATCTCCTGAGCTTTAAGGGCTTCAAGGACTTTATCTCCTTCTGGAAGAAAGACAGCAAGGAGAACAAGAAGGAGATTCCGTTTGTCAGGGCGCCGTTGACCGAGCAGGACAAGAGCATCCTTCCCGACCAGACAAAGCCCGAATGGCAGTATACCCGTTTTGAGGTCGGCGTGCCTGAGGATGCTTACGAGGGCAGGACGCTGGTTGATCCGCAGGGCAGGATCGTCATGCCGTCGCTTGATATGATACAGGGCGGCATAAAGATTCTTAGAGACGGCCCTGCGGGCGGCGGCATAGGCCGTTTCTTTGACGGCAGGATGTCCGTTGAGCTCTCCCCCGAGGATTATGCCCTCGGCAGGCCGGCCAATCGAATATCCATCGAGAAATTGATGCAGTACGGCATAGACAAAAACAGCCGCGGGTATTATATCAGGTTCTCTTACACGGATGAGAGCGGGCACGTCAGAGAGGCCGTCCGTTATCTCGACAAGGCCGGCGCCTCGGTGAAAGGCGCATTCATGGTGATTCTGCCCGAGGATTTCGGCAGGCTCAGCGTTCCCGTCGACAGCAAGTATCCCCTTATCATTGAACCGAATCTCATGACCATGAAGCAGGAACTGGAATTCGCCCAGGGTTACGGCGTCCTGCGTAAAGAGGACGCCCCGGCTGTCCCGGCGACGGAAGAAATCCTGACGGAGTCGTCGCGCCGTTACGATAAGCGCTTTGAGCTGGCGGACGTCCATAAGGAAGTCCCGGGCAGGGGTTATCCGTATTACAGGGATCTCAATCAGTCCGGCAAGTATGAGGATGCCGTTGAAAGCCATACTGTTATTTATGAGCCCCAGCCCAACGCCTCCTGGCTGGAAGGGTATCTGCCGCTCAAGAGCCAGGTGGCGGTGGATATGCCGCGATACAGGGAAGAGGTCATCAAGGCCATTGAGAAGCGGCTGGAGGGCAATGATCTGTCGCAGAAAGACAGAGAAGCCATGAGAGAGAAGCTGGAGAGGATTAAGCAGCTCTGGGGTGAATTGCAGGAAGTCGAGAGGAAGATAAAGGATATGCCTGCCGTGCCGGCCGCGCAGGAACTGGCTGCGCTGGCGCCTGCCGGTGATAAGCCTGAACAGCCGCAAAAGACCGAAGGCGCCCGCGGGCAGACGCAGGCCTTGTCCGCCGCGGAGCCGGACAAGATCCTCCGGATACGGGGGCTGACCTATTCTCCGACGGAAAAGGGCGTGGATCTCAGAAGCCATACCGTCTGGGGCAGCCATCTGCGGGACATCGACCTTATGAAGGAAATGGGGGTCAGGGTCATCAGGACCTATTATCCGATTACGTCAAAGGCGTTTCTGGACAAGCTGGCGGAGAACGGCATCAAGGTGATTGTGGGCTTCCCGTATTTTGACAATACGCGCAACCGCGGTCCGGACATGCTCGGCGGCGGGTACATAGACTATATTAAGAAGCACAAAGATCATCCCGCGATCCTCATGTGGTCCTTCGGCAATGACTATAACGACCTTGAGAGGGAGTTTGATAACGACGTTGACAATTGGTACGCGGCCCTGAAAGAGGCCGCCCGGCGGACTAAGGAGATTGATCCGTCCCGTAAGGTGACCACGGCCCACGGCGGCATGCCGTCCAGAGAGGTCGTCAAGAGGTTCGTCAAGGACGGCGTTTCCCTTATCGACGTCTGGGGCGTCAATTTCTACGAGAATGATCATATCGAGAAGGCCTTTGAGGAATGGAAGGGGATCCTGGCGGATAAGGATATTCCGGAGAGCCTGCAGTGGTATATCTCCGAGACCGGGACGGATTCCTTTGACGGCAGGGCGGGCCGCGAGAGCCAGCCCATGCAGGCCTCCGTTGTCGAGAGGACGTGGAAGAAGATCGTCGCACATGCGGATGGAAAGAGCTTCCTGGGCGCGACATTTATGACGTTCAGCGACGAGTGGTGGAAGGCTGGACGGCCGGATCGCCATGAGACAAGCGGGCGGGCGTTCTCCATCCCCGAGGACATGGAGGTCAACGAGGAGTGGTGGGGCGTTGTGGACATCAACCGCAATCCCAAAGAGGCCTTTTATGCCCTGCGGAAATTGTGGACAGGGAAGGAGGCGCCTGAGCCTGCGAAGCGGCAGACGGAGCCGTCCAAGGTTTCTGAATCCGGGGCAGTGCCGTCTGCGAAGCAGGACCTCGCCGAGGGCTGGTCCGCGCGGCAAAGGAGAGAGGCGTTAAAGCAAATGGATAAGCTCAAAGTGGAGATCCGCGAGCTTGAGCATTCCCTGGACATTCCGCGCAGGCTTTCCGAGGCGATTGAAGATAAGGCGCTTGGGGTGGGACCAGAGGTCAAGGGCATCCTGGAACTCGGCCGCAAGGGCAGGGCATTGTTCGGCGGCATCCAGAAAGATAACTTCCTTGTCGTGAGAAAAGACGACGTCTCTTATTACGTCACCGGAAGGGAGATGGCCCTGGATCTGGATTCGATCCGCGCCGAGGCTAAACAGGTCATGCGTTTTGGCATGGGGAACCGTAAGCTGGCCAGGATTTATCTCGGGACGGAGATGGTTTATTCCGACTGGGAGCAGGTGATGGGCGAGGGCGTGTCGAGAATTTATCCCATGAAGGAGGATGCGTCGCCCGATACGGACGCCCTCATCGCAAGGTCGCTGACGCAAAGGGATGACGCCGTCGCAGGGAAACCCGCGGTCGTTGTGCGCAAGGATTATCTGAATCCTCAGGGCCGCGTCTACAAGTCCAGGAGCGAGGCCTATCTGAAAGAGGACGTATCCAAGAAGATGTGGGAACAGGCCAACGACGCCGGCACCTTCGATATCAAAAATACGAGGATATATTATTTTTACGGCAATGAAAAGGGGTCGTTCAATGCCCGCTACGGCAAGCCGGACAATGGCGAGGCCTGGGTGATGAGGCGCGACGCAAAGACGGGAGACCTCCTCAAGGACGAGCACATCGCCTCCGGCAGGACGCTCGGCCATGATCCGCTGACGGGGAGCGTCACGGCCGAGATCACCAGCCATAAATTTAAAGTGCTGGGCGCAGACGGTGTTTTAAGGAATCTTGTCTGGCAGGAGGTCCTGGACGCCGGCGGCAACAAGGAGTTTAAATACGACGGATTGGTCAATGCCGCGGGCGGATTCGAGCGCACCCATGTCACGGAATATTACCGCAGCCCTGTCCTTGGCCTGGATCATAAGCCCCTCTGGGAGGCCTCGACGTATCTCTACGACGCGAAGAAACCCGGATCCAGGGGCATCCTCTGGAAGGCCACGGAGGTTCTCAAAGTCGATCCTGACACAGGCGCGGTGACGGATGAGGCCGTGGATTATCTCAACGGACCCGTCTGGCAGGGATTGAAGGATGCCGACGACAGGCCGGTGAAGAAGTATGAAGGGATCCGCGTCTTCCTGCGCGGGGAAAAGGTCTATCAATCCACGCGGACGGGCGATGCCGCCGGCGCGTCCGGTCTTGTGCCGGTGAAGGAGAACGAGAGGATCGGGGATCTGCATAAGAGCGGCCGCGGGGTGGAGATCAGGGGGAGGGAATATGAGGTAGGATTCCTGCGCCGGAGGGAGTCCGAGCCGCGTTACGATAACTTTGGCTTCAGCCGCTACGAGGTCCCGGCGACGGAAGAAACCTACGTTCTGAATGAACGGGGGGCGAGGGAAGACACGCTTTATTCCGAGTCGGAGACCCAGGGCATCAAAGACGGCACCCTGCGTATCCGGATGGAAAGAGACTTCCTCGGCATCGTCCGGCACATCGTCAAAGACGGCCGCGGCCGGATTATCGAAAGCTATAAAGGCCGCGTGGATGCCCAAGGCAACCTCTTCCCCAACGAAGTGACCAAATCGTTTTACGAGGGCGTCCCGGGCGCCATCGACATGGCCAGCCATTCGGAGACCTATTTGGTCCGTATTGTATCGGCCTCTGAAGAAGTGAAAAAGGATGATCTCCTGTATGTTGACGAAAAGACGAATACGAAATGGGTTAAAGGCCTTTTGATCGACCGCAGTTGGCTGACGTATGCCGATGGCAGCATCATAACAGATATCAATAATGTGGATATTACTAAGCTGTTTGACGTTAACAAAAGAATCAGATACCAAGGGGAACATTTGTTTAACGACAAAGAGGGTAAATTTATTAGTGGAGTTAATTATCAAGAAGTCCGTGATGGCAAAGGTAATGTAGGTGAAAAGCATTTTGGATATCTTGAAGGGAATAAGTTTATTATTCAATTGAGCATTTATAGTTTTTATGAAATAGGCGTCGAACGTGGGAAATTAAAATACGGATCATTTGACATAGCAACCAAGACATTCGCGTTTGATAGAGAAGATAAAGTTTATACCTTCTCTACTAATACGAATTTGGAGGACCGGCGGTTATACTTCTTTGTCAAGCGGGGTAATATTTCTAAAGAGTTAGCGAATGCCTTGAACAAGACAGATGAGGATTCATGGCACATTCTGCTGGAAGATTTTATTCAGAAAACAAATGGTATTATAAAATTTGACTTTACCTTGGATGCTTGGGAGGAGATTGAGCTCGGTTCAGGAAGATTATATGCCAGAATAAAAGATCATAATAGTTTAGATAAGGAAACACAGTTCGCCACGGGCATTGCACGGACCGTCACCTTCATGGATTTCAATAATGGCCCAGCAGATGCGGTTCTCGGGGCCGGCTTCCCGCAACAGCGTGATATCGCCGGAGGAAGCTACACGTATAACGTCAAGTTTAACAAAAAAGGCGAGGTTATCAAGGACATCAATGCTTACAGCCGTCTTGGAGTTGATGAAAAAGGTGAAGAGATAAGGATATTCAATGGCGATTGGGTTGCCCGTTCTTATGATGTAAACATTGAAAACGGCCCGCATGACCAAGCTGTTATAAAGTATAAGGTTATCGACAAACGGCCTCGTCAAGGGGAGCGCGCCTTGACAACAATGGCCACGCGATTTGACGGCCGTCTTTTATACAATGAATACAGAGGGTTCGGATTTGAGCCGCAAAAACAGCGTTTATACGATCATGGCTTCAACAAACCAAGCGAAATTATGATCTTAGAGAATGAGCTTGGCGTTAAATTGCCCGTAGAGAAACCCAGCAAGATTTCTATTGCTGTCCCAAGACGTAATCCGGATGGCACCTATGTCCAGGGCGTCGTGGATGTTTATGAGCTGGATGCCACGCCTCAGACCTTCCAGTTCCTGGCAGATTACCGCAGATTCAAAGAAGAAAATTCCGATTGGATATTTGACTTTACCGGGATCCCTTACCGTACTTACTTTAATGGCAAGCTGATGAAGATCTATTGGAACAAATATCGTTCCGAGACAAAAGATACCCAAGCCGTTCCGGGCTATAACAAAGAAACGGATGAAGTTGTTTCTAGGTTAAGTCCTGAAGCTTATGACCGGTTCTGGGTCAATAACTTTGCGGCGCAATATGTGCGCCACATCAAAGAGATCGCTTCTTCCGCTTGGGATTTTGTGGTTTGGAAAGTGCGCGCTTTCTACGGATTTGATAACGGCACGGGGATCAATGGAGATACCGGGGGATCAGCGCCTAAAAATGCGGGATATGTCGATAATGATTATCGTCCTTTTGGCGAGGGAGAGGGGACGAGATTTAACGATGTGAGAGAAGACAGGGATCATCTCGTTGAGAAATACAAGCTGATGACAGCGGAGGATGGAATTTCGCCTGTCGGGGCCTCCTTTATCGCCCTTGGCATAGGGATAGTGCTGATTTTCGTTTGGAAAATGGGCAAGCTGATAAAGAGGTTATTCACGCCTTCCCTAAAGAAGAAGACCGAAACTTCACAGGCGGGTGCGGTGGAGCAAATCAGTGTCGATGAATTCTTTGCCGAGATTGAAAATGCCTTGCGGACCGGGGACGCCGTTCAGGCAATCAGGCAAATTGAGGCGATCATTGAACAGCGTTATCCCTCCTACATTGCCAATGTCGCCAGCGGACTAGTAAATATTTTGAATATCGGGGTGAAGTACCAGAATGCCGAATGGGTGAGGGAGCAGTTCAGGCAGGTTATCAACACTGTTAAAGGTTCGAACAATGGGGAACTTCCTAAGAGCATGAACCTGGATGCCGTTGGGCGTTTGATTTATCAAGATGTGGCAAAAGTCATTTTTGAACCGATCTTTAAAGAATTGGCGCAGAAATATGGTTTGGATGATGCACACAAGGCAACGCAGGTCTTACTAGATGGTAGAGAGATTGATGTTTGGAGGTTTAAGGGGACAAGCAGCGATAAACAGATGGCACGCTGGAAACAGATTGTCCATCAAGTCGAGGAATCTGGTGCAAGGCTGCGTGAGCTGAAAGAGGAATTCAGTAAAGAGGCCAAGGAATCGGATCGATCCAAGGATTTGGGTGCACAAATAAAAACCGAAGAAGAAAAGCTCAAAGGGCTTATTACGCAAAAGCTGCTTTTGGACCGGTTAACGGGTGCTGTGGAAATTAAAGTTAAAGATATGAATTTTGTTAACTACAAAGGGAATAAAGGTGTTGATGTCCTGCAGCATTTAATTTCTGACAGAATCATGTCTAAGCTTATTGCCCGTTTTGCGGATGAGGCCAAGGCAAGTGAGAGAGTTTACGGATATCACGATGACAGAAACGTTAAGAATTCACCCTTTGACGACCTGTTCTGGGTGAAAGTCGAACGGGCGCGCTCGGATAGCAGTTATGAATCCGCCGTATTGGCCACTTTGAAAGAGAGATTAGCAAAGGAAACGAATGAACTGAAAAAGCAGCGCATCCAGGAAGAAATTGATGCCTTAGAGGCGAGGGGTGCTAAGGCTTATGAGGGCTGGTTTGAAATTTCCTACGAGGAATTCTTCTTGCGGGAAATGTTCCTTTACCTGACAGGGAATATGCAGGGACAGGTGGCCTGGACGAGGCACTTGTTGAAGTTGGCGGAAGACAAAATAGGGAAGGGACAATATGAGCAAATCGTTCCGGAAGTTGTTAACAGGACCTCCAATGTCCTCTATGCGTTGAATTACGAATACGACAACATTTCCGTTGAAATACGGAAAGGACTTGCGGATAACTGGATATGGAGGATTTACCTGGAAGAATTCTTCATGACACGGTTATTGCAGCACAAAGACTATGATGAACCTTTCGCCGCTTATGGGCTGACGTGGAAGGATTTAGCCGATATTACCAATGGATTTGAAGGCCTTGATCAAAACATCAAAGAACAATACGAAGAGGCAAGACGTCAAAATGCTCTGCATGCCTTCCCGGGCCACGCGTTTATCCGGGCCTTCCTCCAGGTCTCCAAAGGGGCTAACCACCATAATGAATACAATATAAAGGGCAACTCCGACCTGCATAAATTGATTATGCGCAATATCATTGACAATAAGTTTATGCCCTATCTTATCAAGAGCATGAAGAAGGGCAAGTATCCGTTCTTCACGCGTCCGACAAAATATATCAATGTCACAAGGACTATCAAATTGATGGCAAACTTCTTCAGTTTCGCTGTCTTGCTCACCGGCTTCATCGGATCAGGCCTTGCCCTGGGGTATGTAAGCTTACTTGCCGGCGTTCTTCCGCTCGGGCTTTCTTACTTATCGGTGGTGCCTCCGTTTGCCATTACTTTATTCTTGTTGATTGCCAAGATGAAACTTTTGGCCGAAAGACGGCAAGCCGAAAAGAATGGCGATGAAGTGGATTATGACTTCAGGAAGTCTAAAGGGAAGATACAGCCGGTCGGCTATTTTGACGGCATGTTGGATCAGTTATTGAATACGTTTAAGAAGGAGTATACGGCTTCAGAGAAGGAGAAGAAGGCATGGTCTGATGATGTTGTCAAAAAAGATGATTTTGGCGTCAAACATTACTACAAATACGGCCGCATTGTACCATGGCCCAGAGAAATCCTTGCTGTCGGACTAGCCGGGATCATATTTTACGGCTTGAACGCGGCATTGGGATGGCCGCTATGGTTCACAGGAGTGGCGGCCATTTCGGCCATATTCGTTTATCAATTGGCAGCAAGGACAACTAGGGCGTCACTGTCCTGGCCAGCCTTGATCAACATTATTGTGCCATTGTTATCGTGGGTCTTTAGCATGCCGGTGTTATCGCAGGTGGCTGGTTTGACCGCTGGTTATTTTGATTTGACATTATTCTTTACCTTTGTTGCCTTGCCTGCACATTTTGTATTAGGATTATCTTTTATCTTCTTGCTCCGTGGTGGTATGTATTTAGGTCAGGTTGTCGTTAACAAACGCGAGATTGAGAAAAAACGGAGATTTTACATCAGGCACAACTTCGAGATCAAACATGCCCTGGAAGCCATCAAAGCTGAGTTAAACAAAGAAACTGACACTAAGTCATTAAATGATCCAAAGGTCAAAGCATGGTTTAACCGGCATCTCTACAGATGGCTCGCGATAGTCTCCGGCGTTACGACCCTAGCTACCGCTGCTTGGTATGTTCTTTCTGTCGCTCCTCAGCTTGCTCTCCTTACCCAGATCGGAATAAACGGCCTGTTCTTTATGGCTACACTCTATTCCGTTATGCTACCGCTTATCGGCCCGATTGTCCTTATCGTCTTATTAAGTTATTGGACGTGGCGGTTGACCCGTATTTTTGAGCTCTACAACAACATTCATGTGCTCCACTACAAGGTTGCGGAACATGGCCTAAATGCGGAGATGATACGGGAACGTGCCCTGGAATCATGGAATTACCGTATTAAGTCTATGGCGAAAGTGGGTAACAATACTATCGATACTATCGCCATGCAGAACTTATTGAAATTCGAATACGTTAAGCCGAAAGGATATGAAGAGAAGTTCCATGACAGCATACGACGTATTTTGGGATCCTTCTACAACTTAGACACGCCAGAGCTTTTCAGGGAATGGACCGAAAGGCCAGTTACGACACTTTATCATGCTGGGTATCAGGAGAGGCATGATTGGTCTTACGAAGAAATGACCGGTTGGACAGCTTTTAAATATAAAGATGAGCGTAAGGCAAAAAAGATTGCATCTGAGATTAAGCAAGCCATAGATGATCTTAAAAAGGCTGAGGATGAATTAAAGCAAAAGGGTGGAGAAGAGGGGCAAGACATCAAAGACTTAAAAGCAAAATTAAAGGGCTTGAATAATTCATTAGAACTGGAGAAAGAATGGGACAGGATTTTAAAGGCATATCCAACTGAGATGAACAATCTTGTGGTTAATCTCTTTTATGATGGGTGGCATAAATTCGCGGATACTTTTGACATCGAGAGAGTGGTGGGCCCGGCCATCTCTTCGGAAACACAAAAAGAAATAAGGGATATCGTGCGACACGCCAGATTCGAGACTCCCTTTGAAGGGGCAGCGCTTATAGAAACTCTTAAGAAAAAATTAGATTCAAAAGAAAGAGCGGAGCATGTTAAGGAACAAATGATCCATTGGGCGAATATGCATCTTAATACTTTGTACCGGACGTTTGAGGGAATCAAAGAAGAAGTTGCCGGTTTCCGCAGCGTGGCGGAATACAGTTTCTATAACGCACGCTATCAGCAATTGAAGCGGTTCTACGGGCCTTTGTCTAAAGGAAATGCGAGAAGAAAATTAGCCTTGAATATGCTGAATGTTCTCAGGAATTCAAACATATTTAAGGAAGACAGATTAAAAGAACTTCAGGGTGTTATATCAAGAACAGGATGGTTGCCATTAATGTTATTAACAAAGGATGAACGAACGGTTGTCCTTCAGTCTGGCTTATTGGCTAAGTATAAACGTGCAAAAGAATTTGTGCAATTTGATCTCTTTTATGATCGGCGGGTAGCCGAGAAATTCTTTGCCTTTACCGTCATTGTTCCGGCCCCGGATTCCAGAGCCCCGGCCTATATTGCACGTCCGGAAAACAGAATTTTAATCTCCCAGGTTGGGAATGATGGACTTAGGGGAGCGCCTGATGCAACGTGGCTCTTAGGGCCGGCAAGTATGCCGGAGATGACGGGCGCGTTTAAGGCTACGACGATTGCGAACTTCTCAAGGTACCGGTTTGACGTTTCCATGCGCATGGACGCCATCATGGAGGTCAAGCCGGAAGAAGGTATGTGGATTGTCAACGATATTGATGAGCTTTCTAAATCCAATACGATGGGGCTTATTTTCCCCATGTATGTCGCAGATAAATACTTAAGCGATGTGGCGCGCACGAAAGATCTTAACGAATCCAATTGGACGATGATGGTTCAATCCTTCATGAATGCCACAGGGCAGGTGGGTGAATATGGCAAATACATGCACAAAGAAGAGTACGAGCTTAATTACGGGATTGCGCCTCTATCGAGAAACGCCGAAGATTTAACGCTGACATTGTTGGGGCTTGGCCAGGGCATCCACGTGAAGTATAACCACGCGATGTTTATCGGTGGGGCTAAGGTTACGGATTATAAATCTGATTTGGGAACTGAGAGTAAATACGCAGCGGATAACTATGAAATGATACATGACACCTTGGGACAATTATTCAATTTAAGCAATAAGGGGCCGACATCATGGAAGTGGACGCATTTATTTAACACGGGCGCTTTCTGGGGGCTCAAGACTTTGGTTCTTGTGAATGTCATTACATTCGTCTTATTGCAGGTCGTGCTGTTTATCGATCCAGCTCACTCCTTCCCGTTTGCCGGCGCCTTTGTGACATCCGGGTTTGTCCTGGCTCTTTCCATTGTACAAAATCTGATTACATTGATGAATGCCAAGTATGGAGCACCTTGGGGATTCCTTAAATTCCTTAATGCCTTGTTCTTTAAGCCCGCTGCCGCCATCTTTTCAACATCCGTGCACCCGCTTTATGGTTGGTCCGTTGCCAGGGATACGGTGCAAGGTAAAGATGTGTTCCTCCCGGCTGAACGTTTGACACCAGCTGACCGGCGGTTCACGAAAGATGTCTATCAGACCTTTACGTTGGGGCCAAAGATTGGCACGGTCCTTATACCGTTGATCTTATTTTTCGCGCCGTATCATCCAATAGTATTCCTTGCTAGCGCATTTCTCTATTTGATGCTTGTATTCGCATATATTATAGGTCCGCATCTATTTAGGCCAAGGGCGGTTTACAATATACCTATGACGAACTGGGGGGCCAATTTACTAACAGTTCTAAGTCTCGGCTTTTTACTGTGGTCTGGCTTTAGTCTTGTTCCCGTATGGCTTCTTAAGGGGTTAATTGTGGTTCACGCCGGGTTCACAGTGCTTGGCCTGCGCAATAGGTTTAACAGGACACCAAGGGTCCAGATGTCCCGGTTCTTCGCGCAGAAGACGTTCGAAAGGCACATGACGGCTGTCCTGTTCCTGTTCTTCTTCTTGGGTGATGTCACGATGCTTCTGCCGTTGTTGATCAAATTTATATCTGACAGGAATTATCGTGCCGTGGCCAAGGATGTCGGTGGCGGCTTTGTCCGGTCGTGGTTATGGTCTGCCAGGGACATGATCGTGCCGTTATGGAAGCAAGGAATTGCCAAGAATGCCGTAAGAGGCATTGGGTTGGTTTCCGTGCTGGCTGGTATTTATATCAACATGCTTTGGTGCTTCATTCTCGGGCTGGGCGTGATAGTTGGTGTGGAGCTGATTGAAATAGCGGCAAACAATGGCTTCGGTGCCCGGAAAAAAGCCCGAAGAAAACTCTTCGATTTGCTTATGGTCAAGGATGCCGCGCAAGGATATGTGCAAAAGCCGTTGCATGAATATACAGTTGATGAGTTGCGCAGCAAGTTTAAAGAATATGGTATTGCCGCTTCAGATGAGTTTTTAGCATTCCTTACCGATAAAGAGAATAAGGATAGGATTTATACCTTTACCGAAGACCAACTGGCAAAAATGCTTGATATGAAGGAAGGCAAATGGGTTGAGGTGGTAAGTAATGTATTGAGGAAACTCAATATGTTAGGGGATAAGGAGCGCATATCCGATAGGGCCGTACGAAAGATGTTGCGGAAACTAACGCACTGGCCGGTCATGCGCATGATTAACGGCGGCTTCTATGATTGGGGCATGTTGACTACACCCAACAGCCTGTTGGCGCGTATGCTTGGGCTTGGTTCCGATAAAACCGTTTTGGAGCATTTTATTAAGGCATCCCCGGATGATTATGAGCGGTTTATCCGAAAGATTGCTGTTCAGCGTAATAGTTTCAGACCTCAGAAAGATATTGAATTAACGCAGAAAGAAATTGAGATGCTTCTTAGGAATAATTTTATGCGAGACGCTGATAATATTATTAGCCAAATAGAAGATGGCTTGCCGGAAGGGCTGAAATCTCCACGCGAAGGATTACCCGCGCTTAAAGATCGACAGAAGAAATTGAAAAGTGAACTTAAGGCTTGGGCAAACGGACTGCTTTGGATCCTCGTGCCGGATGTTAAGGATTCCGATGTTCATGTGAATGATTTATTAGTTGTTAAGGATAAAGATGGCAAAGCCATCCCGGATGAGAATAGTTATATACAATTCAGTACCTACGATGCCCAAATGTCTCATCTGCCGAAGATGAAAGCAGAAGATTATAATCGCAACTCAAGGGTCTCATCCCCAATAGATAGGCTTGATGAACAGACGATTCGCTTAAAGTGGCTTATGCATGATTACCGCGATGGCCTGTTGGATATTCTCCAGGGCAAGACACCGGAGAAACCGTTACAGATTGAAATTCACCCTTATTACGCTTCCCAAAAAATGGGGTGCAACAATTATTGCGTGTGGTGTACGAGGCTGCAGGATAAAGTTGCATTACAGAAGAATCAAGAAAGAGGCATTGAACCTGATAAATTAATTGCCTTTATATGTTCGCTGAAAGGCAAAGGTATCAAGCGTATCATTATATCTGGTAATTCTACAGAGCCTTTAGTTTATCCAAGGATACAAGAAGTCATTGCGGCTATAAAGCAATCCGGGATGATCTTTAAGTTGTTCAGTAATTTTTATTATGGGGAGAAAGTTTTTGATGTGGCCACCTCTTTGGCTGCCAAAGGTGATTTGGTTAGAATCAGCTTGGACGCAGGAACGGTTGAGTCTTATCAGAAGACACATCGTCCTGTTGATCCAAAGGCTTTCATTAAGATTATTCAAAACATGGAGCAGTTGCTAAAATTACGTCAGGCCAGGAACACACCGCTAGGCGTAGAAATTACTTACCTTTTTAATGAAAGGAACAGCGGTGGGGATGAGTTACGCTCGATTATCCAATGGGCGGATAATGCTGGTGTTGATGCTATTCGTTTTAGCGCGCCGCTTAAACCCTCACACCAGAATAAAGAGTTTGATCTCGATGAGAATGTTGCCGATATTATGATTGCCAAAATTAATGGCATTGCCCGTGAATTCAGCCGGAGAAAAATCAATATCCTTATCCGGCAAGACGATGTTCACCAGCCGGAGAAACCGTTTACGCAATGCCAGCATTGCAAGTTTATCCCCGTGATTGGCGCAAGGGGCCAGGTTTATCCATGTACGTCGGTTTCTATTGAAGACTTTAAGCACTTTGGGATGGGAGATATTAATAATGATAATTTTGATTTCTGGGGCATTTGGCGCGATCAGAGAAAATGGCAGCATGATGTTAGCCAGTGTCCGGATTGTACGCGTTTTGAATTTAATTTGAACGCATTAATCGAGCCGCTATTAGAGGGAGCAAGAGATATCAACGAGCCTGCGGCTCTTGACCGCCTTGCTATAAGATATTTTGGAATCAAACAAATTGCTTTAGTGGGTCTTGGCCGTTGGGGCGGTGGGGTGATGTTGAATGTGTTATCCAAGAGTTTCCCATATTCTATTGTTCGTGGTTTCGCCCGATCCAACTATCCTCAATGGGAGGAGCACAAAGACTTGCCAAGCAACGTTCGAATCCACAATGTCCAAGATTACAGGACAGAAGTATTAGAGAATCCCGATAGTCAGGTGGTGATTATTACCACAGAATCAACATCACATTATGAATTGGCCAGACAGGCGCTTTTAGCCGGCAAAGATGTATTGGTTGAGAAGCCTCTAGCCGCGACACAAGGACAATCCGCAGAATTAGTTGAATTGGCGCGTCAACGTGGCCGCCTCCTAGCGGTAGGGTATGAGTACATGTATGACCCGATTATTACTATGCTTAAGCAGGCAATCCACAGTGCCAATTTTGGCAAAATCAAAGAAATAGAATTGAACATGTTAAATCCACTGGAGGGAAGAAAATTAGACCTAACGGTCAGTGTGGTGCAGGACCTTTTGCCGCATCTTTTAAGCGTACTTCAAGTTTTGGTGGGGACCAGAAGTCCGACACGGCTTGCGGCAGAAATGAATTCTAATGGGGAAAGAGCAAAGGCTACATTTAACTATGGAGGCATCAAAGTTGCGGTTAATGTCGATAGAAATTATGAGGGGCAAGAAAGAAACAGGACGATTATCGTCACAGGTCAAGAATTGGTCGTAGTTACCGATTATCAAAGCGGGAAATTTTTGGTCAAGAGCAAAGACGGGGATATTATCGGACAGGATGACAGGAGATTCCCCGGAGCGTTACTACAAGCGTCAGAGAGTAAATCAACAAGTTTGGAATTAGAACTTATGGCTTTTTTAGAAAGCACAAAAACACGTGAGTTGCCCCTGAATGCCGCTGAGTTGACAATATGGATACCGGAAACAATTGATAGGATAAATAAGATGATAATGTCTTCCTCGCCGGTCCGCTTGTCGGCCGAACAGGTCGACTGGCTGATCGCCCGCGTGGAGAACCGGCTCCATATCACTATCGACACGGATATCCGCGCTGAATTGGTCGCGGAATTCGCGGAAAATGCGCTTTCAGATTTGGTTGAAAACAGCTTCGGCATTCCGCAGGGCGATCTGGACCGCAAAGAAGTCATCAAGAAGCGCGTTCATCAGGAAGCCGGACTCCTTTACAACGCCCTGCCTCTCTACACCCAGGATGGAAAATACGTGCCGGTCAACGTGAGCCTCAATCATGAGGCCATGGAACAGATGAAGCGGGCCAGGATCAAGTTCAAGGGCAGGGTCGCCGAGCTCGTCGAAGAATCCAAGGCATTCTGGCATTCCGAAGTCGCCCGCCATCAAGGTGTCGTTTACAGCTTCAACGGAGCACAGGGGACAGAGAAGAATATTTCCGCAGAATCTTCCTCTCCGATCAACTTCAATCAGGTTGCCCGCGTTATCAAAGAAATGATCGCCGCCAAGGCGGGTGAAGAAGAAATCATCAAGCTCTACGACGACGCCTCCGGCATCCAGAGTATCAGAAAATCTGCCGTCACCGCGTGGGGGCAAAGAATTTATCCGGTTGTTCTCTCCCTGTCAGGTTTTGCCCTTGTCAAAAAATTACAAGAGGAGTTCGGTTCTGACCTTATCCGCGGCGGATACGCGGCCGGTTCCGTGCCAAGCGGCGAAGCGGTTGAGGGCAGTGACATCGACATGCATATCCACTTTGGCGAGGGGGCCAGCGACAGGATTATGGCCGCCGCCCACAGGCTCGATGAGTTGGAAAGAGCGTTGGTCAACAGCTTGCAGGAAACGGGAGTCAATATCACCCATATTTACGATCACAAGGTCAATGTCATCCGCAGTGTCCCGGGCGTCGGAACGGCCAACATCGAAGAATTGGTCAAACAAGGAATTCAGAAATGGCTTGCCGGCGAGGCCAGAGACGAGGTGAAGAGGTTATTGGCTGATTTGATGGGGCCGGCCGCGAGTTCACCGGTTGAGGACGCGCAAGACGATGAATCTCTTGAAAGAATTTTTGATCAACGGGGATTGGATAACTACAGCAGGGATCTGTGGAAGACATTCTTGCGATTGTATCGGAACCCGTCCGCTGACCGTCCGAAATTGATCATTAAAACCAGAAATAACCAGGGGAATTTTTATCCTTCGGCATTGTTGACGGAAGATCAGCGCAGGGATTTGTTAGGGGCCCAGGATTATGAAACTATTGTCGAGGAAATGAGAGCAGATGAAGCCAAAAGAGTTTACGAGATCAGGCTGGGGAATTTAGATGCCGGATTAGGAACAAGCCTTGAACGCGAGAGTTATGTAAAAAAATTCTGGGGAAGAAACGAACTGGGGGCCAAGGGTACGGATCTTGGATTTGAAGGGATCTATGGGGAGAAGATCGTAAGCGTCGCAGAAGTGAAGTTATTGCGATTAATTCAAGAAGTTCAAAGAAGAGAGTATCACGGGAAAGTGGTATTCCAGCCGATTGTCAGCGACGATTCCAAGCCATCCTACGAAACGTTGTTAGAACGGCCGTATTTGCCGGATCTGCTAGAGGGCAAACTGATCGCGGAGGAACGCAGTTATAAACAGATCCTTGATGAGTCAGGTATAGAGGTAAGGATGCAGGTGGCGCCATTTTATCCCTCGCTGGATGCGCAGACAAAGGAAGCGACCTACGCGAGAGAATCTTCGGCCAGTCACGGAGAATGGGGATTCAAGTATTTAAGAGGGGCATTGGATCATGATTATGCGTCTGAAGAGAGTAATATCGTGGTGGCGTTTTATAATGGCGATGGCACCAACAATATGCCGGACCGATATATTGTGGAATGGATGTTGAAGCGCAATGTCCCCTTGGTGATGGTCTCCACTACCAAGACAGGTATTGATCGCAAGGGAGGCATGATCGGCGTTGAATTTTTAGCGGACGGGAAAGTAACGGTGAGGATGTTAGAGTTGAATTCAGCGAAGAATAATCAACAAGAAACGGTTTTCCAGGAAGTGGGCTTAAAAGGCGGAGAAGGAGAGGAAGGCGCGCAGTACTTCAATACCAACATCGCGCTTATCAATTACAGTTTATTGGCCAAGATTTTACAAGATTTACGAAGCGAAGTATTTGAAGGCAACATGGAGGAGCTGCAAAAGATATTCGCGCCAGACCTCATTGTTGCGGATAAAAAAGGAAAAGATGGTAAGGATTATATTCAATTAGAAGGGCCAATTGGGACTGTCTTTTTGAACGTTCACAACTATTTTATGACGAGCAAGAACCCAATGGTAAGAGCGATCTTAGAGAGATACCAGGTGGATAAAATTTTAAGAATTGTCAATGTTGATGTCACCCGAAGAACGCAATTCTTTACGCCGATTAAGTTTGCCATTGACTTCTGGCTGCAGGCCTATAGTGATTATTATCAATTGAATCGGAGGAAGTGGATGCTGGAGGACAGGTATGCCGGGCACGCGCCGCCGCTGTTTAATTTGCATGACAAGTTCTATTTGGATGCAATGCATGTCATCAATGCCTTTGGCCGGGCCAGCGTGGCGAAATTAAAGGGAATAGAGATTAAGGGTGTGGTGCACTTAAAGGATGCCGAGTTGGAAGGAGAGATAGAAATTGAGAACAACACAGGCATGGAAGTGGATTTGAACACGCTCTCTGAAGGACAAGATATCGTTGTCGTCATCGAAAGAGGGGAGTTCAGAAAAGTAAATGGAAGGTTATTCCTTCGTGATACGAAAATTATCATAGAAAATAACGCAGATAACCTTCGGCAAGGCTCTTCTTCTCCGGTGGAAAGGGCCAAAGAGGCCGCACTTCAGGTCAAGAGACGCGAGGTAATGACCTTTGACAAATTCCAGGAAGAAGTTCTTTACGCAGAAGGTGCTTATTACACAGGCCACAGGGACATATCTTTTGAAACAGATTCGAAGCATAAAGAAAGGATAAGAAGCGTTGTGGCTAAGATCTTTGAATATTGGAAGAACATGGGGAGCCCTGATGAATTTACAGTTGTCGAAATGGGCGGCGGTGACGGGAGTCTTATGGTGAATTTCATGGAGGCCCTGGAAGGGGAGGCCCGTTACAGAGATCTATGGAACGCTATCAAGTGCGTCGATGTGGAAATCAGCCCCGAACTTCTTAAGACAGTCGAAGAAAAACTACAGGCAAAAGATTATAAAGAAAAGGTCACTCTTCTTAATGGTTCAGCCAGGAATTTGCCGTTTGAGGATGAAAGCGTTGAGGGGATCTTCCTTTCCAACGAGCTCTTGGATACGTTCCCTGTCCACCGCGTGGTTGTCCGGCAAGGTAGGCTAAAAGAAATTTATGTCGATTACAGAGATGGCACTTATAAAGAAGTTGAGGGAGGAATCTCCGATCAAACCATTGCCGCGTATTTTGCGAACTGGGCGGATAAGGTCATCCCTCCTGAAGGGACGGAATTTGCGGTTAATTTAGAGGCCCTGCGATGGAATAAAGAGGTTTCCCGTGCCTTGCGGCGCGGTTACGTTATTACGCTGGATTACGGAGAGCTCAAGCGCGAAGACGTTTATACGCAACCCGGACAGCCCAGTGTTTATGTTTATAATATCAGTTTGCCGTTAACACGCCTTTTCGGCCGCCAAGTTTCCTCGGTCGATATCACGCACAGGGTTGATTTTGAAACATTGGCAGACTATGGTGAAAAACTAGGATTTAAAACTGATAAGCTAACCACCACTATGGGATGGACGGGAGGATCTTTCAGCTATATTTCCAACATTGTTTTGGTCCAGTCCAAAGGCCTGCCACAAGCAGAAACCTCCTCACCGGTTCAAAAGATTTCTTCGAAGAAAGAAAAAGGCGTTTTTCCGATGAAAGCGAAGAGGTGGCCAGGAAAGAGGAGGGTATCGCTAGAGGCAATGGTTGAGATGAATGAGGCGGGGGAAATAACAGTCAAAGTGGAAGGCGATAGTACGCCGAAGATTAAAGAGGCTGTTGAATCGGCGCTGATATATGCCCTTGACCAGCAGCTTCCGGGCCATAAAGAAATGTTCTTTGAAGGAGACGATGAAGGAAAATCAGAAAGGACAGTATCAATACGGCTTCACGGCCGGGCCGAGCATGCGGCCCATATCAAGGAAGGCGTGATCTATTTATCTTACCGGCTTCTTCAAATCCCTGATGAGCTACAAAAGGACATTCAATACGCATCTCATCTGCTCAATGCTTTAAAAATGGTTATGTTTGACGAAATCAGCCATTTGATTTTATCGCATTTGGACGAGGAAGATGCCCGCCGGATACTCTATCGAAAAATACAGGAGGATTACGGCCTTAAACAATCCTTAAATTATGTGTTGCAGGAAAATGTTAAGCGGAGCTTGATGATCGGAAATAAGGAGTTGACGAAAAGTCTGGGTGTGGTACTGCCGGATGAATTAAGGGGTGGATATATCGAAGAGGCAAGCCGTGTGTGGCAGAGTGCGGCAGGCGGTAATATTACTTTACGGACCATTGCCAATCGAGGGGATGTTGACGGCAATAGGGATGTGAGGCTTTGGTATAAGTTAAGCAATGAAGAGGGCCCGTGGAAATTCTTTGAAACGCCGTTTGAGTTTGTGGAAAACCGTGAGGATGGCCGTGCAGTCTATGAACTTAAAATGAATTCCGCGGATAGTTTTGATTACACGGTTGCCTTTAAAGGAATTGACGGAGAGTTGGAATGGGCTGATTTACAAAGCGGTAATGGTTTTGTTGGAATTATGCAGCAATATGAGGGAAGCATTGCCGCCATCGGCATGGAATTTGGACCTTTAGTGAAAGTAGGCGGCCAAGGTGATGTTATGCATGAATTATTTAAAGCCTTTGCCAAGGCAGGCAAGGATGTGAGTGTTGTTATGCCATATTTTGCCTCAATGGTCGAGAAATTAGAGAGGTATGAGGCTGAAGATGTTGAGGGGGTTGAAATAAAAATACCGTTTAATAGGAGGAAAGATGAAATTCTCAGGGTTAAAAAGACTGCCATAGACGGCATTACGGTGTATATGCTTGTGGCTCAGAGTGAAGATATGTTTGTTAATCCATATTCCGGGAAGGAAACAGAATTTTATGAATCGATCTTGTTATCGCGCGGGGCCTTGGAATTATTTAAACAACTGGGGATAAGACCGGAGATTATCCATACAAACGACCACCATACCGCCCTCGCTTCCCTTTATATGCGGTCGGGATTTGGCGATTATTTCGCGCGGACAGGGAGTATCTTCACCATTCATAATATTGGATACCAAGGCGAGTATCCCGTGGAATGGTTGCCGGAGATCGGGTTGAGTAATATAGAGCCTTTTATCGTCAAGTCGGGGAGATTGAATTTTATGGCAACAGTCCCTGAGGTGATATTGCGTTTGGGAGGCAAGGGCAATTATATCAACACGGTCAGTGAAACCTATGCCAAGGAAATCAGGGGTACCTATTTTGAAATCGATAGGCTTCTACAGGATGTCTCCAACCGTTTTGGCGGGATCTTAAATGGGATTGATTTTGAGGTTTGGAACCCCGCGACAGACACGGCGCTTGCGGAAAATTATGATATCAGTAAAGACGCTATTGAGGATATCCGAAAGGCCAAGAATATCAACAAGGATGTGTTAAAGAAACTTTTATCCAAGAGAGGCGGGATTCAGGAAATCGGCCTTGTTACGGATAAACAATACGGCCACTTAGGCCATGGCCATCCTGATAGGATACTGGTTGGAGTTGTTTCAAGGCTGGTCGACCAGAAACAGTTCGATATCCTTGCCGACATGATTGATGATATCCATCGCGGGCGAAAAGAACGCTTAGGTATTGATCTGGTTATTTTAGGGACGGGAGAAAAGTGGCTTGAGGACGATTTGGCTGAATTAGCGGGCAAAGATTCTCTGGAACGGACTGTTTATGTGAAGGCCTTTAGCGACAAACTGGCACGGATGATTTATGCTGGGGCAGATATGCTTCTTGTACCCTCGGATTATGAGCCCAGCGGTATCAATCAGCAGATAGCGATGCGTTATGGGACGCTTCCGTTGGTCCGCAAAACCGGTGGCTTAGCCGATACGGTTGCTGAGCTTGGTTCTAAGCCGACGGGATTTGTTTTTGCCGGGGTCAGCCGAACGTTTGCCACACCCGAAGAAGACATCCGTCGCCGGGCTATTAATACGGGTCAGCTTTATGTAACGATTGAGAGGGCAGTTAATATTTACAAAAACAATCCTAGGAATTGGGATAAGAGGATCACCAATGCCATGCAGGCAGACAATCGCTGGGACCGAAGCTTGGGATATTACATGAATGTGTATGCTTGGTTAAGTAAGGAACTTGATCATCAAAACAACAATAATGCCGAAGCTGTCATAAGCTCGCCGATATTAAATGATAACACCTCAAGCCCGTTAAATATATTTAGTAAAAACAATTTGGTTCTATTATGGAATGCGATAAGGCCCCTTAAAGGGAATACGATAGAAGAAAAGTTTAGGGACCTGGTCCGCCAGCAGCTTGCGGCAGGATTTATTGCAAAAGAGCAATTAGAAAATGGTATTACAGTCTATCCTGTCGGTGACGATTATCAAATCGTTTATGCCGCACATCGTGGAGCTGATTACGCAAAGGGTTTATCTGTTGAGAACCCATTAGGTATCTTAAATATTTTTAACAATATCAGGGGGCAAACTGTTTACGGGACCTATTTGGCGGCTAAACAGATATGGAGAGATTTGGTCTTAAAATCGGTATTTAATCTTCGTTTTAAAGGAGATGGCAAATGTAATCTCTGCGCGGCTTATATGCCGTTGGCCGAACGCGGTATTGATCTAAGCCGGTTCCATTCCGGATTGAAGGATTGGGCAATGTATATCAATCCATTTTTCTGGGGGACAGATGAGGCAAGGAAAACGCCGAGTTTTGTAATCGCCTATCGGAAACACGGCATTCAGCCATCATTAAATAAGGTTATGGGCCTTGGCGCGCTTCTTGCCGTGGTGATGCCTCATGCTACCATTTACTGGAACGGCCCCGGGCGTTCTATTAAACATCATGCCCATTTCCAAGGGTTCTTAGGGCGCTTCCCCATTGATAAAAGGGAGGTTGTCGACTTAGTTTCTGAGGCCGGCCAGCAGGTACCTAATTGGCCTGCGGTGAATTTTGTCTACAGCGGCATGATGGGAGAGGTTATCTATAATGCCAGCAAGAAGATTAAACAATTGCTCTCCGGTGGAATTACGGAAAACATGATCGATATCAAATGGGTCGATATCGGGAATGGACAGGTGCGTGCGCATTTATTCCCGAGGTCCAAGAGGAAACCCGATGAGATGCTAGGCGGTTATGGTGTTAACGAGATGTCAGGGTATACTATCCTGCTCCAAGAGGAAATAGACCATATTCATCCGCCGGCAGCTTCTGATTCTCAAGTTAAGGAGAAACTTGCTCAATTAATCAAAGAGGTGTCTGTAACCAGCAGTCCGGTTAAGGATTTGCCGAAGCATACTATTCTTCATTGGATTGAGCGTAAAGGACATCGTGTTTTTGATGTGACGCCGGAAAAGAGTATTTTTAGCATGCACACAAAACTTGAAGACAGAACCGTGGAAGAGGTGAGAAAAGCCGGGGATAAGCTGGTTGTCGCTGATTTTGGATCCGGCGCCGGCGGGCTCACCAAAAAGGTGGCGGCGTTAGAAAATGTGAAAGCGATATACGCGGTGGATGTCAACGCCGAGGCATTGGTGCGGTTGCGCCAGAGGATCCAAGGCCCCAATGCCGGCAAGGTGACTGTCTTAAATATGGATATTTATGATTCCAGGGTCCTTCAGCTTATCAGCGGTGTGGATGTTGTTGTTTCGCTTGACACGTTATTCCACCTTTCTGATTTAGACAAAGCGGTGGGCATGATGGCAGGGAGGCTGGCGCCGGGCGGCACGTTTATCGGCAACTTCCTGGCCAGGGAGAAAGCCTGGAGCCATTACACAAGGACGAACGGTTATGTGAGGGGCGTTTACAAGGTTTCCGCTTTCTTGATTCTGCAGGGGTTATGGAGGAAGGGGCTGTTGGCACCGGCGGTTGTTAAGCATTTTGCCGAACGAGGGTGGTTTAGGACATTCTTCCAGACAGAAGAACGGATCCACCGGATGATGCATCCATTATTCGCGCGATACAGCGTAGAGCTTTTCAATGACTCTGATTATTACGTTGTTGCCCGAAAGTCTAAGTCCTCCAGCCCGGTGTTTGATCTTGAAAAGTTGTCGTGCCTTCAAAAGGTGGCAGGGCGGTATCGGGATGAGGCCCTGACAAATCAGGCGGCCGGCATATTTACAGATCCAGAAACAGGAGGGCGGAAATATTACAAACACGGCAGGCCGTTCTTGCATCTGGATGCCGACGTTTATGTTAAAAAAGGGTCAAGGTGGAATATTCCCGCCGGTGTTCAGTTGCCGGAGGAGTTCAGCGGGGTCCTTGATAATGAAAATGGATCGTTTGTGTTTTTGGCTGGCCCGGCTTATGAAATCGAAAAAGGCGCGCCGTTATTACATCAGGCCCGGTATATACGAGCCTTAAATGACGAGGAGATGTATAAAAGATTCGGGCTCAAGAGGGTTGTGGACGCCCAACAACGGCCATTTACGATGCCGATGCTGGGCATCGCCGGGCGGTCGATTTTATTGCCGGTGCCGGCGGTGATCCGTGTCAATAAGGAAGGGGCTATTGTCACGAGAGGGGAAGAACTCAAAGGCTCAGGGACTAAAGAACACAAAGCCTTTGGCCTGGAGTTTAAAGGCGCCGGGACGCCAGGCTACGCGAAGCATAATCTCAATGATACCTTTGAGCCGACTGTTTTTAAAGAACACGTCGGCAAACCGGGGATATTCCTTGATTGGGAACATCAGCTTCAATCCGGGACACCTGTCGGGTTGGAAACCCCGCAAGGCATCTCGCGGATGATGGAAAGGGAACGCCGGGTGCTTTCACGCGGCGGGCGGTTAACGCGGCACACGATCGGCGTTTTGCCGCTGTTTGACCGATACGGGGTGGTCATGCGCCTGCCGGTCGGGGATTACCGCCGTTTGTCGCTGTTCTTCGACGCGTATGATAAAGGGCGGCCGGAAATCCTAAGGGGCGTCGTCGCTGAATTGGGTATGCCGCCGGATGCGTACGCCTCGTTGTTGCGAGGCAATTACCTCCGGAATTTGGACGCTATCCTCAAGGCCGGTATTTTGCAAGGTCAGCATGGGTCGATCGGCAATTTAGATATCCTAGGGCAGATGGCGGACATTGATGATTTCTTTACGATAAAAAATGTTTCTCAGGATGTTGTGGATGGGGCGGTTGAAAATTGGAAAAACAACCTGCAAAGAGTCCTGGGCCTTATCGGCACAGAAAAGAAAACCTCCCCCCCTGTGGATGACCCGTCGTTTGAGATGGGCATGGATGAAGAAACCTTAAAAACCCTGAAACAAAAAAGGGAAAATTCTGCTAAGAGCAACAATTTCGGCAAGAGTTCCAGCCCAGTTATTGACCCCCGGCAATCCGGCTTCGGTACGATTGAAACCCTGCTCGGCCTGGGTGTTGCGGCTGTTGCGACGGCGGCCATCGGCGTTGGAGCGTACGCGGTTGCCGGAACATTCGTCGCGGCGGCGGGGATCGTTTATGTCGCGGCCAAGCAATTGGGTGTCTTGGCGCAAATTGGTAATAAAGAAGCTTTGGAGCGTCTGACCAACGCGCCGAATGGAAATAATGCAGGTTTCGCCGGCGCTGAAGAATTATTGGTGTTTGCGGGGAATCAACGTGACACTTCTTTTGGCGTCATCGAAGATAATGACAAAACGGTTGAAGATGTCTTTTCTGCCCAAAAGGTTGAAGCCGATATTAAGTTTGGGGGAAAATCCTATCGTGGCGTTGAGGGAAATCCCGCCGATACTTATAGGGAGGATATGAAAATATACTGGAATTATATTTCCGTCCCCTACCATAGCGCCGCCTTGCCTGCCTTTGGTGTAGTCTATGCCGAGCCATTCAGCCTCCTTGATGGAGAAAATAGAGTAGAAAGCTCCGGAATCGATATAGGCGTCAATGGCCGTTTTGCGGATATCAAGAGTGATGATCGGACAGGGTATGTTATTGTAGGTTTTGTAGGGGAATTTTATAGAATGATTAGAGCGCATATAAATTCATGGGGATATGGGACTCGGAAAAACAAGGGCGTAGCATCAGGGAATTCTCTTTTGACGCGTTTCCCTAAATCGCGCGGTGAGCCGTCTTTGTTGGTATATACGATCTTGCCGTTAACCGCGATAATGAATCCACCAGCGTATTTATCTACTAATTCTTTAAAGTGCTTAGTCAGCCATTGGTCATTATTAAAGACTTTTAATCGTTTCATCTTTTCTGTTCCTTTTAAAGATTACTCTAAATTATCGTCAAATCCTAACATGTCTGAGAGATATGGTCAAGGCGGAATTATATTTAAGCCGCAGAAGGCCTCGATCGGAGAAGGATCGCGCGGATCAAGCTCCGTGATGATGGCGGCCCCTGTCCTGACGGATCACGATCTCGGCGATAATAAGCGCGAAGATAAGAAACCCGCCGAGCAAAATATATATTCCCATTATCCCACCTCCCGATTTAACAGTGTAGCTATAACATATCCGCGGTCTCTCGTCAACTTAACCTTCGGCTCAATCCGAACGGCTTCTTTGGGCGTCTTGGCGCAGGGCGGCATTCAGGAAGATCTGGCCCGAAAGACCAACGCGCCGAATTTTGAGGCCATGAAGGACGAGGGACGAGGGGCGAGGGACGAAGCAGACCCGGTCAATGATGATGTTTCAGGCGGTATTGGTCGATGGCAATCCAGATCAAGAAAGCCAGGCCGATCATCAAGAACGTTACCAGTACGAATAACATTTTATTCATCACTCCTTTCCGGGCAACCGAGAATACCGGGTGGGGCGGCGCCTTTAGGGGCAATGATTAGTGGTGATGGGCGCGGTATTGATCGATTCCAAACCACACGGCAATTACCACGGCTATGGCGGCTACCGCTAATAGGCCTGCTAAAAACATTTTATTCCTCGGTAGTCACAAAACTTTTGCCGACCAGTTCACGCCTGCGATTAGTAAAGAATCCTTTCATATTCATCCCAAGTATAGTCGCGCCTTTCAGGATTGTCAAGATTGCCGAAATCGTTCTGGTGCCCGGCTTCGACGGTAAGATTCAATTGAGCCTAGTTGATGCTTGGGCTTACTTCAGCGGCCGCGCGTCCGCCGCGTTGAATTCCGTCAAGATCAAGTTGTCCGATAAGGAATTCCAGATGGCGTTGTGGTTTCCGCGCTATGACGAATGGGCGAAGACCCAGCCTAAGCGCAAGAAGAAGGGTCTGGTTGTTTTGAGTCTGAAGGAAGCAATGGATGCAGGGGACAGGGTATCCCTTGGTGCAGGGACAGGGTACAGTGAACAGGAAATGACGGACGAAGGACGAAAGACGAAAGACGAAATAACGAATTCGCCCGTCGGCGCGGTGGTCGCCTCTTCTTCTTCGCCTGTTGTTGATGTCAATGATCTTGTCTGGGCGGAATATGTCCGCGCTCATAACACAGCCGGCACAAAGATCGTTTCCGTCAAAGATCTCAAGGTAATCGCGGATATGGCCGGACAGATGGCGGTCAATGCCAAGAAATTCAGCTTCAAAGCCGCCCATACAACAACGAACGTTCCGGCGGTACCGGCGGCGTTGCCGCAGACTCCGGCCGTGATCCCGGTATCAGTTTATGGTCAATGGTCAATGGTCAATGGTCAATGGTATGGTCTCTGGCTTGCCATCGATAATCCAGCTCATCATGACGCATCCGCTGTCCGGCTGGCTATTGCCGGCTATCTTGGGTACGGCGGGAATTATCTCCTCGCTGAAAACAGACGCGGCCACAAGTTAAGCTTCCGCGATCCGCCTGCGATCGGCACAATTCCTGGTGAAGAATCGATTTTGACAATGTCAGGTTCCAGAGGTCTGTTCGGTGCCCGGAGTGTGTCTGGTGACTCCGCACAAGGCGTTGTCCAGCGATTTAAAGAAGTTCATGCCAAACCGGCGGAAGAGTCGATCTTCATCAACATTCCGCTCGATCGATCCATACCCGCGCGCGCCGTTGTCGCCGAAGTCCAGGCCAAGGGAGAACGGAAGTATTCCTCTTCACCGGTACAAGGAAGCGGGAAGGGCTTGGTTATTTTGCCCGCGCGCATGGTATTGGACAACATTGAAGGAGATTCTTCGATTAAAAAGATTACCATCCAAGGCCGCGGCGCAAAGAGGCCCTCTTGTGATGGAGTGCAATATTACGCCTACAATTATTCCATGGGAGAGAAATCCGTGCCCATCGGCGTTCTTGAGTTCTTCGTCTCAAAAAACAGTATTTTGGTGCTAAATCATTTTGTCGATGCAAAATTGCAGGGTAAGGGTGTTGGAAGCACAGGTCTTAATTGGTTGGCTTCCATAGCGCAAAAGATCGGGAGAAAATTGTCCGATGACACTAGTTCTATGGATGAACTCCGGGCCATGCAGACTCTTCTTAAGAATATAGAAGTTAATGGGCGGCCGTTAGAAACCGGGAATATCCGCCATGATTCCTATGTGGCCGGGATGATTCAAACGGATCGGGAAGAAGTCTTCATTACCGGTGATCCTGCCCCACGCAAAAATTTAAACTTAGTGAGCAGATTCGGCAAAAACGGCCGGGTGATTATTGCGGAAGCCTCTTCCAGTCCGGTTTCGGCGTTGGAAATCATGTATGTTTATTACGCGGTTCATCCACGGGAATTGAATAACTTCCTTGCCTCTGTGGAGCGCGAGAACAGGATTGTAGAACTGTCTTATCCGGCGGTTCTAAAAGAGATTCAAAAGCTCCATTTAAGTGATTTCGACAGACAACTTTTGGTCGGCCAAGGGACGCATTACCGTATTTATGAGAAGCTTGGGGCGCATCTGATTCAGGCCGACGGCCGGACGATCGGCACGTATTTTGCCGTGTGGGCGCCCAACGCGCAGGCAATTTCTCTGGTCGGTGATTTCAATGAATGGGATCAGGGTGCGCATTGCCTCTGGCGTCTGGACGCCGGTATCTGGGCTATCTTTGTCCCGAATATCGGCGCGGGCACGGTTTATAAATTCGCCGTGAAGGGCGCGGATGGTATAACGCGCATGAAATCTGATCCCTGCGCTTCATTTAATCAGTTCCCGACGAGCGAACAGCCCGCCAGTAACGCTTCGATTATCTGGGGTCTGGACTACGAATGGCAAGACGCGCAGTGGATGGGTGAGCGCGCCCGAAAGCAGGCCTTGGACGCGCCGGTTTCCGTTTATGAAATTCACCTCGGATCCTGGCTGCGCGGGGAGAACAACCGATGGTTAACTTATCGCGAGATCGCGCCGCGTCTGGCCCAATATGTCAAAGACATGAACTTTACCCACGTTGAATTTATGCCTGTCGCGGAACATCTTTATTATCCTTCCTGGGGTTATCAGGTCAGCAATTTCTATGCCCCGACGTCGCGTTACGGCACGCCGCAGGATTTCATGTATCTGGTGGATCATCTGCATCAGCAGGGCATTGGAGTCCTTGTTGATTGGGTGCCGGCGCATTTCCCGAAGGATGAAGTCGGGCTTTACAATTTTGACGGCACGCATCTTTTCTCCTACAGCGACGCGCGCGAACGGGATCATCCGGACTGGGGCACAAACACCTTTAATTACAGCCGCCATGAGGTGCGCAGTTTTCTGATCGCCAACGCTCTCTTCTGGCTTGAGAAGTATCATATCGACGGCCTGCGGGTGGACGCGGTGGCATCAATGCTCTACCGCGATTATTCGCGTAAAGACGGCGAATGGATTCCCAACGTTTATGGCGGAAGGGAGAACCTCGAAGCCGTCGCGTTTCTGAAAGATTTCAACATCGCTGCGCATGGGCAATATCCGGGCATTTTGACCATCGCCGAAGAATCGACTTCCTGGCCGATGGTCTCCCGCCCGGCGGATATGGGTGGTCTCGGCTTTTCGATGAAATGGTCCATGGGCTGGATGCACGATACCCTGGAATATATGAAGCTCGATCCCATTTATCGGAAATTCAACCAGCATCTTTTGACATTTTATCTGGTCTACGCTTCTACCGAGAATTTTGTTCTTCCGCTTTCGCATGATGAAGTCGTTCACGGCAAGCGCTCGCTGAAAGAAAGAATGCCTGGCGACGAGCGGCAGGTCTTTGCCAACTTGAGATTACTTTTCGGTCTGCAGTTTACCATGCCCGGCAAGAAGTTGTTGTTTATGGGCGGGGAATTCGGGCAGGCGAAAGAGTGGGACGCGAATACAGCAATTGAATGGCATCTTCGGAATTATCCCGGCCATCAAGGGACGCAGAGATGGGTGCGGGATCTCAACGGTCTCTACCGCCGCGAGTCCGCCCTTCATGAGGTGGATTTCGAAGGGCATGGTTTTGAGTGGATCGATTTTAGTGATTGGGAGCAAAGTGTAATCAGCTTCATACGCCGGGGTCGAAATCCTCAAGGCAACGTCGTGGTGGTTATGAACTTCACACCCCTGCTCCGGCAGGATTACCGTATCGGCGTGCCGCAGGGCGGATATTGGCAGAAAATCCTCAATAGCGACGCGGACATTTACGGCGGTGGCAACATCGGAAACTCCGGCGGTGTTATGGCGCAACCTGTCTCCACGCACGGCCGGCCTTATTCGCTGAATCTCACACTTCCGCCGCTGGGCATGCTTATTTTAAAGAGGCAGAATGATTCTTCCAGCAGTCCGGTGGTCAATGAAAATAACGAAGAACCGATCGTTCAAAAGGCCAAAAAAATTGCCCGGGAAGGATATGATGAAAAATTATACAAATCCGCGGAACATAGAGCAAACCACGTCGAAGCATTTGGCGGGTCCGCCGATGTCGTCGCGGCGGCGTGGTTGAGTCTGCTTGAGGCCGCGAAGATGGAAGGACTTCGCCGTCGAGAGCTCACCTCAGCCGACTCCGCCTCCAGCCGCAGCTCCTCCCCGATTGAGAGCACGGACGCGCGGGAACGGGACCGCAAGCAACAGCTTTTCCTCGAGTTTTGGCGTATGTTGGCTGAACGAAAATTAATACGGAAAATTTATGAGGCAAGAACCGCGCGCCGGGGCGTGGACAGAAGAGCGCGTATCCAAACGATCCTGCGCCAGATCCTGCCGCGGGCGGACATACCGAAGGCCGTCGGTAAAAGGATCGAACAATTTAAAGAGGTCTTTTTTGAAGATGAGCATATTGACCTTTATTACAAATGGAACAAAGATGAGCAGGCCATCGTCAGGATCGCCCCTGCTCATTTTGTGGATTATCTGACGGATACGCGCCACATCCGGTCATTCTTCGGGCATGGCCAGCGCGTTGATGTCATCACCGATCCCCGGGAAGTCTCCGATATGCGCGAAGACCTCGCGCGCTACCAAAATCATCCCGCCCTTTACAAGATCGTCTACGAGTTAAATTCCGGAGACCACCAGAGAATGGTCGATGCCGTGCGGCAGCTGGAAGGACTTGTCCATCATCCCAAAGCGGGAGAAGAAGCCAAACGCATCTTGAACGCGGCGCTGGGCGTTGAGGACGATCACATTCAGGTGATGACGCAGAAGATCCTGAACAATTTATATAGCGGCCGGCCGCAAGAATTCCCCGCGGCCCACGAGACACGCATGGCGAAGCTGGGAGAAGCGGTCGAGTTCAGTGATATGGTCATTGACGCGGGATTTAATCCCTTCAAGAACAAGAAAAGATTAAAGACATTCAACGCGCGGCTGGTCACGGCAACGAATTATTCCGGGCAAAAAAGATACCGGAAGCTGAATGTGGTGCCGGAGACGGACAATTCCATACGGTTAAGTTTTTCGGAAGGCAGCCGTGTTCTCAGGGCGCGTAAAGGAGTTATCCACCTCGCCGTTCAACTGCAGGATAACGGGCGCATGGACTGGCAGTACGTTGAAAATGATCAAGCCAATGTGACGATTTTTGCCCAGCCCGACTTGAGAGGGAAGATGATCTATCAAGGCTGGCCGGCGTATTTGGGTGTTTACGGAGAAGACGGCAAGATTATTCACGATGAGAACGGCAGGGCCATTCCCGGGACATTCAAGACGATCGAAGAGAAACTGCCGTATCTCCATGCGCAAGGGTTCGCGTACGTTTATGTGATGGGCGTTTACCAGCTCGATCGGCCGGAAAACATTATCGGTCAGGTTGGCCCGGACGCGTCGCTATTCTCGCCGCTGGAATTTAATATCAGCAAGGAATTGGGCGGTGAAGAAGGATTGAGCAGACTCGTGAAAAAGGCTAAAGAAAAATACGGCATAGAAATTTTGGTCGACCTCATCCCCCACGTGAACCAGAACTTTAAGCAGCTGCCTGAATGGTCGATCGTCAAGGCCAGATCCTTCGGTAAGATCATCCGGCGATTGGCGACCGATGGCAGTGTTAACCACGAGGACGGGCTTCCGGTTGAATGGCACGATTCGGTGGTGATCAACTGGCGGGATATCCGGGTGTTATACGCCTATGAAACGCTGATCCGGCGCTTGGCCAAAAATGGTATTAAAGGGGCACGCATCGACGTGGCGCATCATTTCGGTGTCATGCTGCCGGCCGAAAGATCATTGAACGGCAAGCAGAAATTATTCGGTCACGTCACTTCCTGGGAGCGCAAACAAGACGGTGGATTCAAGGTCGTTAACCATTGGCATGGCGGCGAAGGCAATCCGCTTTTGGTGTATCTGGTTTCCCACATCACCAAAGATTATCCCGATTTCATTTTTGTGGGTGAAAATTACGGGAAGGACATTCAACTGCTTAAGTCCGGTGTTATGCCGATGGAGACAGGGACGTATTCGGATCTGCAGAAGGTCATTATGGAAGGCGGCAGCACGCAGACGATATTAAACGGACATTTCCGGTGGTTGTCGAATGAATTGCCAAAAGGATCGCAAATGGTCGGGGCGCTGGAGACGCATGACTTCTTCCGCGTGATGGACAGATGGCAGCATTACGGGCCGCGCCGGCTCAAGGCGGCGATATGGACCTGGCTGGCCACGACCCGCGGGCCGATCATGATTTATAACCGCCAGGAAGAAGGCGAGGTGCATCGCGTTCGTATCGATAACTATACCTGGCATAATTACGCGGAGGCCGACCGGCAGCGCTATTACGCTCAACTGGAATTCGAGAACCTTTACAAGGAAACGGTCCAGCAATTTTATCAGCGCGCGTTAAATACGTATCGCCGGTATGGATCCTTGCATACGGGCAATGAATATCTCATCAATACACATCACGACCGTATCTTTGCCATCGCGCGGTTTAACAAAAAAGAGAAATTGATATTTGTTATCAACGAATGGTGGGAGACGGCTTTCGCCGGTATCGATCTTGCGCCGTTGCAAAAGCAATTGGAGATAGAGTCTTCTTCAAAACAATTCTATATGGTAACGGATCTGGAAAACGGCAGAGAGGAAGTCTTTACGGGGAAAGAGTTGCTGGCCGAAGGGATAAGATTGACGCTGGGATCTTATCAGCCGGCCGTGCTGGCGGTCAGGAAGGTCCGTGGGCTTAAAGATGATTTAAGCGATGGTGTCGGAAGTCTTACGACGAATGCCCGCGGCCGGGCGCTGCGGGACGCGCTCAAGCGCTACAGCGAGCAGTATCGGCCGCGAAGGATCAAGGTCAATAACGCGTTTCGATGGCTTGAAAAAGCCGTCCTGCACCGCAGTTATGCCTTTTTCCATGAACGATTTTCCTATTTAGCGCGTATCGTCGAGAGTCGGGCAACCCGAGGCCAGCTTAATACGACGGATCTGACGGTGATCATGCATGATATGGCAGTTAAACATCCTAAAGAAGCGGACAAAATGAAAAGGATGCTGGAGAGCCTGACGAAACGCACGGAAGATGAATTGGTAAGGGAGGCGGCCCAGAAAGTCCGCCGCTGGATGGATGTCGGGGCGGCGGTTTTCGTTTCGCCCGAGGCGGTGCCGTACTTTAAGGCCGGGGGCATGGCCAATGTGGTTGGAGAGTTGGCGATGGTATTAGCTAAGTCAGGATTAAAGGTATATGTCGTTTTACCGCAGTATCAGAATCTTGATAAGTCCACCGTCCAGTACACCGGAAAGGTCGCGCAAATCTTCTTAGGGCGGCACGGGCATGTCGCCGGATCCATAGCGGAAAAATATTTTGAAGATGTGGATTATGTTTTTCTGGACAATCCATATTTCGCGGATGCTTTATACGGACAATCCAGCAAGGAACACGAGTCGTTGCGCGCCGCCTTCCTCTCCCTGGGAGCTTTGGAAGCGATGAAGGCGCTTAATATCCATCCGAGCATCATTATCGGGAACGACTGGATGACGGCGCCGCTGATGGCCCATCTTAATTCCGACAGGTCTTTATATAAGCGAGATCCGCATTTTTCACAAGCGCGCACGATCGGATGGATCCATAACAACGGGCAGGATTATCAGTTCAAGGTGGGACGCTATCAGAATGGCGTTGATCTTTTGGGCAATCTGGGATTGGCGCCGGAAGATTACGGATGGTTTATTGATCCTCACAGGAGTGATTTGATCAATTTCATGCACGCCTTTATCCGGCACGCCGGCATCATTGTGCCGGTAAGCCCCGGACAATTGAGGGACTATGTGCAGACCGATGACAAAGGCGGCGCCGAAGGCTTCCGTCATGTGTTCATTGAAAAGAAACAGGCGCGCAGATTATTCTCGGTGACCAACGGTATCCCGTTGCGGGAGCGTCAGCGCGGTCGCTTCGGCATGACCATGTTCGACGTCCATACGCCGGAGGATTTGCAGAAGTTCCTCAAAATCCAGCGCAAGAAGCAGATCGAGTCGAGGATAATCATGGCCGAAGAATATCCTCAATTCTGGCCGGCCTCCGGCGGCAGATCGGAATATATCAATGAAAATTATTTCGTCGGTAATCTGGTCTCACGTATTACGGATCAAAAAGGCATTCAGTATGTGGTGCCGTTTGTCCGCAGGGTCATGTATAGCGGCCGGTATCCGGATGTGTCGTTTGTCTTTGCCGGGGTGGGAGATCCTCTTCTCATGGGGCAACTCAACGCGTTGATCTATGAGTTTCCCGGGAGAGTTGGATACAACAACGATTTTGTTTCCAATCAAAAGCCTCTCTATTATCACGTTTACGGGATCGGCGATTTCTACAATTCTTTCTCCATGTGGGAACCGGGCGGAATATCACCTATGGAAGCTTTGGCCTTTGGTGTCCCCGGGCTGGTATCGGACAAACAGGGACATAAATCTACGATAAGATCGATCTATGTTCCGGAACTCGCGCGGATCACCCGTATCAATGACAATGAACCTGATTTCAACGGAGCGAGATTCCCTGTCGATGAATACAGAGTGGACAGGACGGTGGACTATATCATGTTCGCCTTTGACCGGTTATACGCCGCGTGGAAAGCCAGAAATGAGAACGATCAGTGGGATACGCTCAGGGCACACGCGCTGATGTCGGATAATAGCTGGGAAAAAACATCCGAAAGCGTCGAGGCCCTGTTCAAATACACCATGGGACGGCAGGAATACTTCAGAATACTGGCCAAGACATTGATGCTTGATGATGCGAGTTCTCCGGCAGGGGATAAGCTTTCTTCCAGCAGTCCGGTGGTCAATGAAAATAACGAAGAACCGATCGTTCAAAAGGCCAAAAAAATTGCCCGGGAAGGATATGATGAAAAATTATACAAATCCGCGGAACATAGAGCAAACCACGTCGAAGCATTTGGCGGGTCCGCCGATGTCGTCGCGGCGGCGTGGTTGAGTCTGCTTGAGGCCGCGAAGATGGAAGGACTTCGCCGTCGAGGGATTGCCGAATTCCAAGGTACTGCTCTCTGGGATCTGCTCAACGGGCTTAAAGAGTTACGCAATCTTGAATATAATCCGCCGAGACTTAAAAATATCAACACATTCTTTGGTGATCTGTGGAAACGCGCGGCGGTGGTTAAGGGAAGTGAAGTCGTGCGCAACCAGATGGGAATGATTATTACAACAGCGGCGAACGCCAAAGTCCTGTTGTTGGCCTGCGCCGATAAGATAGAGGCACTTTCCAGCGCGTCCGGGGAACGGCGCGAGCGGATCCTTTATGAAATCCTGGAAGTTTATATTCCGCTGGCTGAACGGTCAGGGCGCCGGGACATGGCTGATTTTCTAAGAGACAAATGGTTTTACTATACCAATTATGAGGAATATACGCAGTTGGCGGAGGCCTTGAAAAAACGGACAGGCTTGAACAGGGAACAATCCGAGGAATACCTTGCCCTGGAACTCCGGAACCTGATCATTTACCTTAAATCCAGTATACCGGCAGACAAATTCTATGTGACCGGACGGTTTAAAGGCCCCGCTTCGATAAGGAACAAGATGACCCGCAAAGGGGTTGCGCTTGATGACATTAACGATTTATTCGGATTTCGTCTTGTCATTTTGAGTGAAGACAAAATGTTGATGGGAGAGGTTATCGGCCTTATTGACCAATTTGTCAGAATGCCGGGCAGGCATTGGATGGGAGCAAAGCCTAGGAATCGGATAAAAGGGGATCACTACGAAGGGGTACATATAGATTATTGGGATGATTCAACCAGGCCCTTTGAAATACAGATCATGACGTCCGCCAATTTTGATCTTTATCAGTACTCCACGGAAGCGGGCGGGGCGCATTGGATCTACAATGTATCCAAGGAACCCACGTTATCCAAGCAGCGCTTCAGGAATATCCCCGAATTAAAATTGAGCGGTAATTTTGCCAAAGATTTTGAAGCGTTACAAAAACTGGAAAAACAATGGATTTATGTAACGGTCAACGTCAATGAAGGGGAGTTTGTGCCTCTCCGGCTGCCTTTAAATTCAATCTCGGCCGATATCGCCGCTCATCGCTATATAGATCTTTTCAATGACCAATATGCCGGCGTAGAGGCTTTTGTGGCGGTGGAACGAGAAGAAGGTTTTGAAGTTACTCAAAAGAAATGGTTATCAGCGACAGAACCGGTATCTAACGGGTTAACGGTACGGGTGGTCAGCGGGAAGGCCGTCAAGAGCATCGACAGGCATATAATCAGCAAGGTCAAAACAAACCGCGCGCGGTTAATCATTGGCATGCTTGGTCTTGGCAAGCGTGAACATGCGCAAGTGATGGAAGGGATCATAAGTTGCACGGATCAATTCCTTGGCCCTATGGCGCTCGACCTGGGGCTTAAAAACGCGCGGGAATTATTGATGGCGGTAGAGCTTGGAATTATCGCGAAAGACCAGATCAAAGAGCGCGCTATCAAAATAGGCGGGCAGATGCTCAAGAAACGATTGACACGGCTTGATTTCAGTCTGCCCGATACGCGCATTATGCTTGAGCGTCTTTTAGGGACGTTCCCGTCATTCAGGTTAAAGAGCGTGGAAGATCTTTATGCCTTGGTCGGCACGAAACAGATCGACGCGGAAGTTATCAATGAACGCTTTTCAGCGGGCAACCTCAAGGTGAGGCTTGAGGGGGCGGTGAGCGATGGCCGCGCGCGGCTCATCGTTACGGGCAGATATGACTGGCCGGGCATCTTTCTGGATGTCGCAAAGATTATTTCAGAATTTGGGGCGAATCTTGGCGATTTTGATTCGGATGAGACAAAAGAAGTCAACATTGTCCTGGAGGTGGAAGGCGTAACTCCGGAAAAGATCAATAATATTATGGAAGCCCTGGGAACGATCCCGGATATCAAAGTCCCCGAACCGGCTTTTACCCGGAAAATGGCCCAATTCATTTATTCCAATAGAGTCCCTGTTTCAATTGAGCGTATTCCACACAAAACGGGGGTTCTCGTCAACATGTTACGGGCTCTTTGGGACAGGGATACCCGGATCAATGTTTTAAGTATTAAAACGAGAGTGGAGGGCAAATTCGCGACGGTCGCGTTGACATTGAAACACCCCGAAGGGATTTCCGCGGAGGAGTTAAAGCGTATCAAGGAAGACCTGGAGAGAGCGAAATACGCGATGAACGGGCCGTCCTCCTCCAGCCCTGTTTCTTCTTCCTCGCCGGTTAATCATTTGTCCGAGAAACTTGCCGGGGCATTGGCTGGTATGGGCGTGGAAGAAAAAAGAAAGCTTAACGATGATGCGGCCAATAATGTGAACAAGATGCTGATGCGGATCCATTATATACATTCTTTAGAAACATACAGGCAGGATTTTCTTGATCCGCTGGCCCGAAAACTTGACTTGGCTGACTGGAACGCGCTGTATCTGGCCGTCGCTTTGGATCTGTTGTCCGTTCAGGATATTCACCGCGAGGCGCTTATTCAAGGGGAAGAGATTGTAGCTCAGGCCCTGAGTTTAGAGAACAGCCAACAGCTTGCTAAATCTGATAATTTCGCCCGGCTGGAGACGCTTTTGCTCACCTTCGAAAAGGAACATCTCAAAGACGTCGATTCCCTGATCGCGGCCGCCGGCAGCAAGCAGATTACTCCGGAACAGATCAAGGCAAGACTGCCTTCGGATAAAAGAAAGATCTTTGTCAGGACCACAAAAGAATTTTACGATGGAGAAATTAGTCTTCAAATCTGGGCACGGCACGACAGGCCGGGCATGCTGCGCGCCGTAAGCCGCGAGGTAAAAAATCTTGGCGGCAATATACGCTTTTTCACGGTTTATGTCGATAAAGAGATCCCGGCTGAGCTGCGCGCCAATATGAAAGGATTTGTTAAAGTCGTTGTCGACCTTACCATCCGTGGTATTGATGCCGCCCGTGCATTAGCTATTGCGCAGACCTTACGTACCCTTCCGGATGCCGATGTAACGAGTGTATCAAAAACCTGGTGGCTGCCTAAATTATTGTGGACGAAAATATACCGTGAAGAATTTATGGTGGAAATTCCTGACAAGGTCGGCCAGCTCTCCTGGCTCCTGGATACCATCGGGCGGCTCGACCCTCAAATCAATGTCGCGAAGATTTTCAGCGGAACATCAAGTAACGGAAAAGCAAGAATTACATTGGTTCTGGAATCGCTTCATAAAATTAAACGCCAGGATGTCGCTTTGGCTTTCGCCCGCGCGTCGTTCATGGATGAAGCAACGGGGCCGGTTTCCTTAAAGCTGGCAGAGGGGACCGTGGAGCGTTTTGTGCAGGAAAAACTCCGGGGATTGCCCGGGTATCTTTTCTTCGGCCCCGATGATTTTACAGGAACAGGCAGCCTGATGCCGGGTTTGGATAGAGAAATTTTTGAAATTTTTTACAAGATAGCTCAGTATCATCATTCCGGACAGATAAGACAGGGTGGCGCCCCTTATATCGCTCATCCCCTGGGGGTGTTGGCCATGTATGTCAATAGATGGGCCGGAAGAGATCTTCTTGTCGCGCTGGGGCTGCCTTTGCATGACGCGGTGGAGGATTCTATCCGATATTTTACGAATGCCCGTAATGATAAATTGCCTCCTGAAGAAAGAAGAGCGCAATTTACAGATAAAAACAAGCGTCCTGTTAGCGATGAAGAAAGGCGAGAGGTCCTGGAACTCATCAAAACGCAAATCATTGACGGACTGGCGGCAATCGGGAAAGATATCCATGGTTTACCTTTTGATCTCGATAGATTGATGGAATTGGTCTGGGTTTTGACAAAGAAAAAAGATGCCGCGGATTACTTGTTTGAGATTGTCAAGTTTGGCCCCGGTGCGATTATCGGCAAATTTGTCGACAGGGTTTCCAACCTTGAAGATTTCGAAGCTTCGATTACTTCTGAATTTATCGGTAAGCAGTTTGAGGGAACGATCAAAGATTTCATTGAAGCACCGATCGGTGACACCGGTAAATCATTGCTGGATAACCTGCCCGATGAATTCCAGTATTTTAAGTTGAAGTTCAAGAGGTCATTGCTGATATCTTTCTTATACAGCCTGCACAGACTTTCCGGCATTGATAGTATGGAGAAGGCCAGGGAAACAGTCCGGCGCATCGACCCGGGCATTGTTATCGAAGGATGGAACCATCCCGAGGAAGTGTTCCTGCAGGCGGTCAGGGCTTTAGCCGAAAGAGAAAGGCAGGCAGCCCCGGATACCGCCTCCCCCCCGACTTCGCTCGGGGCCAGCAGCCCGATTTTAAGTCCGGAAAGTCATAGGGAACAAACGCAAGCCGGGGCGCGGAAGACTGACATCTGCTCCGGATCTATCCGCAGCGTTGAGGATCTGCGATCTTACTTAATGCAAGGGCCGTTTGCGGTGGACGCGACGATGGAGGCGTTCCTGGATGAGATCAAGGATCCGCGGGCACAACAGGCGTTGGCCAGCGGCGGATTAGGGTTCCTCGCCGGCGAAACCTACGGCGCGTACGGACAGACCGGGCAAAGGGTGGTGGGTTTGATGCCATTGTATGAACATTATGTGGACCATGCCGGAGGCGGCACTTATATCGGGATCGACTGGGATCATACGGCCGGGGTCGGCAGATTATCTGTTGCCGAACACAAGAAAGAGGCCTTCCGGTTTGATGTCGAATTTAACGGATCTATGTACAACGTACGGTTGTATATGGTCCTCACGCATGGGACACCGGTATTGATGATCAGGCAGCCGGAGATTAATTACGCGTTGTATCCGGAGGAGCCCGGCAAGTTACGGCAGATGGCGTTCTTGGGCAGGACGTATGTGGAATTATTCAAACAGCTGGGCGTCGCGCCGGATATCCTGAGGTTGAATGAACCGCAATTGTTTTTCCTGGTGCAGGCCGTAGAGAACGACATTCAGTATTTTGAGAATGGTTATTTCAGGCTACGCAAAGAAGCAAGTATTTACCGGGATACGAAAGTCGTCCTCACCACGCACACACCGGAGGCGGCGGCTTTGCCGAAGTATGACAGTGTTTCCTGGTTAAGGATGCATGTTGGTGAAGGTCTGGCGCCGGATTATGTTATCCGGGACGGCAGCTTGGATTTGGCGAGAAGGTTGGCGGAGAATCCGCGGGTCGCGGTCATCAACGCGGTCGCCCAGGAGCATGGGGAGGTGACGAGGTTAGCCGTGTTGCCGGGGGCCGGAGAAAAGACCTTGGCGATCACCAATGGATCGGATCCGCGGTTGTGGAAGAGCGGGGAACTAATGGATCTGGAGGGAAGCGGGAAAGGGGTAAGAGGTATTGACTTGTATGAAATCGGCCAGCATGCCAAGGGCAAGTTGAATGAATATTTGCTGAAGACAACAGGGACGGCATTCAGACATATCGAGCGTCCGTTGGCCGGATTGGTCAGGAGGTTGGTGGAGTATAAGGAGCAAAGGATCCTGTTTGGGTTAATCGAGTATATTACAGGAGACAGGGACAAGGAATACGAAACACCGTTGGGCAGAAAATACGGATTGGAAATGAATTTATTGGTCGGCGGTGTCGGAAGAGATACCGTCGGCCGGGAGTGGGTGCGGCAATTTAAAGCCTTGGCCAAAAGGGAAGATTTGGAAGGCAAGTTTATATTTGTGGAAGGTTCAGGCACGGAGGCCATGAAGCTGGCGACGCAGGCCAGCGACGTGTGGGTGAGCATGCCGAGGTCAACGCGGGAGGCCGCGGGTACGTCGGATCAACGGGCGTCGTTTAACGGGCATCCGAACATCGCGACGGATACGGGAGGCCCGAAGGAGTATGTCGAGACGGGCGTGAACGGCTGGCTGATGGATGTGTTTAAAGACAGCGGGTACAGTTTTGAGGAAGTGGTGACGCTCTTGCAACTGCCGGATCATTATCGGGAGAAACAGCAGATCGTGGAGTATTACCGCAAGAGATCCCAGGAATTATTGGCGCAGTATTTGACGGAGGTGTCGCAATTGTATTACGCACATCAAGAACATCAAGACGCCCGATGGCTGGCCATCATGGAAGCTTCTTACAGGATAGGGCACGAGAAAGTCAGCATTATCCGGCTGGTCAAACAATATGGCCAGATGTATGAATTTGTCCGGGGAAATCTGAACATAAGTTTTGAAGAACTGGCGCAGCGATTTAAGGAGATCAGGCTGCATGAGGTGGAGAAGCATCTACGCGCCTCCAGCCCCGTGGTTGGATCGGCGTGGCTCGCGGCACAGCTTAAGTCGATAAAGAAAGTATTTGAGCGAGCGAAGGCACTGAATAAGGCCGTAGACGGTGTTATGGTGCTATTGACCACCGCGATGGTAATTTTCGTGGGACTTGCCGGTTATGCTTTATATCATGTATTCGGGTGGCTTACGGTTTTGTTTGTGCCTGTGTTGGCAGAAATTGTAATTATTATTTGGCTGGAAGTGAAAGCAGAACGCAGAGCTAAAGACGAGAACACAACTCGCAAGGCAGCGATAGATGTTATTCCCGTTGTTCACCCAGCCGTTTTAGTCCAGCCGACCGAACCAAAGAACGAACTCCTCGAATGGTTCAAACGTAACCCGTGGTACTACGAGTACGGCCAATATGGAACGAAGGATCCTGAAGTGGCCCTGGAACGCCTACTCGCTCAAGCTCGCACGGGAGATCCTAAGTCGCTTCGTACGATTGGCGACACCATTGTAGATTATGAGATTAGACGCCTTCCATCCGTGCTTGCGCAGTTTGCAAACGACGATGCCTTGGTGAAACAGTTGGCTCAGAGGGCAGGAGCCGACATTCCATTCTCTTCAGACGCCCCCGACCGCCTCGATGATTTCAAGGCGTTGAGAGCATTACAACAACTCCACGCGCTTCCTGAACTGGTTCAGTTGGGCCGCCATGCGACGAAATCTGAGTTGGCCATCGAAGCGTTACAGGAACTCGAGGCGACAGAACAGCTCACGACCTTGGCGAGCGAAACGCCAAATGCTCAGGATGTGATTAAGATTATCACTTGGCTGGCTGGCCGTGGTGACACCGCTTCACTGAGGATGCTGCGTCAAAACGCTGGGTTGCTGATACGGCTGAATCAGTGGTTCTTTGGCAATTTAGAATCAGATGATACAGCGATTTTTGATTTATTGACGATGCAAGGAGTCCCTTCTGCAGTGCTGCGGGAGCGCGCCCAGGTGATATTCCAACGTCAGGCAGAATATATTTCTGGAACGGGCTGGTCATTGGATGGAAATACTAGGTTCGCCGTCGCTTACCTCGCTGTGTTGGCAATCCTGGCAGGCCTGCCAGGGCTCTCCGAAGACAGCGAGATCAAGGAATTGCGCAGTAAGATCATCAACCAAGCACGCCTGACGGCCGCCCCTCAAAAACATTCGTGGATGGGTGGTGAGACTAATGCGAGTTTCGCATTCGGCAGGGAGTATTTCCGCAATCCGAAATTGGCGGGTCTCGTGATGGCACATGAGTTGGGGCACCACACTGGAAAAACACACGAGTCTGCGAAGGGCGAGTTCTTTGGCGACTTGCTTGCGCTCGCATTTGCGCGGCTGATGGGATGGCCCTCTGAGGTGACTGAGGAAGTCATTAATGACTTTCGCAAAAAGCTTAATTATATATCTTCCTTGCAGGATGCCCAGAGCAATGGAGGGTGGATTTCCGTATGGAAGCATGATGCGGCACGAGCTCAACTAGAGGCGATTATCAGAACGGCCGCCCAAGACCACGTGAGTTTGGATTGGGCCAATATCTGTCAAGCCGCCCATGGGTGGAATGAGAATAGTCAAGACAAGCTTTCTTTATATGAATTGGGACGCCGTATCTATCAGGCGTTCATTCCTACGTCTGACCTCACCTTTTCCGAGAGCCCGTCTGAACTTCCCGCAGGGATAGCGGGATACTCACTGCGGTGGCGCATCGCGATTCCTGATGGCCTGAATGAAGAGGGCACTAAATCTCCTATCAAGGGCGCTGGGAAATTGTCCTCCTCGCCGGTTACGTTCCCCGCGCTGGATGTGACTTTGAATTTCGGCAATGGGTCTTTACCGGGGAAGGAGATCAGGCTGCATGAGGTGGAGAAGCAGCTACGCGCCTCCAGTCCGGTCAGAGGAGAATTGATCCTGGAGGTGGATGCCAGGGCTATTGCAGGGACTTACGGCAGTCTTTCCCGGATTCCGGACAGCGAGCTGGACTGGTGGAAGGCGTTAGGCTTCGGTGTCGTCTGGTTGAAGGCGCCGTGGGCAAGGAGTCCATGGTCAAAGCAGGTTATGGAATATTGGAACCAGTATCATCATGAATCTATAAAACGTCATGAGTCCGGCTATGAAGTTTACGATTACACGCCTGATCCCGCGGTTGCCACGGAACAAGAAGCCAGGGAATTTACCGATCGGTTGGCCGAAAGAGGGATGACGCTCATTGTCGACTATGTCACCAATCATTTTGCCGCCGATGCGCCGGCATTGGCGCGGGTGGATGGTCTAGGTATCGTCTATAGTAAAAAGGCATTTTTGAAGGCCGTCCCAAAGAGATTCCCTGAATATGCGCGCGGAAGAAGCGAGCGGGATCTCCTCCAACGGGTGAAGGGTTCCTTCGGGGAGTATGGAGATTATAAAGCCAGGCCGTTTTATCGTCATCCGGCGCGGCCTGATTCTATTTTTCAGCATGCCAAGGAAAATCCCGGACAAGGCGGATGGTTTAACGGCGCCGGGCAGATCAAATTGATGGATCCGCGGGCGCGCAGATACATGATCAGGGCCGTTCTGGCGCGGATCAAGAGTCTCACCCGGCCGACAACTGAAATAAGCGGATTACCATACAAGGGCGGGTTCCGGGCCGATTTGGCGCATACGGCGCTTTGGACGCACATTTATGATACCTGGGGGAAACATTTAACAATTGAGCAAGCCCGTAAAATGATGCCCTGCGAATTTTGGGAAGAATTTATGACAGAGGCCAATGGTATGCTGGGCATTGCGGAGACTTATGGGGAAGGAAGGGCCAAAACACTCCAGAGTTTTGGGCTAAAAACCTATAATAAAGATTTCTACGATATATTAAAGTCCGGCGATATGGCGCGTTTACGCGGTTATCTGTTCATTGATGCGCCACGCGAGTATATTAAAAACAGCGTATTCTTCGCCGAGAACCATGATGAACTGCCGGCTTTAGATGCCTTCGAGACGCCGGAGAAAGAAATAGCGGCTACCGTCATTGCCGCGGCAGCCGGCGGGTATATGCTCATTCCTTACCGGCAGATCTTGGGGATGCGCAGGGCCAAGGATTTAAGCATCGAAATGAAATCACCGGATGCGGGGATCTATCCGTTTAAATATCCATCACGTCAGGAGGCCGATCCATTTATTCTTCAAGAACTTGAACGCATCTTGCCGGTTATGTCCAGGGGGATTTTCCGCGGGGGCGAACCGTTCAGCGCGAAATTGGACAAACCAGGCGAGCACAGGCTCGATGGCCTTATGCCGATGCTTTCCTATCTGGAAGGGGATGGATTTGCCGTAACGCTGGTTAATAATTCAAGCCAGACCCATCGCGTGCATTGGACGCCGGACCATATTTTCGGTTATGAATATCCCAACGGACCGCCTGAAGGCGTTCGTGCCGCCTTTGAAGGAGAAAGAAGGATCCTCAGTTCCAAGGAAGTCACCTTCACTGAAAAGGCGAATCAGATCTCCGTCGAACTTCCCGCCTACGGTTATGCCATCTTCGAGTTTCAGCCATTCATTGGTTCACAGTCTTCACGTGTCGCGCCTCCCGCATCCGCCTCCTCGCCGGTCTTTCATTTTGATACGTTGATGAGGTATCTGCGCATTGACAGTGCG